>DATLOJ010000107.1:0-7203 GCA_035536315.1 Actinomycetota bacterium | reverse complement strand
GGGTTCGTACTTGCGTTCGCCTAGGGCCGCCGTTCTGGTTTTTGTCCTTTCTCTGGCGGCAGCAAATCTTGCCGTCACCTTCAACCGGTCGCTAATCCCCCAGTCGATCGACGGCCGGGTGGACCAGGTTGAGAGGCGATTTGAGAAGCACGTGGGACTCGACGATGTCTTCCTTTTGACGGTGGGGGGCCGAACGACCCAAATCGATGCAACTTTGGCCGGGGCAGTCGAGCAGGGCGACCGGGTGAAAAAGCGGGCGTTCAGCCGGACTCTGACCACACCGGACGGCGATATCACCCTGAGTCCGTCGAGGGAGTTCTGGAGGATGGCGGTGGCGATGCCTGTGCTCTTCGGCCTGGCCCTGTTCCTCGCATTGCACAGAAATAGGTCGTAAAAGCTTGCTTTATCTTTTATAGTTAGAAGATGACGGGCAAGGACAAAAGGTACGGACAGTTCTGCCCAGTCGCCCGGTCCCTCGATGTCGTCGGGGACCGCTGGACGCTGCTGATCATCAGGGACCTGCTACGTGGGAAGCAGCGATTCAAGGATCTGCAGGGGTCGCTTCAGGGGATCGCCCCCAACCTTTTATCGGACCGGCTGAAGCGTCTCGAGCAAAAGGGCCTTGTCGTTCGCAGGATGTTCAAGCAGATCCCGCCGAAGGTTGAGTACACGCTGACCGCCAAGGGACAGGCCCTCGAGAGCGTTCTTCAAAGCCTGGCCCGGTTCGGGATGTCGATGCTGATGACGGATCCCGTAGAGGGAGACCTGATCGACCCGGAGCTCATCTTTCAAGCGATGCCGGCTGCCTTCAAACCAGAGGAGGCCGGGGACCTAAAGGTTTCCGTAGCTGTGAGGCTCACCGGCGACCACGGAGGCGAATGGACGGTTCACATCGAGGATGCTGCGTGCCGGATCCACGAGGGGGCCGATTCTGAGGCCCAGACCCTCATCTCAACGGACGAGCTCACCTGGGCCAGGATTGCAACGGGCACCCTCGAGCCCGAAGCGGCAGCGAGGGCCGGAGCTATCAAGATCGAGGGCGATCGCGAGCTGGCCAAGCGCTTTCCTCACCTGTTCGTCCGGGCTCCACTGACGCCCGAGGAGGCCGGAACGGGAGGCCAAAAAGTTTCTTAGAAATTTGTACCTTCAATACTTTTTAATATGTAGTAATAGGGTAACCTGAGATTATGAGAAACCACGGATACGCCTTCACAGTGAGCGAACAGGTAGACGTGGGGGTCCCTTCAGGGAACCTCGCCCTCCTCATGCGCCGAGCGGAGGCAATAGAGAAATTCCCTGGGGTCAAAAGCGCACAGGTGGGACAACCGGGCCTGAGGCTCGAGATTGCTATAGACCCCCTCGGGGTCAAGCTGACCGACAGGGTTCTTCTCAGTTGGAGGAAGCCCGGGAGAGAGGCCGACCAGTGCGTTTACCCCTTCGGGCTGGAGGGTGGGACGTGGCTACACGGCAGAGGCGAAGGCCGGCTCGACCGCCTGGCCCCCGACATGACAAGGGCGGCGCTGGATTTCACGATCGAGCTCCCCTGGTACATGAGGCTCATCCCCGGAATGCGGGCCGCACTCAAAAGGCAGTTACGCAAGGCTGCGAAGGACTGGCTCGGGTCGATCAGTGGTTCCGCCCAGGTAACGCGGGCAAGGCCGGTTCTGACTCTCGCAGACGTGGGGGCCTAGCGCCCTTTCTGAGGCCTGGCTGGACCTAGTCCAGCACAGGCTCACCTGGAGAGCCTCACCTGGACCTAGTCCAGCACAGACCACCCGATGTGGGCTCGAAGCCACGGTTGGCTTAGTCGAACATATGTTCTATCCTTCTAAGCACTATGAGGTGGGACAACCTGCTAGCGGACCGCGACGACTCCGAGGAGCGTGCACGGCTTCCGATATTTGCCGACGAGGCCGTCGTCCGGCGGTTCAAAACTCCCGAGTTCAAAGGCATGACTTTTTACGAGGTCAACGCGAAGAGCATCATCAACCACGTTCCCGGCGACCGCTTCGGCTTCAACTGGACGATCAACCCGTACAGAGGATGCAGTCATGCCTGCCGGTTCTGTTTTGCTCGGCCCACGCACACTTACCTCGACTTCAATGCCGGCGAGGACTTCGACAAGAAAATCGTCGTCAAGGTCAACGCTGTTGATTTAGTGCGCCGTGAGCTTCGCAAGAAGTCTTGGGGCGGCGAGCAGATTGCGATGGGGACTAACACCGATCCCTATCAGCGCGCTGAGGGCCACTACAAACTGATGCGCGGAATTCTCGGCGAGCTCAATTCTGCGCGAAACCCTTACTCAATTCTTACCAAAGGAACTCTCATCCAGCGCGACATCGATCTGTTGCAAGAGGGCGCCGCCAAGATGGATGTCACCACGAACTTCTCGGTCGGCACCGTCGATGAAGACGTGTGGAAACGCAGCGAGCCGGGGACGCCCCATCCGCGCAGGCGCTTGGAAGTCGTCAAGAAGCTGAATGAAGCGGGCATCCCATGCGGGGTTCTAATGGCCCCCATACTTCCTGGAATCTCAGACTCTCCGGAACAGCTCGAAGCAACCGTGCGAGCTATTGCGGAATCGGGTGCTACTCACATCCTGCCGATCGTGCTGTATCTGCGGCCCGGCGTTAAGGAGGAGTTCATGCCGTGGCTGGAGCGCGAGTACCCGCACCTCGTGCAGAACTATCGGGCGACTTACGTCAAGTCGAACGCTCCAAAAGACGTGTCCCGCGAGATCGGGGGGCGGGTCAGCGCGCTGAAGTCCCGGTACGGCGCATTCGAGAAAGACCGGAAGCATGCACCGAGGCGCCAAGAACGCGTAACCGAGGAAGCGCCAAGCGAAGATGTCGAACAGATGTCACTGGATCTCAGCGAGACACCACGCAAAGCGCCGAAGTGGGCCCGCGTTCCTAGCTGACTCTTATCAGATCCTCGCGCGCAAACGCTTCTGGAAGTTGCGTGTGTCCGATGTCTTCAGTGATCGACGACTCAGTGACCACATCGGAGAAGTCCTGCATCCCGATCGCAATCGATACCGGCATGGTCGCCGAGCCCGTCAGGCCCTGACCACAACTCGCGCACTGGCCCGCGTCCGAGCTTTCCGACCGGACGGCGGCACCACAAGCCTCACATTTAACTAACAGCACCCTCACCACTCCCTTCGCTTCAACGATGGTAAGGGCGATGTGGGTGAGTCGAAAGGGCTCTGGCGAAAGAACCTGCCATCCGAGAAAAGTTTTTTACGAGCCTGGGCACATACTGACCCGCAGGTCGAAATCGACCCGGCGGTCAGTTCGTCAGTTGACGGCTTTGGGCGCCTTGATCAATCGAACCCGCACTTTGCAGTCGAGCAGAAACCTCTTGACCCTGTCCAGCTCGGGGAAGTCGCCGCTGTAAGCAACGACCTCCGTCACTCCGGAGTTGGCGATGAGCTTCGCGCAGTCCATGCATGGCGGAGCGGTGATGTAGAGGGTCGACCCGTCGCGTTCCTCGGGCCCGGCAAACAACAACGCGTTCGCCTCGGCGTGAAGACCGTGACACGGCTTGGACATGTCGCCCTTCCGCCCGCGCGGACACGCACCTTGATCGCAGTGCCCGTATCCGCTTGGCGTTCCGTTGTAGCCGGTAGATCGAATGCGCCGCCCGGAAACGACGACGGCGCCGTGGCGGTACTGAGTGCAGCTTGATCTTGTCGCAGCCTGACGCGCGATGTCGAGAAAGTAAGTGTCCCAATCGGCGCGCGAACGAGAGGAAATTGCCATGGATGAGAGCGAATCATGCCATAAGCATTCTGGTAGCTTCGCCAAGCATGTCGGGCGAGGCCGAGCTAAAGCTCTCCAACTGGGTAGTCGAAGCCGCGCGGGCCAAGGCCCTCGACGGAAGAGGCCTCACCGACGGAGCCGCCAGAGCGAAACGCCGGGCCGGGATACTCGAGGACGTCTGCAAGAAGGCCGGCATTCAGGTCAGCGACGACTTCGCCGAGGGCCACGCGCGGTGGATGGACGACGTCGCCGGCCCCCCGGGCGAAACCGGCGCCATGGCTGCGATATTCCTTCAGCGTCTGGCGATGTACGTCGACGCCCACTCCGAAGCAACCATGGACGCCGAGCAACTGGCCGAGATGAAAGCCATTGGTGAGCCGGATCTGATGGAAGCGGCGAACCAGCTGGCGGTGGCTGGAATGCCGGCTCCGCTCCCGCCGGAATGGCCCGAGGCGCAGGAGACAAAGGCCCAAGGCAACCTCATCACCCGCTTCGCTCTGATCGGAGACCCTCACGTGGGGGCGCCCCGCGCCGACGACATCCTGGCGCGCGTGCTCAACCATCTTCCTGAGACCGAGTCGGACTTCGCAGTGCTCACGGGGGATCTGACGCAGAACGGAGCCGACCACCTCTTCGCCCAGGCCAGGACGATCATCGACTGGTCGCAATTTCCGACCTTCGTAACGCTGGGAAACCACGACATGTGGGGCGGGGGCGGCGCTCCCTCGGCCTCCGGCCTCGAGACTTTTCGAAAGACCTTCAACCGCGAGCCATTGATCGACGACTCGACTTATGGAGTCAGGATGATCGTGATCAACTCCGCCACTCCCGAAGCCTCGCCGTTTCCGCCGTTCGATCTGCTCGGCGGAGGGTTCAAACAGGAGCCGCATGAGTCGGTGCCCGGTGGCAGGTTCGAGGAGGAGGTCGCCCGTTGGGTCGACGCGCTGGAGGGCTCAGATGAACGCACGATCGTCGTGCTTCACCACCCGCCGTATCCATACCTCGGGTTTCCTCCGCTGATCTTCGGCCTGGATGAGGAGAGCACCGAGACATTGGCTCGGATGGTCGATCGCGTTAAGCCGTTCGCGGTGTTCTGCGGTCACACCCATCGCTCGGCCCTGACGGAGCTGAACGGGGTTCCCGTTCTGGAAGTCCCATGTGTGAAGGAATGGCCGTTCGGCTTCGGCGTGGTCGAAGTCACCGACAGCGGCTGGAGCTACAACCTGAAGCAGATTCCGGATCCTCCGACCGAAAGCGGAGGCCCCGGTGAAGCGATCTTCCGAAGGTATGCGCGGGGGCCGGAGAAAGCCCGCGCGTTCAGCGCGAGCTTTTAGTGCTCCGTCTGGTGACGTCGGCGATGTTAGGGCGGATGCAGGGTTTCGTCAGGCAAGGCCGCAGGGAGCTCGCATACCAAGAGGTATGTGGGCGACCGAGAACGCCGCATGGCGGAAGCCTGCGCCGCACTAACGCGGCGAACGTTGCCTGACGGTGCACTAGCTAGCGCTTCCCGGCGTCGTCGATTGTGTCCTGCAGCGCTCCCGATACCAACCGGCGCAAGGGTCCCAACGCAACCGTCACGTGATACAGCGGATGCATCCACCACTGCACGCGAACCTCGAAGCTCCCCCTCTCGATGCCACCGATCAGGGCCTTCGCAACTCTGGAAGCGTCCATGACCGTCCATGCCACAAGAGGGTTCTTTCGGATGCGGTCCATTGGGAAACCCTCGGTGTCGGCAAGGCCCGGGTTCACAACCATCGAGCGGATGCCGCGGGGCTTCAGATCGTGCCACGCGGCTTCCGTGAACCCGACGAGACCAAACTTCGACGCCGCGTAGTCGGCCAGCCGCGGGGTTGGGACTCGTCCCGCAATCGACGAGACGTTCACGACGACCGGCGTGCGTTCGGCCTTTGGAGCCGCTTCCACCAAATGAAGAAGCTCCCTGGTCGTGAGCATCGGGCCAAGAAGGTTGGTCTTGATCACCCGCTCAATCTCCTCCGACGATGCCTCGCCGAATGGGCCGCTCCCCGGAATTCCGGCGTTGTTGATCAGAACGTCTATGTGAGGAAACTTGTCCGCCAGGATGGACGCTAGCTTGCGAATCTCCTCCAGCGACGAGATGTCGCACACTTCGAACGAGTGGGGCTCGCCGCCGAGCTCTTCCACCAGTGCCTCGAGCCTTTCCCTGCGCCGCGCGACCGCGATTACCTCGGCCCCCTTCCCCGCGAGCAGCTTGGCAATCTCCACGCCAAAGCCGCTGGAGGCCCCGGTGACGACGCAGCGCTTTCCCTGCCATTTCATGCAATTGACGCTAGCACTACCGAAGCGTGCCTCACCGCGCGAGCACTTTGTACAGCGGCGGAATCAGAAACACGATGGCCGTCACACGAAGAGTGTGAAGGGCTACTACCACTGCAACGTTCGCCTTTACGTCGGCGGCGAGCGCCGCGATTCCACTCACCGCTCCAGGCGCGGTTCCCATGACCCACGTGGACAGCTCTCCGCCATAGATCTTGTGAATCGCCAGGCCGCACCCAACGGAGAACACAACCAGCAGCGCGACGTAAACAACGGCCGGAAGCCAGACCTTCGCAAGAGCACCGAGAGTCGCGCGCTCAACTCCGGCCCCCAGCTCCACGGCGATCAGGACGTACATGGCGAACAGCAAAGGCGCCGGCAGCTTCGGAACCGTCGACAGCTTGCTGACGTTCAAGGCGGCTGCCGCGAGCAGACCACCGAGCAGCGCACCCTGGGGAAGGCCGATCTTCATTCCGATGAGCCCCCCGACCGTTGCGACCAGCAGCGCGAAGACAAGATTCAATCGAAGCTCCTTTCGATTACTCTCACGGGCCATGTCCACGCTAATTCACCTGGTCCGCCATGCGGAAGTCGAGAACCCCGGAAACATCTGGTACGGCAGGCTCGAGGGGTACGTGCTTTCCGAGCGAGGCCTGAGGCAAGCCGATGCGGTAGCCGAGTACCTCAGCAGCCGCCCGATAGCGGCCGTTTACATGAGCCCCATGGAAAGGGCCATTCAAACCGCTGACAAGATCGCGGCACGGCACTCCCTCGAACCACAGGTCGAACCCGACCTCATCGAGTCGATGAGCAAGCTCGAAGGCAAGCCGGGCGACATGCGCCTGTTCCGCAACCCGCTCAACGCGCGCCACTTCATCAACCCGTTCAGGCCGAGCTGGGGCGAGAGTTACAACTCGACCTCGGCCAGGATGCTCGCCGCCGTCGAGAGGATGCGCGGGAAGCATGCGGGGGGCGAGGCCGTGGCCGTATCGCACATGACACCGATACTGGTCGCGCGCCTTCGCATAGAAGGAAACCCGAAGCCCCCCTGGAGAGCGGGCCTGCCATGCCGGCGGGCATCGGTCACGACGATCGAGTTCGACGACGACGGAAAGTACCTGAGCACCAACTACGAGCCGGT
>DATLOJ010000106.1:0-9286 GCA_035536315.1 Actinomycetota bacterium | reverse complement strand
TCGGTCTGAGAAGCCAGGTCTATGACGGCGGCCTCGAGGGGCAGCTTGCGGGTTGGTCCGCCACCACCAAGCGAGCCGGATCGTACAGAGACTCTGACTCTGGATTCGCCCAGAGCTGAAGGATCACTTTCGGTCTTCACTCGTGACGCGTGGAAGTGTCCGGAAAGAACGAGCGGAATTTGCGTGCCTGTGGCCGACAGCATCAGATCGTTGTGGACCGCGACAACGAGGGGCATTCCGGCCGGAGGTGGATTTTGCATTGCCGCTTCCCGGCAAAGCCCTGGGTCGTAAGGCTTGCCGAAAAGGTGTGTTCGGTTTGGATCACGGATCCCCCAGAACGAAAGGCCCTGGACCTCTCTCACTCCCGGCTCCTCGAGAACCACTCCCCCGGCCCCCTCAATCCGGCGGCTGCACGTTCGCGAATCGTGGTTGCCGGGAGCAAATACATGCGGAACGTCGAACGAGAGATATCGCCAGGCGAGGAACGTCTCGACCGCCGGCCCCCACCCGCTGATGTCGCCGGTGTTGACGACCATCGACGGTCGGATGGCAAGGCTCAGCGCTTTAGCGAAACGAAATCCTGAGGGAAGGTTGTGCAGATCGGAGATGTGGAGGATTCGTCTCCACGGGGAGCCCGGAAGCCGGCTCGCGACTTGATCGGCCAGATGAGCTGCGCCTCTCCGGGACAGCCTGCGGCCCTTTTTCAGACGGAAGATTCCTCTAGCTTCACACTCGAAGGGTCGACCGCGCAGGCATCGGCTCCGAGTTTCGACCCGAACCAGTCGCGGTGGTCCGCGAAGTACTGGTAGATCCATCCCGTAATCCCCGGAAACAGCCAGGCCAGCCAGGACAAGGGTCTCGCGAAGGGAAGGATCTTGAAAAGCGGAACGGCGGCAGCGCCTGCCGAATGAATTCTCCCGTCCGGTGTCACCAGGTGCCAGGACCCCATCTTCCCCTTCTCGTCCATGCCGCCAAGGAGCTCATCTGACTCGCTGCTCTGAAGCGAAACAGGACGCAGATTGTTCCTGCGATCCCAGACCAGGATCTTGGACAAGAACCAGCGGCAAAAGCCGCAGTCTTCGCCGTACAGGATTACGGACCTGGTCGTCGTGCTCATGCTCGGGACTCCCTCAGGCACTCGCAACCTCCTCTTGGAGCTCCGAGGCGACCAGGATGATCCATGGAACGAGGACTGCGAGCATCAGTCCGGCAACGGCGAGCCCGGAGTCGTTGACCAGTGACCCCAAAACCGCGGCCAGAAGCAATGCGTCCAGTCCTGCCGTCAAGGCCGGATTGTTACGCATCAACTCTCTTAAACGGTATGGGGATCTTCTATGAAGCTGCACGATTGCGATGGCGGCCCCCGGAACCGCAAGTCCCCAGTAGTTACTTATGGCAATTCGAACACCCGTCTCAAGCTTTCTCTGCAGCACCAGCCAAACGGTTAAGGGATCTCGAATTGAGCCGGCAAGGAAGTCGCCCAAATGGGTGCGTGTCTCCGGTGGACGCATTAGGTCGATGGCCCCGAAAACCAGAACCATGCCTACTCCTGCTAGCACCAGGAGGGGGAGCCATCTGGTTCGAAGCCTTTTCTCTCTCAATGCATTTACGAGGAATACGGCTGCGGCGGGGATCATCGTGATGGTTCCACCGACATCGTCACCAAGACGCGGATGTCCCACGCCGATGATGGCAGCGACCAGCAACAGTGCAACCACAACGCGGCTCCAGCGATCGCGGGAGTCGATCAAGCTTCCTGCCGCAAGAAATACAGCGGAGGCAAAGAGTGCGAAACCTAAATTGCCCAGGCCGTAGAACCTGCCTCCGGCAATCGACGAATAGCCGAAGACGGAGTCGAGCTGGCCGGGAGCGCCCAGAGCAAGGTCCAGGAAAAAGTAGGCAGAAGTCGCCAATGTGATCGCGAGGACAGCTGTCCGGTTCCGGGTGAACGTCACATGTGCCAGGAAGCCCAGAGCAACCGAAGCCACGATTATCGTCGCGGCAGCCAGCCCCCTGCCTGCCTTCCACACCCCCGCGGTCGACACGTAGGACGCGAGAGGAAAGGCAAGTGAAGACAGCAGCATGATTCGGAACTTCGAGTCGAGCGGTCCGTTCTTCAGGCGAATAAGAGCCAGGAGGGAGAGGACGAACATGGCCGATAGAGCGATCAAGGAAATGAAAGGTCGAAGCTGGTCATGCGTTACAGCTCTGGAATTAGTGTCCGTGAGACTCGAACTGGATGCCCGGGGAATCACCTTCAAGGCCCTTCCGGCCGCAAAGCGTTCGTCGGCCAGGTCCAGGTACTTCGCGATCGAGGCAGTTATGTCGTGCATGGCGATAAGTCCGTCCCTGCGGGTAGACGCGCTTTGCAGTGTTCCGGCCCCCACTCCCGCGCCGGCCAAGATGACGGGCCGGAGTTGTCCGCGTTCCTCTCCACCGCCCGGCGTCGTGGGCGCAACGACGATTACCAGCGTCTTGCTCAAATCGACCTTGCGGAGGATCAACTCGAGTTGAGAATCTGCGCGCTCGAGCCCCGCCGCTCGTGCGCTCTCGCGACTCTCCTTGGGAAGCCCGTTTGCATATGACTCAGCCCTCGAGGTGTCGCCGTTCTCAACAACAACCAATGTTGATTTCGGCCAGGATTCATCGAACGCCCTCGACAGAGCATCCAGTGAAGTAGAGATGCCGTAAGGCGCTGAAGCGTCGGCGCGGAGCAATGCCCGGGACACTGTTCCTGAGGCCACAGTTCCGTCTTGCCTCATCACTACCAGGGCGGCTTCGCGGTGAATTCCTGAATCCCTTGCATCGGCGGGGAAGAAGTCAGGAAGTGGTGGAAGGCGCGACGGAAGCGGTGCCAAAGATGTATCCGCATTGCCGATGACCGCAGTCGTCATCCCGCGCTTCTCCATGTTCGAGGCCAGGTAACCGGGTCTCGCGTCGAATGCGCGGCCCACGTTGCGCTTGGATATCTGGTCAATGGGCACCACCACAACCGCACCTCTGGCTTTGAAGGAGGAGCGTCTTTCGAACAGATCCGCTCCCGTTCCGTTCTCAACCAACTCTGCGACGTCGAAAGCCAGCCCGGCCGAGTGGTCTACCTGAACACGCTGTCCCATGCCCAGGGTTGCGTAGCCCTCCCCCGGGATGTTCAAGACCCTCACCGAGGCATTTCCTGTGGCGCCCTGCCTGGCGAGCTTGTCGAATGTGGGAACGGAGGCGCGCCCCAAGTCCTCCCAAGTTACGGCGGGAATTCCGAATATCAGCACTTTCGGATTCCTCGGCGGATCAAGGGGCCGGCCCCCGGCGCTATAGGAGCAAGCAGTTGTCATCGCGAGCGCGACGAAGATTACGCAGAGGCCGATGCGGTGCTTCACCAAGAGTTGGTGGGCAATGAGCTTATGTGGCTGGTTGTTCCGGAAGGACTGATGTCGCGCCCTCACCAAAACCGTAGTGCCCGAAACGGCCGGCAAAAGCCGCCTCCAACCCGAGGGAAAGGCCGGCTCGGCCGACGGAGGACTCCAGTCCATCAACCGTCACGATCCGAAGTGTGCCGTCACCTCTAATGAGGGACAGGAAGGGACGCTGCTCGTTTGACTCTTCGACCACCGCACACACTGCTTGAGCTTCGGAGAGTTTTCTCAGAACCGGCAGCAGAAAGTTTTGCTCCAGGTCTTCCTGAGGATCCTCGGGCTGGACGATCACGATCGCGGAACCGGGCTGAGCCAGTTCCCTGAGGGGCTTCCCGGGCACTCCCTGAACCTCTCCTATCGAAGCGGCGCCGTTATCAGCCATCCTTTGCAGAAATCCGGGAGCCGTCCCCGCCAAGGCCGCTGCGGTCCTGCTGGCCAGTGCGTCTTTGACGACGGCATTGTCCGCTGATGCGGTTTCGGCTATGACCGCCGCCTGCCTCCTTCTCTCGTCTGTGGACATGTCGAGATTTTGAGAGAGAGAAACTACGGAATCCACTTGCGCTCCCGCGGCCCCCAGAGCAGCGATGGTGTTTTCGACAACCGACTCCTTGCTGTCTTCGAAGGTGATTACAACGGCTACGCGGTCTCTCAAACTTCCCCGAACGATCAGGGGTAGGGAGGAATCGGCGAAGGCGATCATTTTCTCGAGCTGTTCCTCGAGCCGTCCGTTGTCCTTGTGCAGCTGCTCGTTTCTTTCCCCCAACCTCTTCTGCTGGCGTTCCAGGGACTCGACCACGCTTTCATCCAGGAACGTGACTCCGAATAGCAGTCCAAATCCAAGCGCGAGGAAAATCGCGATTATCGAGACGACGTGATACCTGAAGTTGATCATTCGAGGGTGTGCATTCCTATCCCAGTGCTCCCTTGATGGTCAGCCACAGGTCTTGAATCGTGTCGACAAAGCTGTCGAAGAAAAGCTGCAATGGCGGGGAGAGCCCGACGACAATAAGCATCGACACTAATGCAGCTGCAACCAGTCCGAAGAGCTGAGGGCCGCTTGGGCCCGTTTTGTACAAAGAGCTGACGCCCTTTGCGTCGACCAGTTTCGGGCCGACACGCAGTCTCACGAGAAATGTCGATGCCATGCCTTTTCGTCCCTTATCCATGAACTCGACCATGCTGACCCGTGCACCTACAGCAACGATCAACTCGGATCCCTTCTCGTGGGCAAGCAGAAGCGCTATGTCCTCGCTCGTCCCAGGGGCTTCGAAGGAGGAGTAGGTCAGGCCCAGTGCATCGAGTCTTTCTTTACCAGGCGCGCGACCGTCGGGATACGCATGAAGGATTAGCTCGGCTCCGCAAGTAAGGGCCTCGGTCGTGACCGAGTCCATATCTCCGATGATTATGTCGGGCTTAAGGTTGCGGTCGAGCAATGCGTCGGCTCCGCCGTCTACTGCGATAAGGACGGGCTTTACCTCTCGCAGGTAACCGGAGTTCACCAGATGGAGAAGATCCTCTTTGTATCCATAGCCGCGCACGACGACCATGACGTGCCTTCCGGAAATCTCGGTTTTGACTCCCGGCATATGGAACGCTTCAAGCAGGAACTCCCGTTCATTCACCATGTACTGGAGCGTGTTCTCGGCGAAGCTTTCCAGAGCATGGCCAATGTCTCGCTTGGATGAGTCGAGCTTTTCCTGAGCAAGCTGAGGAGTCACGACCTCACCCTTTGCCACGATCTCGTCTTTGACGAGGATTCGGCCTTCATCTATCACCACGAGGTCGCCCTCGTCCACGTGCGCGAACAGGTCGGGACCGATGGAGTCGACCAGGACGATTCCTGCTCCGGTCAATACCAGCGGCCCGAGGTTTGGGTATTTGCCCGTTGATGAGGGCGCTGCGTTCAGCACGGCCTTTACCTTGCGTTCAACCAGCCCCTCCGCTGCAATCCGGTCGAGGTCGTCATGGTCGATGACGGCGATCTCCGCCGGTTGCAGACGTCCAATGAGCCGCTTAGTGCGGCGATCGACTCTTGCAATTCCGTGGATCGTCCCCTCGGCAGGGGGGGCCGTACGCGAACGCGATCTGAACAGCATCTGCGAGTGAGTTTACTCGTGGATACCTGGGCTTTAGCGGTTCGGTTCGACTTGAAAACGCGACCGAAGCTTCTCGTAGAAACCCGATTCGCTGAGAGTTATGAGCTTCAGCCGGTTTTGAGATGCCTTGACGGTGACCCTTGCCCCTGAGTCCAATGCGGCGACGGTTCTTCCATCTGCAGAGACGGCAATAGGATCCTCGGGGATAGCGAGGGTGATCGTACGGTCCGCTCTGACCACGATGGAGCGCCACAACGGGGAGTGGGCCGATACGGATGTCAGAACGATCGCGTCCATGCTGGGCTCGAGGACCGGCCCCCCCGCCGACAGTGAGTAAGCCGTTGATCCTGTAGGAGTGGAAACGATGAACCCGTCGGCCGAGTAAGAGGTGACTCTTTCGCTATCGACTGAAACGTTGATGGTCACGATCCGGGCTAGTGTCCCGCGCTCGAGCACGACCTCGTTGAGAGCAATTGTTTCGACCGCCGCTTCACCGTTCTGTTCGACTCTTGCTTCCAGAACCATCCGCTCGTCTATTCGGTAACTCCCGTCGCCAAGGGCATCCAGCAACGCAGCGATGTTTTGTGAGGCAACGGTCGACAGGAAGCCGAGCCTTCCCAAATTCACTCCGACCAATGGGGTCTCAACGGGATGGGCTATCAGCGCGGCTTTGAGCATCGTTCCGTCGCCTCCAAGAGCGACGATGACGTCTGGAGCAGGCGACCCTGCTGCCTCGACGACTCTGTAGCCTCGTTCTCCGGCGAGCTTCTCGAGGAGCTGGGCGGCCGCTGCCGCCTCCTCTTTACCCGGGTGGACGACAAGCCCGATCGACTTCACGACAGGTCCTTCAACGCTTCCTTGGCACGCTCTTCTCCCCCGGTTGCATCCCTGCGCGCGTGTAGAAAGAACTCCCTATTGCCCTCGGCACCAGGCACGCGCGAAGGTGAAACGCCTGCAACGCCCAGCCCTGAGCTTCCCGCTGCCCCTACGGCCTGAGTCAATGCAAACTCCCACAGAGCTGGGTCGCGGACCACCCCCCCGCGCGGCACGTCACCGGGATCGATCTCGAACTGAGGCTTGACGAGCATGAGCCAGTCGCAGCTGCTGCCGCCCAGCCTTTCGAGTGTAGGAATCACCGAGCGCAAGGGAACGAAAGACAGATCGGCCACGATCAGCTCGAAGTCTCCTTCGACTATGTCCGGCAGAGCTCTCACATTCGTCCTTTCGAGCAGTTGAACCCTGGGGTCGTTGCGGAGCCTCCAGTCGAACTGCCCGTATCCCACGTCCACGGCAACGACCGAAGCAGCTCCCCTTTGAAGCAGGCTATCCGTAAAGCCCCCAGACCCGGCCCCCGCGTCCAGGCAACGCCTTCCCGCCGGATCGACCATTAAGTCCTCGAGAGCCCCGGCGAGCTTGTCTCCCGCCCTCGAAGCGAACCTGGCCGGACTTTGGACGGTGACAGTACTGATCGAGTCAACCATTGCGGCGGGGTTCATCGCGGGAGCGCCGTCGATCGCAATCAGACGGGCCTCTACAGCGGCCCTTGCTTCCTCGAGATCGGCGCAAAGCCCTCGTGAAACGAGCTCCCTGTCGAGCCGTCGCCGGCTCATGGCTGGTCTGCCCGGCCGATCAGTCCGAGGGGGTTGGTTCGGGGGCGGGCTCGGCATGCTCGAGTCGTCGTTCCAGCTCCGCGATCAAGCTTTCGAGCTCTTGAAGTCTTTCCTTCGGATCCAGTTTGGAGAGCCGCTCGAGCTCGGCGTCCGCGTTCGGCTTCGAAGCCGACTCTGGGTCGACTTCCTGGAGTTGAGGGCTTTCGTTCTCGGTGCGTTCCATCACCGAATCCTAATTCTTGTGTGAGTGATGCTAGCGAACTGCCGCAAGGAGCGGGTAAGGGTTGACCGGACTTCCGCCGCCAGGGTGCCACTCGAAGTGGACATGGCAGGGACCGCCGCGGGCGTTTCCGGTGTTGCCGTTGTAGCCAATTAGCTGTCCAGCCTCGACCCTATCTCCGGAGCTGATTCCCGAGGCATATCCCCGCAGGTGCGCGTAGAAGAAAACGTCCCCGTTGCCGGCTCGCAGGTAAAGCATGATCCCGCCGTTACCTCCGGAAGAAAGATTCGAAATCGCACCATTTGTGACTGCGACAACCGGCGCGCCGCAAGCTGCCATGACGTCTGTTCCTTTGTGGCGGCGTCCGCCCGAACGGGGCGCCCCCCAGGTATTAGCAAACGCAGAGGGCCTCATTGGAAGTGTGAACGAGTCAAAGTTTGGAAGCCGGCCGAGCCTGACAGATGCGGCTTTCGACGCCTTGGCTGCTCCCTCTGCAGCCTTTAGCTGCTGGGCCAGCTGCGCCTGCTTTTTCTTCAGGTTTTCTGAAACCTTCTGCTGTCTCTTGCGGGTGTCTTCCAGGCTTGCTTTTAGCTCCTCCGACCTCTCCTGAGTTATGCGAATCCCATCAACCAGCTTGGTGTCGTTGTTGCCGGCCATTTCGAGAAGCTGGATACGGCGAAAGAAGACGGCGAAGTCCTCGGCCAGCATCAAAGTTTCGATGTAGTCGCCTGCTCCGCCTGATTTGTAGAGGTAGCGGGACCTCTCACGCACGAGCTGGGCCTTCTGATGGATCACCTCATCGGCCTTCTCGAGGTCGCTTTCGAGCTTCTCGATTTTCGCCTCGGTCTTGGCCTGCTCGGTCTGAAGGCGTGAGTACTCGGCCGCAGTCTTGTTCAGCTCGTTTTGAATTGCCTTTGGGTCGGCGGCAGAAGCGGCAAATGCGGTGCAGAAAAAGAATGTAAGGACAAGGGCGGGCAACGCGCGCCCGCGCGAGGGAAAAGCGCTCATTGGGATGCCCCTAGGCTGCCAGCCAGCACTCCCCCTGTCAACCTAGGATCGAACGTACGTTCCCTGGCCTAGGACGAACTTCCCCTTGAAGGCGGGGCGGCCTTGTTGGCCCCAGGTGCTGCTTTCTGTCTGGGCCTAGAGGCACCGGCGGACCTCGCAGGAGTCTTTGCCTTCTCCTCCAGAGCCGAAATGCGCTTGCTCAGCCGGTCGAACTCGTCTTTCGTGGCAAGACCGAACACCCTTCTCGAGATTCTGTCGACGTCGTCACGGGTGGCGAGGCCCAGTGTCTTCATCTGACGCCTCACCTCGCTGGAGATCACCGACTGAGCCATCTTGGCGTTCTCCTTACTTCTCTTCACGATTTCTTCGGCGATCGCTCCAACCTGCGTTGACTTGGTGCCGCCGCCGGCGATCTGTCTTGCGAGCTTTTCGGCTTTCTGCTTCGGAATCTCCGCAAGACTCGAAGCTAGTTGGAGCGCGCTTCTTATCTGCTCGATCATGGGACTCTCCTTCGGTTTGGTGCGGTTTGAAGCAACCTTGGCAGGATATATCCTGCCCCGATGTTGGGGTCCACTTCACTCATTCCCATCCACGACGAGAACCCCACACGGACCTTTTCTTTTCTGACAGCGGCGTTCATAGGCATCAACGTATTGGTGTTCTTCCTTCTTCAGCCGCATTCCGGCGGCATCGACTGCCAGACCGCCCAGTTCCTGTACAAATGGGGTGTCGTACCGCAAGAGATAAGCGACAACGTCGTTCTCACGGGCGACGTGCCGGGGGGGCCGGGGTGCGAGCTGTTGTCAAAGTCGATCTACGTCTCATTGGTTAGCTCGATGTTCTTGCACGGCGACCTGCTTCACCTCGGAGGCAACATGCTGTTTCTCTGGGTGTTCGGAAACAACATCGAGGACACGCTTGGAAAGATCAAGTACGTATTGT
>DATLOJ010000105.1:0-2511 GCA_035536315.1 Actinomycetota bacterium | reverse complement strand
CCGCTCTGGAGACCTCGGCCGAATGACGAGCGACGGCGATGTGCAGTACCTCGGCAGGGGTGACGACCAGTTGAAGATCAGAGGCTTTCGGATCGAGCCGGGCGAAATAGGCGCCGCTCTTCGAAATCATCCGGACGTCGAAAACGTCTACATCACGGCCAAACAGGACGAGCCGGGAAACCCGCGACTCGTTGCTTACGTAACGGGGGCCGGAGCGAGCGGAGCGGATCTGCGCGCGTTCCTGACCGGCAAGATCCCCGATTACATGGTGCCTGCTGTATTCGTACCAATCGAAGAGATTCCACTCACCCCAAACGGCAAGGTCGATGTCGACGCGCTTCCCGAACCGGGCACGGAAAGGCCGGAACTGGCGAGAGGCTATGCGGAACCGCGAACCGAGGCGGAGCAAAAGCTGGCGGAGATCTGGCAGTCGATTCTGAAGATCGACCGGATCGGCATCTACGACAACTTTTTCGACCTTGGTGGAGATTCGTTCACCGCATTGGAAGTTGTTCACCACTCAGTGGAGGCTGGCATCCCTCTTACGGTGAGAACGCTGTTCCAGACTCAGGTGATCGCAGACCTGTCTGTTTACACCGAGCCGGCGATCGAGATGGACGCGGAGCAGGGGGCCGTATCGGGCAATGTGGTTCTCACCGCGCAGCAGAGGTGGTTCTTCGAGCAGGAATGGGCAGAGCCGCATCACTTCAATCAACAGATTTTGCTGGAAGTCACTCGACGTGCTGAACCCAGGATCGTTGAGGACGCAGTGGTTCGAGTTGTAGGTCATCACGACGCGCTGCGTTCGAGGTTCGAACGATCGGGCGACTCATGGCGTCAACGGACGGTGCCGGTCGATGATGCCGATGCCCGGCGCTCGTTCGTCTCAGTCGATCTTTCCAGGGAGCCAACGGCGTCGCTAGAGGAAAAGATGTTCGGACGAGCCGCCGATGAGCACGCTTCGTTGGATCTTGCCGCGGGACCACTGTTCAAGGCCGTCATGTTCGACCTCGGCGACGGCGGCCAGCGTATTCTCCTGACCGCACATCAGCTGGTCGTGGACGGGCTCTCGTGGGGCCTGATCATCGAGGATCTAGAGGACTTCTGTTCCCAGCTAGAGGAGGCCGGACAGGTCGAGCCTCCGCCGAAGACGACGTCTTTCCGCGCATGGGCGGCGCGCCTTGCCGATTACTCGTCCACCGCCGCCGTGAGAAAGGAAGAGGCCGTTTGGCGCGCCGTGCTCGAAAAACAGGGCGACGTCCCCGCGGATCACGCGGATGCGGCGGATCTGTACGAGTACGAGCAAACGATCGTCGTTCGTTTGACGGCTGAAGCATCGGAGCGGCTCACGTCGGGGATGGGGGGCCGGGATCCCGGCGAGGTCCTTCTCCTTGGGTTCGGTGAGGCGTTCGCCGAGTGGGCCGGCTCCGAAGGGGTGCTGGTCGAGCTCGAAGGGCACGGCAGGCACGACCTTTTCGAGGGAGTCGACCTGTCGGCAACCGTGGGGTGGTTCTCCAACACGTTTCCTGTTTACGTCGAACCCTCCGCTGGGGCGCGGGCCGGGGCCCTGGCGAAACTCTCCGATCAGATTGCCGGTGTCGCTTCGGGAGGGATTGCCTACGGACTCCTTCGGTATACGCCCGAGACAGGTCGTCCACTCGCAGACCTGCCGCAGCCAAAGATCTTCTTTTCGTTCTACGGGCGAATCGATCCAGGCGAGTCTGCTTCGCGTTTCAAGCCGCTGCCGACCGAGCTAGGTGATCCGATAAGCCGGAAGAACTTCAGGGAGTACCAGCTGGAGGTAGGTGTCGTCACCACAGACTCGGGAATCGAGCTACATCTGACGTACGGATCGCAGGTTTACAAGGAAAAGACGATCAAGGATCTCGGCGAAGCGACGCGCGAGGCCGTTTCAAAGATCATCGACGAGATCTGACAAGCTTCGCGTCGTGAGCGACGTAGCCCGTCAGCGGTGGTTTCAATTCTTGGGGGCCGATAAAGACGCGCGGGTGCGCCTCTTTGGCATCCCCTACGCCGGAGGCGGCGCTTCGATCTTCCGTCCGTGGGCCGAGCTGCTTCCTGCGCCGGTCCAGCTTTGCCCGGTACAACTTCCAGGCAGGGAATGGCGAATCAAGGAAACGCCGGCTACTCGAATGGACGACCTCGTGGGGGCTCTTGCGGAGGCAGTCGACCCTTACACGGACCTGCCGTTTGGGTTGTTCGGCCACAGTCTGGGAGCGCTCGTTGCCTTCGAGCTGGCACGGAGGCTCGAGTCGGAGGGCAAACCTCCCGTGCACCTTTTTGTCTCCGGGCACCGCGCTCCACAGATTCCGACCAGCGACAGAAAGCTTCACCAGGTTCCCGACTCTTTGTTCTTGATGGAGCTTCGCCGGCTTCAGGGAACCCCGGAGGAGGTGCTTCAGAATCCGGAGCTGATGAGGCTCATCGCTCCGGTGCTTCGTGCGGACTTCGAGATGGCGGAAACGTACGAGTTCAAGGAAGGACCCATCG
>DATLOJ010000104.1:0-3919 GCA_035536315.1 Actinomycetota bacterium | reverse complement strand
CTGCGGGGATGGACTCCTGGGCGACGCTCATCGCACCTCCGGCTCGATACCGAGCGCGATCAAGCGAACCAAGGGGTTCTGTTGGGCATCTATCCGGATGAAGGTCGAGCCGGAAGGAGAGATGACGCTGAGGGGCACCGGAATCGAGGCATCCTGAAAGTTCTGCGGGCTCGGCAGCTCTACCCAGCCGCGGGCGTCCCAGTCGTAAACCTCGATTCTTGGGGCCACTACCCGCTGCTGACCACCTTCGCGAACCTCAACGTCTATCCGCGCCTCGTTTTCTCCCGGACCAACGATCTGCGGCGGAAGAGGGCCGCCCAACTGCCCACCCGCGAGATGACCCTGTATGCGCAGAGCCGCCGAAGCGACTCTGTCCCGGTCGACCTCTGCAGGGATGCGGTAGTGAAAGACCACATCCCCGAACCCTCCAAATGCGATCCCGGGTTCGGCGGGAAACTGCGCGGGCATACGGCCGTCGTGATCCTGAACTCCCGTCAGGAGCTGCAAATGACCAACCGAAGCAGGCACCGATCCCACAGCAGACTTCGACAGCGACACCTTGGCCGTCGAGGCGATCAGAGCCTTTCCTTTCGGACGTTTAGCGTTGCCGTCTAGCGTGACTTCCGATCCGACGTCGTTTGCAAAACCATAAGCAAACGGCACGAACGTCCCTCGCAATCCACTGTCTGACTGGAATGTGTTGAAGAGGGCGTTCCGAATGGAACCTTCGATGTCGTCTCCCGGATCAATGAACATTCCGCCACGCCCAAAAGCGTTTCTTACTTGCTGCGCTGTGAGGTTCACAGTGGCCGATTTGTTGGGGGCGAGATCCCCAACTTTCGCCTCCGTGCCTCCGGTTATCACAGTCACATCCGTCAGGTCGTATGGAGTCGTGTTCGTAACCTGTGCGTTTACCGAGGTGCCGTCCCAAGTCAGCGTCGTGTCCAGCGTTCCCGGAAACTCGTCGAGCGACGCGCGGGCGGCATGAACAGAGAAGGGGGCCGCGTCGATGATCGCCTCCGCTCCGTTGGCGGTGATCCGAACTTCACGTCGCGCAGTGTTCCGGCCCGGTCCTCCGAACTCGAAGCCAAGCAGCTCGACGTTATGCGAGGGGAACCCGAGCCTCATCTCGCCGGACGATGCCTCCGTGACGGTGACCACCTGACTGCCCGACTGTCCCTCGGGCGTTGCCAGAACCATCTTGGCCTGCTCGAGCGACGTACCGCTTCGGTTTCCCTGGGCGAGACCGTAAGCACCTGCGGAAAACAGAAGGGCCAGCGCGGGGATAGTGAACCAGGCGAGATCTTTGCGGCCCAGCTTGCGCAGCACTATGTAGTTGAGCGGGCCCACCAGCAACATGTAAGCGATCAAGAAAATCAGGAACCACGCCAGGCGCACATTGCCGGCAGAGAGCTGGCTCAGCATGTTCGCAATCTCGAAGTGGGTTGACAAGCCGCCCTCCTGCTGCAAGCGCCCGCCCGGCGAATAGCGGGGATAAAGAGTTCGTTCCCACCAGGTCTTGTCGGCCGAAAGATCGTTGAGCGACCTTCCGGCGAAAATCGCCTCACCGAGGCCGATCGGACGAGAGAAGGCATCGGCGCCCGCAGTGACCGCTGGATGCACAAGACCCGGCCTCCACCCAGCGGGCGTACTCAACCAATCCGCCCGCAGATTTTCGGGAAGCCAGGCGTTGTCCGACGGATCCTGTGAGCCGACAATCAACCTTCCCCCGCTCGATGCCCAGTCGAACAGCGTTTCGATATTCGCCCCGGACGCGTTGCGCATAACAGACGAGTCCGCAACCAGATAGTCGAGACCTTGAAGAGCATCCGGTCCCAGATCCAGCCATCGCAGAGGGAAAGCACCGACGCGAACGGAGTTGCCAGTGGGCTCCGACTTCACAGCGCGAAGGGCCGGAAGGCTCTCGTCACCGAGAACGCCCACGAACATGGCCGCATCATCGGTCGAAAGAGCTGTGGTTTGGCTCTCGAGACTCCTGCCATCCGAGAGCCGGAACGCCGTCGCGATGGTTTGGTTGATCGGCGGGGGCATGATCAAGTCGAACTGCTTCTTTCCTCCGGCGGGGACCTCGGCCCTTATGAGCTTGTGAGAGCTGACGCCGTTGAACGAAAGCGAGGTGAGGGCGAGATCACCCTTGACTGCGCGCGTACTTTCAACAATCACCGTCACCGGAAAGGGCTCTCCGGTTGCCACGTACCCATCCAATCCGGGCTTGACCGTCAGTTTTATGTCCGACTGCCTTTGTTGAGCATGAGCGGGGGCCGCGACGACGATAGCGGCGAGCAGAAGGGCGCTCGTGCGCAACATGAGCCGGCTCACAACAGGTTGTGTTTTGACCGTACTGACTTTAGTCGCAGCCGCCAGTTACCGTTAATCGCTTCGGCCCTTCTTATTCACTTCTTAGATTCAGGGGTCGACCGAATCATGTTGATCGAAGGGCCTCGGAGGGGTCCAGTCGCGCGGCCCTCGCAGCCGGATAAGTGAGGCTCGGAAAACCCAGAGAGTAGGCGGCCGCTAAACCTGATCGAGTTCGACGGCCTGGCGAATGTAGCTGCGAAGAGCCTCCTCGTTGATGGCCTCGACGTTCTTCATCTTCACGTGCCGAGCGTATTTGCCCCTGCCCTTCAACAGACCGTGCGGATCCTCGAACGAGACGCCGTGCCTGAACCCGAACGTGATCTCTCTCTTGGACGGAGTTATCCAAGCGATTGGGTACTTCAGCTTCCACATCGGAAGGCCATAGCTGATCAGCTCGGTGGCGTCGGGGGCCTCCTCCCGCATGAGCTCCCGGATCCTTTCGACGACGTCGTGGAGCTCGGGCTGGACCTTCTCTTGAATGAAGTCATCGACTTCGCTCACCACAGGTCCCCGGTCATTCGGAGTCTTCGGCCGAGGGGCTAAGAAGCCTTGCATTCACGGTGGTTGCCGTTACCCCGCGCCACTGCGTTTTGGCGTCCTTGTCGATCGCGGACAGGTCGTCCAGAAATCTGACAACGTCATTCTTGTTTCCTTCCAGCAGCTTCGATGCCACCGACTTGACGGGTTGTCCGGCCTCGTCCATGTGAAAGCTGTGGATCAGCTGATCGATGAGGACAATCTTCTGTCGGTATGTCCTGGCTGCCGGGTACCGCTCATAGAAACCGAGAAATGCTCCGAGGCCCCTGCCGAACCATGCGTAGTGGTTCTGAATGCTCTTCCAGTAGTTGTGAAAATCGGTGTACCAGTCGCAGTCCGAGTTGGAGCAGTGACTGACCTCGTCCTTGGCTACAGCGACCACAGTTCCGCACGATGGGCATTCGACCTCGGTGTTCTTTACGAGCGCGAAGGTTCGGCATCGCGAGTACAAGTAGCTGCCGACCTCGTCACACAGCTCGATGTCCTGAATCCCGGCTGCGTCCGCTTCATAAAGCTTCTTCAGCTTGGGCATGGGCAATCTCGCGCCCCAGCGAATCTTCGCCGGGTGCGGCTGAACAGGAGAGTCGTCGCGCTGTGTGCTTTGTGAAGTCTGTTTGCTCATCACCAACAGGGTACGCACTTATCGCTCCCTGCGGTTAGCCGGCGACGGTCAGCGGGAGGCCGTCACTCACCCTGCCTTGGGACTTCCGACTCGATAAGGGCCCTTATGTTTCGGTAGCTCCTCTGAATCAGAGGGGTAATGAAATCGGAAAACGACGGATCCATGTTGAGAAACTCAGCGGTGAGAGAGAGTTTGGTGGAACCTTCGCCGACGGGCTCAAACGTAACTCTCCCGCGCGTTTCCTCAGGCCCGTCATGAATAACCGCAGCGAATAAACGATTGTGTTCGAACTCAGTGACCTCCATCGTCCCCTCGACCGGACTGCCGCTGTGGCTGTTGAGTCTGCGTATAACGGTTCCGACTCCAATCGGCCCGTCCGAG
>DATLOJ010000103.1:0-4522 GCA_035536315.1 Actinomycetota bacterium | reverse complement strand
GCCCTCCTGCCTCAGCCACGCCGCCCGGTAAACCTGATTGCGAGCGAGCTTTGTCTTCATCGCCATGTCGGCAAGCTTGAACTGAATCCCCTGGAATGCTCCGATCGGTTTTCCAAACGCAGAGCGCTCCTTCGCGTACTTGACGCTCTCGTCGAGACAGCCCTGCGCGAGTCCCACCGCAAGTGCCGCGATCGCGATTCGCCCGTCGTCGAGGATGGTCAAGAAGTTGTGGAAGCCTCGCCCCCTCTCCCCTACCTGATTTTCCAGCGGAACGCGGCAGTCGCTGAACGAAAGCTCCCGCGTGTCCGACGCGTGCCAGCCCATCTTCCGGTAGGAACGGCCGACGGAGAATCCGGGAGTCCCATGGGGAACGAAAATGGATGTGATCTCTTTCTTTCCGTCCTTTTCTCCCGTGACAGCCGTGACGGTCACAACCTTTGACATCTCCGTTCCGGAGTTGGTGATAAAGGACTTCGACCCGTTGATGACCCACTCGTCGCCATCGATACGTGCGGTAGTACTGGCAGATTCAGCGTCCGATCCTCCCCCAGGTTCGGTCAATCCAAAGGCCCCCAGGATCTCTCCCTTAGCCATGGGAACCAGCCATTGTTGTTTCTGCTCTTCTGTTCCGAACAGATAGAACGGCATAGCGCCGAGTCCGACGCCGGCCTCCAGGGTGATCGCAACCGACGAGTCGACTCGCGCAAGCTCTTCGATCGCGACACAAAGAGTGAGCAGATCGCCGCCCATGCCCCCGTACTCCTCCGGGAATGGAAGGCCGAACAAGCCCATCTTTCCCATCTCGCGAATGATCTCGAGAGGAAACTCCTCGCTCTCGTCGAACTTTTCCGCCTGAGGCTTGACTACCTCTTCGGCAAACTCGCGAACTGTGGCCCGGAGGTCTTCGATCTCCTGGGGCAGGTCAAGATTCATCGATCCCAATTCTCTCACCTCGTGCGGCGTTTCAATCTTCGGCTCCAGGGGGCTCAGGAGGCCGATGTCGGAAAGCGGGCCGGAGGGTCTTCGAGTGAACAGGTCACCCGGAGCAGCGCCTCCTGCATCTCGACGCTCCGGAAACAAGAACCGAACGGAATATTTCCGATCTCCCAGGAAGGGACCTCGATTCCTGCCGGCAGGCCCGTCGACGGCGCGAAGCGAAATGACCGGGCACCGGAGAGCTCCAACTTGCCGTCAACCTGAAATCCCGGGCCAATCAGAGTTGCGCTTCCAGCATGCAGCTCGACAGTCAGCCCCTCGGCCATAACCCGGGAAAGCTCTGCCTCGGAGATCTCCAGCCCAACGTCGAGCCGGTCGATCGATTCGATCACGGGCTTGCGTGTGCGCAGAGACTCGGGCCTGTCGAATTTGACTCCGAACATGACAGCGGTGATCCGATCGACTGAGAACTCCCCGGCGGATACATGGGAGACGGAGATCTGTACTCGTCGAATCTCACTCCTTGTAGCAAGAGTGAGCAGAAGCGGGAGACTCACATCCGCCTCCACACCCTGCGCCAGTGGCTCTTGAGAGCTGACGGCGTCCTCGATCGAGTCCTCCGCGAAGTTCTTCGCTATCGCCTCGGCGACTCCGTACGCGAGGATCACAAGGATCAATGCAAATACGAACAGACGCCTGAGAAATCTCACTACACTCCCCTTTGCTTAAATGAATCCTTCAGAAAGTTCTTACGCGCGGCGCATCGCCGAGGTCTTGGTGAAGCATCCTCGGGAGGCAGTCGAAAGAGTCAGAGGCCGGGTCGAGATAAAGCTTTCTCGGGCTCGCGACCACGCCACTCACTACGACCCGACGGGCCCGGACTGGGAGATGCGCCTGCATGAGTGGGTGAACGCAGACTGGCCTTGCCCCTTCACCCCACAGTTCGATTACTTGTGGGCGGAAACGTCGGTTGCGAAAGGACATGACGCCGATCTCGGTTTCGCCCGAGCAGTGTGGTGCACAACCCTGCACACTCGGCCCGACAATGCGGTGGAGACGGGTGTGGCACGAGGAATCACGACGAAAGTGATTTTGTCTGCGATGCAAGAACTGGACCATGGTCACCTTCATAGCATCGATCTCCCACCAATCTTTCGAGGCTGGGAAGGAAAGCCCGCCGAGCTGGTTGACGACCATCTCAAAGGCCGGTGGACGTATCTTCGTGGATCCAGCAGGAGGCGACTGCCACCGCTGCTAGCCGGGCTAAGAAGTATTGACGTGTTCATCCATGACAGCCTTCATACGAGGTCGACGATGCTCTTCGAAATGAAGCGCGCGTGGACCCGGCTCCGTGAAGGAGGAGTTCTCCTTGTCGACGACATTGACGGCAACAACGCACTTCAGGTCTTTGTCGACGCTGTTCAGCCGCAGTCAAAAGTTGCGATTGTGTCGAAGGAAGTACGAAACGGAACTTTTGGAATTGTCGTCAAACAGCGGTGAATAGGGGGCTCCCGGCTACTCCCTGACCCAGCGCGGCTTGCGTTTTTCGAGGAATGCCGCGATGCCTTCCTTGGCTTCGTCGGATCCGCGCCTTTGCGTAAGGACCTCCACGGTCATATCGGCTACTTCTTCCGGCCCCCGGCCGACAACCTTGGAGAGGAGCCGGCGGGCCTCTAACAACGCATCGGGCGCTCCTCCAACCAGATTGCTCACAACTTCCTCGACCTTTGTGTCCAGCTGTTCGTCGGGTACGGCGAAGTGAACCAGTCCCCCCTGAACGGCGCGTTCTGCATCAAACCGTTCGCCGGTCATGAACATCGCCCGCGCAAACGAGTAACCCGTTTTTCGCAAGACGTAAGGGGAGATGACTGCAGGGACCAGTCCGATCCTTACTTCGGTAAATGCGAATACTGCCGAGGCTGCCGCGACGACAACGTCGCAGCAAGCCAGCAGACCTGTGGCCCCCGCTATCGCGGGGCCCTGAACTCGCGCCACCACCGGCACCTTGCACTGGTCGACGGCGGTGAACAACCCGCGCAAAATTGCCGAATCCTCGGTGGTGCCCCCCATTGCTGCCTGACCCATCCACTTTAGGTCGGCGCCTGCGCAAAAGACGTTACCTGCAGCAGCAATCACGAGTACGCGGCAGTCGTCGGAGAGCTCGGACAGTGTTCGAACCACGTCGGAAATCATCTCGGGGTTCATCGCGTTCTTCACCTCAGGACGATTGAGGGTTAGCCGCGCTACACCCCTGGAATCCATTTCGAAATTTATCGTTGTCATTTTTGGATGGCCCTCGCTACTCTGCTCGGCGGCTCGATTCCGAGCTCGGAACTGATCCTGCTTGATGCCTTCGCTACTTTCCGCACGTCGACCCCCGTTTCAACACCCATGCCGTCGAGCATCCACACCAGATCCTCGGTGGCCAGGTTGCCGGTCGCGCTCTGTGCGAACGGACAACCTCCAAGGCCCCCCGCGCTCGAGTCCACCGTTGTGATCCCCATCCTCATCGACGTGAGCACATTCACCAATGCCTGCCCGTAAGTGTCGTGAAAGTGGACCGCAATGGCGTCAGCCCCGATGCCGGCCGCGAAGATCGCATGTAGAAGTCTCTCGACGGATCCGGGAGTACCCACCCCGATGGTGTCGCCGAGGGAAACCTCCGTGCAACCGAGTTCCAACAGAGCTTCGGCCATCCGCACGACTTCGGAAGACACGACCTCCCCCTCCCACGGATCTCCCAGGACCATGGAGACGTAGCCGCGGACCGGCAAACTCGCTTCGGCCGCCTTCTCCAATACGGGGCGGAACATCTCGAGGGAGTCTTGGCGGCTCCGGCCCAGGTTCTTCTCCGAGAATGATTCCGTAGCGGATGCAAAGACGGCTACCTCGTCAGCTCCGGCCCCCATCGCCCTTTCGAGGCCCTCGAGATTCGGAACCAGAGCGGAGTAAACGACGCCGGGCTTGCGCTCGATTGATGCCATGACTTC
Source organism: Actinomycetota bacterium (assembly GCA_035536315.1). Taxonomy (GTDB): domain Bacteria; phylum Actinomycetota; class CADDZG01; order JAHWKV01; family JAHWKV01; genus DATLOJ01. The sequence goes on along the minus strand of DATLOJ010000103.1, from coordinate 596 downwards.
GGACGCGTCGGAGAGCTGAGGAACCCATTTGGGATGCACGAACGACGTCGCCTCGATTCTCTTGAGACCGGCATCGGCAAGCGAGTCGATGAACTCCTTCTTCGCCACGGCGCTCACGATCTGTGGCTGATTCTGCAGACCGTCGCGCGGCCCCACCTCTACGATCGCAACGGAACCGGGCAGGTCAGGATGGCTCGAAGTCGACAAGCACCTTTCCTCTCTCCACCTGGTCTCCCTGTTTGCAAAAGACCGCTTCGACCACACCGTCTGCTGGTGCCGCGATCGAATGCTCCATCTTCATCGCTTCGACCACGACAAGCTCCTGCCCTCTAACCACCGTTTCCCCTTCGGCCACTCTCACCGCAATCACCTGACCTGGCATGGGGGCCTCGAGGTGCGTCGCCGAAACCTCGGCCACACGCGCACCCACCCCGCGCTCGTATTCGTACTGGCGCCCCCGCCACCAGACAAGAAGCTTCTCGTCCTTTCTTAATACGCTCGCAAGCTCACCGGCCACGATCCATCCATTGGGGCGGTTCGCGTCTCGTCTGACTTCGAGTCCCCCAGCGACGAACGGATCGTCTCCCGAAACCGTT
>DATLOJ010000102.1:0-20689 GCA_035536315.1 Actinomycetota bacterium | reverse complement strand
AGGTCTTCATGCAGTCGGGGTTTGACCAGGGAGCGGCGGCTCCCTCCGGAACGGGACGGCCGGGCGAAACACCTGCCGGCCCCGCCGAGCCAATTCCAGGAGAGGCTCCCGCCCCCGCGGTGCCCGGGTCCAAGATCAACGGCCAGATAAGTGCTTACCTCGATCAGCTCGAGAGCGACCATGTTCCCTCGGAAGAAGAGTCGAAGGCTTACCGTGATGATGCCCGCATCTCGGCAGAAGGCAACGAGAAGGACAAGTCTTTCTTCTCGAGGATCAAAGGTTTCTTCAGCTCTATGTTTTCGTCGGACAAATAGTGCACCGACGGTACCCGGCCTAGCAGCTTGTCCAGCCGCAAGATCCCACGGATATGTTTCTCGACCGGCGGCCTGTGGATGTGGGAGCTGGACAGGGCGTTCGGCGCCATAGCAGCGGCCGGGTTCGACGCAATCGAGCTAATGGTCACACGCGACCCTCGCACTCAATCCTCCGAGGCTCCTCTTCGGCTGGCCAAGAAGGAGGGGCTCAGCATCGTCGCCCTGCATGCGCCGATGCTTGTCGTGACCCGACGCATATGGGGTCCCAACTTCATGAAGATCATCGAAAGGTCTACTTCGGTTGCGAAGGGGGTTGGATGCGATGTGGTCGTGGTACATCCGCCATACCTGTGGGAAGTTCGATACCAAACATGGCTTTTGACCCAGCTGGCGCGATACAGCGCCGAGCACGGCGTCGCAATCGCGGTCGAGAACATGTTCAGGCTCTGGGTGAGAGGAAGGCCGGTCCGGGGACATCGCTGGGTCTCCCCCACCGATCTAAAGGGGTTCAACCAGGTCACTTTGGACACCAGCCATTGCGGCGTCGACGGGTTCGACATCATGCATGCCCTCCAAGAGATCGGCGGGGGCCTGTCGCATATTCACCTATCCGACAGCCACGGCGACCACAAGGACAATCACGCATTCCCCGGTACGGGAAAGCTGCCACTGAAGGAGTTTCTGAGAAATATTCCGGCCTCGGCATACCAGGGGGCCGTCTCCCTCGAGCTCGACATGAGGGAGTTCGTAAGAGTCGAAGGAGACCTCGACGACGCTTTGAGGCGGGCTCTGCATTTTTGCGAGGACAACCTGGCGTGAACGCATTTGTCTACTTCAGCCAGCTTTCTAGCCGGCCGATATGAATTCAGTGACCCCCCGCTTGTTGATCGTCGAGGACACCCAGCACGTCAGAGACATGCTGGCAAAGATGCTCGAGCTGGACGGGTTCGAGATTGCCGGCACCGCCGCGGATGGCGCGAGCGCGGTCGAAATGGCGAAGGACGCTAACGCCGATGTGATCGTGATGGACTACGCAATGCCGGGCATGGACGGCCTCGAGGCGTCGAAAAAGATCCTTGAAGCACAGCCGAGCCAAAAGATCATCCTGTACACCGCCTACCCAACGAACGAGCTGGAACAGCAGGCCCACGACGCCGGCATCGTCCTGTGCCTCGGAAAGGTTGAAGGCCTCGAAACGCTGGAAAGGCACATCTCTCAGATGTGCCGGAAGCTGGCGCCGTAAGCGTCCGGCGGCTATCGCCCTCTTACCAACCGCAGGACAACAAGAAGAATGGCCGCTCCGACGAACGAGACGACTATCGCAGACAGCCACTCCCCTCCGGGGGCCTGGAGATCGAGTTGCCGGAAGACCCACCCGCCGATGACGCCACCAATTATTCCGACGACAATGTTCAGCAGACAGCCCATCCGCTCGTTCGTCCGCACGACAATGCTGGCGAGCCAACCTGCTATGCCGCCGGTTATTACCCAGAAGAGCAGATCTCTCATCGAGTTATCCTCCAGTCAAAATAGCGAAGGGAACATCTTGCGCCGCAGAACCATACTCGCAGTCCTGCTGCTGCTGGCAGCCATAGCACTCGCCGGCATCCTGGGCATCCTTCAGATGCAAAACGCCATCACTCCTTAGTGGGCTAGCTGAAAACGCCCTTACGCGCTGCGAGGTTACGGTTCAGCATCTGTTGAATCGTGTCTCTGATCCGATCGGTTAGATCGAAGACAAGCATGGTGTCTTCGAATGCATCCTCCGGATAAACGTCGGTAGGAATGGGATCTCCAAACTCGATCATCCACTTGGTCGGGAGGGGCAGCAGGCCCAGGGGGCCGAGCAGCGGGAAGAACGGCGTTATCGGGAAGTACGGCAGGCCGAACATTCTTGCGACCGGCCTCAAGTTCGCGACCATCGGATAGATCTCTTCGGCCCCCACAATCGCGACCGGCACGATCGGGACCCTGGCCTTCAGCGCCACCTCAACGAAGCCACCCCGGCCGAAACGCTGCAGACGGTACCTCTCGCCGAACGGTTTGCCCACGCCCTTGTATCCCTCGGGAAAGACTCCGACGAGCTCGCCCGAACGAAGCATCTGAAGCGAGTCCTGCTGAATCGCGACGGTGTTTCCTGCCTTGCGCGCCAGGTGAGACAGCACCGGCATGGACACGGCGAGATCCGCAGCAAGCAGCCGAACGTGCCTGTTGCCCGGATGCTCCTCCAGAACCGCCGCCTTCATCATCACTGCGTCCCACGGAAGCGTCCCAGAGTGATTGCCGACGAGGAGCCCTGCTCCGTTCATCGGAACGTTCTCAACCCCCAGGGTCGTCACGCGCCACCACCTGCGGTAAAGACCCAGCGCCAGGGGGTGCAGGATTTGTTCGGTGAGTTCCCTGTCGAACCCAAACGAATCGATTTCGTACTCGCCCAGAGTTCTTCGTCTCATGAACTCGAAGAACTCCCTGACCCTTTCTGCGAGCAGAGCCTCTGGAGACCTCTGCATGGTTGTGGGAGCGCCGATCCTGCGGGGGCCGGCATGGACCTTGCAGAACCCGCGTTCGTCAACCGCCAGGTTCCGGCACCTCTTGCTTGCCGAGGTTATGGCCCGACATCGCTCACGAACCTGGGCCTGCTGCTGATCCATCAGTAGACCCCCACTAATTGGCCTCGGCGGGAGGCTGAGACGCCTGGCCTGCGTCTTCCCCCGCACCCACAACGTAAGGCCTTGGCGCGGGTCCACCGGCCATGGCAGCGAACCGTGAGGCAGCAAATTCATACAGCTCTTTCTGCCAGTCCTTAAGAGCGCTCGAGCGTGAAGCGCGTGGTGACTCGAGAAAGCTCATCAGGGCATCCCTCGTTGTGTGTACCGGCTTGTATCCGAACACCTCTTTGAGACGCTGGGTGTCGACGACTCTTCCATGGACCAGAAGCGCCGTTTGGTCGGTGGGGAAGTCGATCACGCCGAAGCGGCGAAGAACATCTCCGGCGATGGTCCCGAGAGGGGTTACCACCGGCAGAGGAAGCCTGCGCGCGAGCCGGATCGCCTGCGATAGATAAAGCACTCCATCGGCAGCGACGTTGAACACGCCGGGATGGTCTTCAACTACCGACTTCCGCAACACCTGAACCGCGTCCTGCTCATGGAGCAGCTGCAGACGGGGGTCGAATCCGAGAGCGGTTGGGATGAGAGGCAAACTGAAGAGTTGAGTCATCGACGTTTCAGCCGTTGGACCCATCACATTCGCGAACCTCAGAATCGTGAGCTTCACGCGAGAACGGCGTCTCCCGAAATCCCTTGCGAACGTCTCGGCGTCGGCAAGGTCCTTCGAATACCCGGAAGCCTCTGAGAGGTTCGACCAGTCCTCGCGAAGGATGGATGGATCGGAGGAGTCGTTGCCGTAAACCGCAGTCGATGACCTGACCACGACCTTCTCAACCGCCTCAACACGCTGGCATGCTCCCAGAAGCTGCATTGTGCCGATGACATTTCGTTCCTTCTGTGCGGAACGGCCCCCAACGCTGAGGGGCGAGGATGTCAGGTCGGCGTGAACCACCGTGTCCACGCCGGTGGAGGCAATCACGCGCTGGATGAGAGGGCTGGCTACATCCGCCCGAATGAACTCGGCCTTATCGAACCCCCCTATGGGTTTGGTATCGACAGCAGCGATGTACTCGACACTTTTTTCCGTCTCGAGAGACCGAACCAGGTCGCGACCGAGGAATCCCGAAGCGCCCGTAACCAGGACTCTGCGCGTCATTTACTCCGTCGCCCCCGACCCGGGAGGACCGATGATCACTGAGGAACCCAGATTCGCGCCAAGGCGGTCAGCGGCGCTACCGCAGTTCACGGACAGAGCAACCAGCCCGTACGAGTCCTCGGTCGCGACCAACTCTCCTTCAGACACGGCGGAGAAGGAAGCCCCGAGTGGAACGAGATTCCGCCGGCCTTCGACTCGCACCTCGAGCATCGATCCGACCGTCAGGCCGAGCTCGGCCAGCTGAGGAGGAGCCACGTTCATCTGAAGGTTCCCGAAACGATCTATGTGCAGTACGGACGCGTGGAAATGGTCGTCGTGCAGACGCGGCTCCGCCACGTTGATCCCGACGAGGCTTTCAACCGGAATCTCCGACCCGAACTCCTCGAGCGGTACTCCTCGTGCAATGTGAGCTGCCGCGGGGGCAAAAACATCTCTGCCGTGAAAGGTTCGAGCAACCTTCGGCAGCATCAACGCAGGGTTCTCTATCTTTCGCGCGCCAATCGCACCGTCGAGGCGGCTGATGGCAAGTGCAAGCACCCCGTTGTCGGGGCCGACCATTACCGATCCCTGCGCCGTCTCAACAATCACCGGGAGCCTGTCGGTGCCAACCCCTGGATCCACAACCGCAAGGTGGACCCCCTGCGGCATGAATGCGACAGAGTTGGCAAGGACCATGGCCCCCTCCCGAACGTTTTGAGCGCTGATCCCATGCGTTATGTCGACGATGTCGAGGCCCGGAGCAATTTTCATGATTACTCCATGACAAACGCCCACGAACTCATCCCCAAGTCCGTAGTCGGATAGGAACGTGACTAGATCGAAACGGTATCGGTTCACTCGAAGGACTCTTTCAGGAACTTCTCGACCATGGGCCGCACCCGGTCGCCGGTATCGCCTTCGAGAAGGGAGGTTCCGTGAGCCTTGCCCGGCACCAGCTCGAGTCCGGCCCCCGGGTCGCCGGAGGACTTGTAGAGAAGCTCTGCGTAATCGGCAGACTCACCATCATCGGTCGCAGCCACGAACAGCATCGGAGAAGTGATCTTCGAAACAACCCCCGCGGCGTCGAGCCCTTTGAATTTCGCAGGGGAGGACAAAGAGACAACTCCGGCGACGGAGTTCTCCGATACCGTGACCAGCGCGGCGGTACCACCCATGCTCGCCCCCACCACTGCGATCTTGGCTGCCCCCTTTGATGCCATGAAGCGAAGGGCCCCCTTGACGTCACGAGGGGTCAAGGCGACGTCCTTCTTGCCCTGGGAATCGCCGTAGCCGCGGAAGTTGAATGTGAGAACCATGTAACCCTCATTCTGCAACCGGCGGGCATATGAAAACCAGGAGCTTTGATCCCCCGGGAACATGTGAGCAAGCACAACCGCATTTGAGCCTTCCCCAAAAACTCGCGCTTCAAGAGAGAAACCGTCCTCGGAAAGGAATTCGGCCGAGTCACCCCGATTGATTGGGGTCGTGCAGGTTGCGAGAAGAAGGGCGGCCGCTAATGCGGCCAGGAACGCTTTGGCTTGCTTAGGCGTTCTACTTGCCCTGCTGGCGCCGTTGCCAGCGGGTCTTCTTCAGCATCTTCTTGTGCTTCTTCTTGCGCATTTTCTTGCGCCGCTTTTTTACTACTGACGACATCTATTGCCTTTCTTCAACTACCGAACATGTCCCGCATCGTGACACGGCCAAGCTGCCGGCCTTCAGTCGAGATACGAATGGAACCGAGTCGCAGGCCCTGCGCACCCTCACCCACAGAGGACACCATGCGCAGAACGTTCTCTTTCTCGTCGTACTCCAACAGCCCAATCCCCGTGCAGGTCCCGCGACCATCCTCGAGACCAACGACCAGACCTTCGAGCCTCTTCAAGTCGACCTCAGGCGGAAGGCTGGGCATGAAGACTGTTGGCTTTACCCGCCAGCGTTGCAGCGGGGGGTGAAAGTATGCCCTGAATCGCTCCTCGCGGGAGGCGAGGCGTTCCTCGGCGGATCTTTCGACGATTTCCGATTCGACTTTCAGAACAGTCACTTCGGCTGGAAAGAAGCGGCTGACGACCCCCAGAATGGGCTCGAGCTCCTCGCCTCTTTGGAAACCCACGATCGACCTGGGCCTGATGAGGTCGAGCTTGTAGTACTTGAGCAGCTCCCCGTAAATCCCGGAGATCAGGGCGCTCGTATCGACTATTACGACCTCGGCCCCCGCCTGTTTTGCGTGCTCGACGAGCCTCGCGGTGCTGGCCACCAGGGGAAGCAGGTGACCCTCCGGAGCGGTGGACCCAACGAACCCGATCTCATCTGCAAGAGCCACGGACTCCTCGTCGACCTTTTCGAGGTTCCAGCAGAGCTTGAGTCCCACACAGGTCGGGGGCCCCACGGTCGATTGCCCAACATCGGAGTCCACGTAGGCGGCCTTGAGGCCCCTTTCCCGCGCTTCCTCGGCGAGAGACAACCCAAAGCTGGTCTTTCCGGTATCGATCGACCCGAGAAGAACCACCGTTCCAGGACCTGAAAGGAGGCGATCGATCAGCTCGGACTGGGTTACTCGGGTCAAGCTGCCTCCTCACCATCGAGACGAAACGCCATGAACTTCCGGACAACCGGGTCAAACCTGACGCGTTTCGATGGACGTGCTTTTGTGAGGCCGGGGCGGTGCGGGCTAGCCCGCCTTTACGTAATGGTCGTCCAGGTACTGGTGGACGTCTGATTCTCTGACCCGATAGCGGTTCCCAACCTGGACCGCTCGGAGAGACCCTGACCTAATCAGCCGATAGACCGTCATATTCGAAACACGCATGAGGCGAGCAACCTCGCTGACGGTTAGGAACTCAGACTTGGTATTCATGCTGGCGGGTGCTTACCTCCTTCGGCGCAGTATACCCGGGGAAAATCCAGTGCCCAAAAGTACAAGAAAGACCACAGGGGCCCACGACCGGGGGCCGGGGACCGCAGGCCTACCCGTCCAGCAGGAGCTTTCCTTCTCGGATCACGGTCTTGCCGTCGAGCTCCAGAGTCACGTGCTTGATGATCCCGTCATGGTGTGAAGCGACCGAGCTGGTAACTCCGCCTATCGACGCGTTGTTGCCAAAAGCAACGTGTGCCGTACTCAGGACTTTTTCGTCCTCCAGGATGTTGCCCGTAATCGTGGCCCGGTCGTTGGTCCCTATCCCCAGCTCCGCGACGCGCCAAGCATCGGGTCCGAAGCTCTTCGGCAGTTGCAGGAACAGCGGAGCAGCTCCGCCGGACACCTCCATCACCACCCCGCCCTTGACGACGACTCTGACCGGGCTGTCCAGGAGATAGTCGGGGGACAGCGAAGCGTCGAAGACTATGACCCCCTCGGCGTCTGTTTCTACGGGCGCAATGAACGCCTCTCCGGCCGGAAGGTTGCCGAAGGCCCCCTTTTTAGTCAGGTCCCCATCGTCTGAAATTCCGGTCCTGCCCAGAAGGTTGAAGGTGCATTCGGTGCCCGAGGGGCTGGACAGTCTGGCCTGGCTGGCATTGGTGAGGGCCTCTGCGTATGCGGCCCCAAGACTGGAGAGGCGACCGGGGTCCGCGGCAAGGCAGCGCTCCATCATTGCCTCGGTCACCTCGGGCATAGAGGCAACTCTGGCACCACGCTCGGTCGCACTCTTCCGGGCGGATGTATGTGAAAGAGACTTGGTCGTGGGGGCGATGACCACATCAGCTTCTGCCATCGCTGCAGCGACCGCCGCCGGCAATTCTGCTCCGTGAGTCTTTCTCTCTACGATCTCGATGAGGACCGGTTCGGTGCCTGCCCGGCGGGCCGCCTCGAAGAGGGCACCGGCAATACGCCTGCGCCATTCGTCCGTAATGATCAGGACAACCTCGTCCTTGCGCACCCCCAGATGCGTCTCGACAACTACTGCGGCAGCATCGTTCAGGGTTGTCATGGATTTGCCTTCCTGGCTGGGGGCCGGGATTGTATCGGTCGCCAACGCTACCAATGGAGGAAGAGATGGTGGACTTCTCACTCACGGGCAAGGTTGCATTTGTCACGGGAGCCAGCAAAGGAATCGGCAGGTCGATTGCTGCGGCGCTTGCGGAAAGCGGGGCTGATGTTGCTCTCGCCGCCAGAGGAGTCGAGGGCCTTCAGGAAACTGCCGCCCTGGTGGAAAAGGCGGGCCGCAAGGCACTCGTTCTTCAATGCGATGTGACCGACACAGGAAGTGTCGAAGAAAGCATCACCAAGACAGTCGAGGAGCTGGGCGGGCTCGACATTGTGGTCAACAACGCAGGCGGGACCCGTTTCATGTCACCGCTCACCGACATGAGAGAGGACGGCTGGACGAAGGTCGTCGATCTCAACCTCACTTCGATCTTTCGCGTTTGCAAGGCGGCGGCGCCTCATTTGATGTCGAAAGGAAAGGGCTCCGTAATAAACGTTGCGTCGGTCGACGGGGTGTCGCCCACTCCCCTCAGAGCGAACTACTCCGCTGCCAAAGCCGGTGTGATCGCGGTCACCAGGGTGCTGGCTCAGGAGTGGGCGGAGGCCGGGGTGAGGGTGAACACCTTGTCGCCGGGAGCCGTCGAGACGGAGATCTGGGGATCGCTTTCGGAAAACGAGTTCTTCGTCAACATGACTCTCGAGAGAATCCCGATGAAAAGGTGGGCAAAGCCCGAAGAGATGGCGGGGGCCGTGGTTTTTCTGGCCTCGGATGCGTCCTCTTACGTGACGGGAGCCAACCTTATCGTCGACGGTGGGATGACTGCCTGATAGGAGTAGAATTAGGCATTACCTGGGTTCAGAAGGATGCCTGGGAGAGGGTTTCCGGGGGAAACAAATGCAGCAATCCCAACCAGTTGGAGCAGAGGCATTTGCCTATGTGGCCCGCGCGTTGCAGTCGGAGGGCTCGGAGCAAGAAACGCTGCAGCGCATTGTCGATCTAGCGCCTCGGCTAATCGCAAACTGCGAGCACGCCGGAATCACAATGGTTGTGAATAGCAAGGTCACCACGCCCGCAGCAACCGGCCCGGTACCCCTTGCGGTGGATCGAATTCAGTACGAGGCCAACCAGGGCCCGTGCCTCGATGCCTTGCGAAAGCACGCCGTGTTCGTCACAGACGACCTCGCCACCGAAACGCGCTGGCCGGACTTTGCGTCAAGGGCAGCCGCCGAGACGGGAGTTCGCAGCATGTTGAGCTTCCGCTTGTTTGTCGAACAGAACACGCTCGGATCCCTGAATCTGTATTCGGGGCTGCCCGCAGCCTTCGGAGCGGAGCAGACCGCAACCGGCGGAGCCTTCGCCGCGCACGCGGCCGTCGCGTTGGATTCGGCAACACACCGCCGCCGAGCGAAAGTCCTGGCCGGAGAGCTCGTTACCAGCGAACATCGAGGCGACGAGTTGGAGGAACAAGCTGCCGCCGCTTTGATCCTGCAGCGGAGCATGCTTTCGGTTCTGCCTCATGTACCAGGGTTGGACATTGTCTCCCGATACCGCCCCTCAGCAACCAAAGCCCAGGTGGGTGGCGATTGGTATGACGCTTTCCCAACCCCCGATGGAGAGATGGCGCTTGTAATCGGGGATGTCGCGGGTCATGACATGGGTGCTGCCGTTCAGATGGCTCAGCTCAGGAACATGCTGCGGTCCCTGGCCCTCGACCGCCGTGAGCCCCCGAGCGATGTCCTCGCCCGGCTGGACGAAACGATCACGCAGTTTGGGATTGGGGAAATCACGACGTGCGTCTACGGACTACTGACCCATTCCTCTGGCCGATTAGATCCAAAAGGCGGCGGCTCGTGGACATTGAGGTTTGCAAACGCGGGTCACCCTCCCCCCTTACTGACGACTCCAAAGGGCTCCCGTTACCTGGAAACCGAAGAACATGTTCTTCTCGGCCTTGCCAACGACTATGCACGCTCCGACGAGTCGCTCACAATGCCCGCTGGTGCCATTCTGCTTCTGTACACCGACGGTCTTGTCGAGCGCGTGGGCGAAAGCCTGGAGAATGGACTCGCCCGGCTTCAAACCACAGCAGAGTCACTTGCGAGCAAAAGCCTCGACGACTTCTGTGATGGTCTGGTCGCAACTCTCGAGGACGACGCCATGGACGACGTCTGCCTGCTGGCCGTGCGCGTGTGAAGGCAACGGTTGACTACCCCGCAGCGCGGAACTAAGGGGCTTCTTCTTTCATCTGAGCTTTCTGAACTTTGCCCGAGAAGTCGACCGATACCGCCTTCCACTCGGTGAACTCATCGAGCGACTGCGGGCCCGCCTCTCTATGGCCGTTGCCTGTTGACTTCATCCCGCCGAAGGGAAGCTGAACTTCTGCGCCAATAGTTGGCGCGTTGATGTAGACGACTCCAAACTCGAGTTCCTGGATCGCGCGGAACGTCGAAGTGATGTCTCTTGTGTAAATCGAGCACGAAAGCCCGTACTGCGTGGAGTTCGCAATGTCTATCGCCTCGTCCAGCGACTCTGCAGTCATGATTCCGGTTACTGGGCCGAAGATCTCCTCCTTCGCGATCCGCATGTCGCGCGTCATTCCGTCGAACACGGTTGGCTCGATGAAGTAGCCGTTGCTGTGCGCTCCTCCCGTTAGCTCGTTCCCTCCTGTAAGTACCTTGGCTCCCTCGTCGCGGCCCACCTTTATGTAGGAAAGAACCCGGTCCTTCTGCTTTTCGTTGATGACGGGGGCCAGCTCCACATCGGGATCCAACCCAGATCCAACCTTCATCTTGCCGACCCGCTCGAGCAGGCCGTCTTTGAAGTCAGCGGCAGCCTTCGGATGAACGATCAGCCTGCTCGTAGCGGTGCAGCGCTGGCCGCTTGTTGCAAACGCTCCCCAAGCCGCAGCCTCGACCGCAAGGCTGAGGTCCGCGTCGGGCATCACGATCAAGGCGTTCTTGGAACCAAGCTCCAATGAGCATCTCTTCATCAGCCGGCCACACGTCTCGTTGATGTAGCGACCCACATCGAGAGATCCGGTGAAGGAAACCGCTCGTACGTCCGGATGCTTTACGAGCGGATCGCCTGCCTCCTCGCCAAACCCGTGAATGAGATTCAGAACTCCCGGGGGCAGTCCGACTTCATCGAATATCTCGACGAGCAGTGCGGCAAGAAGCGGCGTGTCCTCCGCCGGTTTGAAGATGCTGGTACATCCGGCGACGATCGCCGGCGCAATCTTCCACAAAGGAATTGCGATGGGGAAGTTCCACGGTGTGATGAGAGCGACCACTCCTATCGGGTGCCGAAGCGTCATGGAGAACTTGCTCGGGAGCTCCGCCGGAACGGTGTTTCCGAAGAACCTGCGTCCCTCGCCCGCCATGTAGAAGCAAAAGTCGATGCCCTCCTGGACATCGGCTCTGCTCTCCTTGAGCGTTTTGCCCATCTCCCTTGTCATCAGCTCGGAAAGCTCCTCCTTGCGTGTCTCGAGGATCAGCCCGGCGCGCAGCACGTAGTCGGCTCTCTCCGGGACGGGCACCCGGTGCCACGCCGGGTATGCCGCCTTTGCCGCAGCGACGGCCTTCTCGACGTCCTCGGATGTGGACTTCGGAAACTTGCCCATTTCCTCGTTGCGGTCTGCCGGATTGAGACTGGCGAAATATTGCCCGGACGCGGGTTCAACCCACTTCCCGGAGATGTAGTTCTGAAAGCTCTTTGTCATGTGTGCCCCTTGCTTTGATTGGCCACCGAACGTGGCGGCATCAGGATATCCAAGCTCAAGCCGTGTCTTTTGCGTGCCGAGGGGTCAAAATAGAAGTTCGACCATTCTGGAGGTTCAATGGCTGGAGCAACCTGGGCGTACCGGGTAAGAAACCGAGAGGGCACCATCGTCGAGGGAACGATGGATGCCGAATCAAGCAACGCAGTAGCCGCGCGCCTCAGAGCCCAAAACCTCTTCCCGCTCGAGATCCGCAGCACAAAGAAAAAGGGTCTCAGCATGGAGATCAACATCCTTCCGCAAAGGGTGAAGCTGAAGGACCTCGCGATCTTCTCCCGACAATTCGCAACGATGATCGGATCGGGCCTGTCTCTACTTAGGTCCCTGACAATCCTCACCGAGCAAACCTCCAACAAGAAACTTGCCGAAACGGTAGGCCTGGTGAGAGACGACGTCGAAGGAGGCTCGAGCCTCTCCAACTCAATGGCCAAGTACCCAAAGGTATTTCAGCCTTTATTCGTGTCATTGGTCAGGGCGGGTGAAACCGGGGGCTCGCTCGAGATTGTGCTGGAACGAATCGCCGACAGCTATGAAAAGGACTACAAGCTTCGTCAAAAGATCAAGTCCGCCATGACCTACCCGGTGGTTGTGTTCATGATCGCCGGAGTGCTGGTCAGCATCATGCTGGTCTTCATCGTCCCAACATTTGCGGAGATGTTCGATGACCTCGGAGGAGAGCTTCCACTGCCTACAAAGATATTGGTGTTTCTCAGTGAAAAGGCCATCATCATCATCCCGCTTGCAATCGCCTTCGCTATCGGCGGATTCATCGCTTACAAGCGTGGCCGCAGGTCGAGCGAAAACGTTCGTTTCCGAACGGACAAGATAAAACTCAAGATGCCGGTGTTCGGCGACCTGTTCATCAAGATCGCCTTAGCCCGTTTCGCGAGAACCCTCTCACTCCTGCTCAGAAGTGGAGTCCCGGTCTTGCAGGCCCTGGAGATAACCGCTGAGGCAGCGGGTAACGCTGTTATCGGGCGCGCTGCCACCGACGTGCGGAGCAGTGTGCGGGAAGGCGAGAGCATCGCCGGCCCTTTGATGAACCACAAAGTCTTTCCCCCAATGGTCGTTCAGATGATCTCGGTGGGAGAGGACACAGGGCAGGTCGACGATATGCTCGACAAGATCGCCGACTTTTACGAGCAAGAGGTCGAATCGACCACAGAATCCCTCACGGCTATGCTCGAGCCACTAATGATCGCCGTTCTCGGTGGGCTTGTGGGAGCGATGGTCATCGCGCTCTACATGCCGATGTTCAAGATTTTCGACCTCATCGGCGAGTAATCGGCAGCCCAGACATACGGGACCTTAGTCTCACGACCCGTGAATGAAACCGTGACTCTGCGTGGCGGACATTTGAGACGTAAGTCCTAGTGTTTCCGCTCAAGGATGGGGCAGCATTAGGTCGATGGTTGTTACTAGGAACCAAGGATTTTGATCTCATTTCAAAAGGAGGTGAAACAACAATATGTTCAATCGATTTCACGAGATGAAAGAACAGCGTGAGCAAGGATTTACGCTCATCGAGCTTCTTGTCGTCATCCTGATCATCGCCATTCTGGCTGCCATTGCCATTCCGGTCTTCCTGAACCAGAGGAAGAAGGGTTGGGCGGCAGCTCAGCAGTCCGCGCTTCGCAACGCGGCTGAGGCTCAGGAGTCGTACGCGACCGGCAACAACGGTCTGTACACGATCGACGAGGCCGAGCTTGCTACGGAGGGCTACAACGACACTTCTGACGTAGAAGTCAGGGCGTTCACGGATGCCACTGGGACCAAGTTCTGCATGCAGGCTAAGCACGCCCGTGGAGAAGCATCATGGGACTGGAAGTTCGCTGTCTACGAGAGCGACAACGGTAAGCCTGATCACACGCTCAACACATGCCCAGCCACGTACACACTGGGTGGAGCTGCACTGACCTAAGCGCCGTTATTAACTGCTACTAGTTGATCAAAGGGGGCCTCGCAGGAGGCCCCCTTTGCGTCACACACTCAGTACAGTTCACAAGGGGGCAGTCAAGCAAAACATGGAGACGGGAACGGCTCAAGAACAAGAGCGTGAGAGCGGCTTCACGCTCATCGAGCTATTGATCGTCATCTTGATTATCGCGGTCCTAGCGGCAATCGCCATCCCCGTCTATCTCAACCAACGCCAGCGCGGGTGGGGGGCAGCGGCGGAATCGGCACTCCAGAGCGCTGTGAGAGCGGAACATTCATTCTCAACCGAGAGCAACGGCCTCTACACCACCGACACCTCCCCAGGTGGTGAGCTTGAGCAAGAGGGCTACAACCCCTCGGCTGAGGTTTCGTTGATCGTCCGAACGAATGCGGATGGCACAAAGTTCTGTATCCAGGCGAAACACGCTCGAGATGACGCCACCTTCGACTGGAAGCTCTCCACATTCGAGAGCGACATCGGAGCCGCCAAAAAGGATGTAGACACCTGTGACACGGGCATTTACACGGTCGGCCCCCCCAACCAGACTGCCTGACAGGGGACTTTGGTCCAAAAATTCAATTTCATTAGGCGGATGGGTCTTCAAGCTCAAGAAGCGGGGATAGGTTGTCGAATCCTTAACAAGCCGGTGAAGTACTCGAGATCGAGGCCATAATCGAATGTTGATGCGAATTAGCTCGTTAATAAGACGACGACTGGACGATGAGTCCGGCTTCACCATCGCGGAAGCGCTTGCCTCCCTGATGGTGGTCAGCGTGCTGACCACGGCCCTCAGCTACTCAACGATCTCCGCATACCGGACTATTCGCGAGGTGAAGAACTATCAGCTGGCGACCGCCCTTGGCAACCAAGCCATCGAGGCGGCCAGAGATATGCAGTACGAAAACATTGTCATGCGAACGAGCGACCTGGCAGGCGACGCCAATATTCTCGCTTCGTGCCCTGGACACACGGGCACCGCATTCCTCGATCCCGACGGATCCGGCCCTCTTCTTTGCGAGCCCATCGTGCGGGCTGCCGGAGCTGGAACGAGCGTGGTCAACCCCCACACCGTTACCCACACAGTAAGTGGTCAGCGGTATACCAGCCGCCGCTATGTCACGTGGGTCGATGACACCGCGCAGGGAGGCACCGGGCAAAGTTACAAACGAATGACGGTTCGGTTGGAATGGACCGCGGGGGCGGGAGACACCGACTCTTTCACCGCCTCATCGTTCATCACCCGCGCTAAGCGTGGATTGCCGACTCCGAAATTCACCCTCTCCCCTGTAACTCAAGCTCTTTCTGTCGGGCAGGGAAAACAGGTTGTTTTCAAGTTCTCGATCAAGAATCAAGGAATCCCGGATGCTTACGATCTGACGCTGCCGCGTCCGGCCGGCCGACCCTGGACCATCTCCTTCTACAGGGATGTCGACTCGAACGGCCAGTTCGACAGTCCCACAGACACGGTGTCTGCCTTTACCGACACCAACGCGAGCGGCGTCGTCGACACCGGAAATGTCGTGACCGGTCAGACGCTTAGCTTTTTCGCCGTGTGGACCCTGCAACCCAGCGCATTGGAGCCGGTCGGTACATACAACATGGTGTTGACCGCCGCCTCGGGAGTTGAGCCCACGAGCACCAAAGCTGCCGCCGCCGTGCTGACCGTCACTCTCCTGGATCCGGTCAACCTGGTCCTTCACAACCGGCCGACGCCCCCAACAGGAGATACCAACGCCCAAGTCAACCTCTCAATGTCGGGAGTGACCAGCACTTCGTCCACCCTGTTCCGATACTCGCAGGATTTGACGACCGCTGGCAACGGAGGTGCAAATGTCGGGCGCTACGTCCGAAAGGGAAACAACCTGGCCACCGAAGCGCTTCCGGTCAACATGGTGAACTGGAACTATCAGCTGCCGGAGAGGTCTACTTTCCAGGGGCAGGCGGACATGACTATTTGGGTTGGCTCCAACGACTTTGTTTGCAACCAGCCCATCGTGTTCTCCGTCTTTCTAAGAGAGAAGAGCTCCGACACGACCACGGTCGGAACCACGTTTGCAACCACAACGATCAACCTGGTTCCTGTTGTAGGGACGGACCCCTGTCCGTTCCAGGAAGTGTCAGTACCTTTGAACATCTCTACTTCGAGGCAAATAGCGCGGAACAATTGGATCGAGGCCAAGATCGTCGTGACCTCGGCCACAGGCTCGCAGGGAGCATTATTCGCCTACGACACGACGGTTTACCCTTCCAAGCTGGTCATGCCAAGGACGGGGTCATGAGGCGAATACTGGAGTTCTTCCGCCGGGAAGAGGGCGTGACTCTTCCCGAAATGATGGTGGGGATGGCACTCGGCCTTGTCGTGGGGTCGGTGCTTTTGACCGGGACGATCGCTCTTTTTCGCACCCAGACCTTCACAACTCAGGACTCTGAAGCGCTCATCGCGCTCCGTGTCTCCTTGGACCGGATGGAGAGGGAAGTCCGGCAAGCCAGGCGTATGTACTCCGATTCCACGGCCACTGCGGCGCACTTCTGGGTCGACTACGACCGGGACAACCAGCAAGACCTGGGGGAAAAGATCACCTGGAGCGTGGTAACAGTCGGGGCCGAGGCGGAACTTCACAGAAAAACGGACACAGCCGGAGCGACCCCCAAGGTCATTGCGAGAGAATTCGTAGGGCCTGCCGCGTCCCCGGCTCCGCCAGCGATCTTCTCTTACTGCATGGACGCCACACCAAGGGTCAACCCCTGCACGAACGGCAAACCGGCAACCCCTAACGCGGGGGCGGCAACGGTCATCAGGATCACATTCACTGCAGACTCCGTCCCTGCCGTCAGAGCTCCACGGCGAACGGTTGAGACCGAAGTCAGGCTCCGGAATGCGAGCGCCCCGTGAGGACCTCACATGCTAAAGACGTGTTCCCTCACCTGCCGATAGGAGTTATATGAACAGATTGGTCGCCCGACTCAGAAATGAAGACGGCATGTCGATGATCATGGTGATCGGCATGGCGGGTATCTTCGCCGTCGTCCTTGCGGTCCTTACCTCAACAAGCATCAATGGCCTGCGCCAGGTCAGGCGAGAACGGCAGTCCGAACAGTCGTTGCACGTGGCGGATTCGGGTATCGACCACACCCTCTTCAAGCTCACCCAAAACAGGACGGCAACGGTCGATGGGCATACCCCCACTACCTGGAACACCGGCGAGCAGCTTCCCTCCAGTGCTTTTGCCGATGTTCCCTCAGAGAAAGCCTGGGCCGTTGGGCTCGCAAACGCAGCCCCCGCGTCACGGGTGATCAAGACGGCCGAGGGTGAATGGGTCGTCATCAAGCCAAAAGATGCTTCGGGCAATCCAACCAGCGTTATTTATTCTGTCGGCTTTGTGCCCACCCGAGCCAATCCGGCACGAACCAGAGTCGTCAGGTCTGAGTATGACTTTGCTGGGTTCAGCCCCAGCGCAGCCGTTCTGACCGACGGCTCTTTGGAGATCTCGGGAAGCCTCGACATCACGGGCGCGAATGGCAGTGCCCACGCGAACGGCAACATCACAGGATCTGGAAGCGGAGCCGACGTCGCGGGGTATCTTTCCGCCGTTGGTACATACACGCCGGGCGGTGTGAACGTTGGTAACACTGCACTCTCAGGCGGTGGCATGCCCCCCAAAGAGGTCCCGTTGGTAGAGCCCCGCGACTTCTATCAGTTCAGTCAGTACGACCTGTGTCCAAACGGCCAAGTTAAGGCTGGACCTGCCTACTCCGCTGGGCCGGGCGCCAACACGGTGGTCGACGCGTCCGACACACAGAACCCCAAGCGCCTTCTCCCCTGCGGCGGCCCCACGCTGCTTGGGACCAACAACTACAGAGGATGGGACTTCGCGGGATCGAGTATCGACGGCGGAATCACGCTTGGTCGCTGGAGATACAACGACAACACAGCCTATGACGGCGTTTACTACCTCTACAGGGGGAGCGCAGACATCTCCGGCAACCCCGGGGAGGACGCCTCCCCCTGGCTTGCCAGCATCATTGCAGAGCCTTACTTCACTGGCGCCGAGAACCACAGTAACTGCTCTCCGGGACACAAGGCCGGAGACATCGACATGTCCGGTGGTCCCGACCTTCGCTACAGCGACCTGGCGGCCCCTGTGACCTTCATTGCCGGCAGAGACCTGTCGTTCCGAGGAAACGGCAGCGCCTCAGCAGTCGGTGCCTTTCTCGTGCACGAGCAGTTCGACATTTCCGGAAACGCCACTATCGATGGCGTTGTCATTGCCAACGACCTTTGCAACACCACCGGGTCTCCGGTCGATCAGGGAAGGCTTTCAACCCTGACCGGTACCGGTGGGATCAACTACAACGGAGGTCTCGAGCTGCCGATCGGAGTCGTCGCACGCATTACGAGCTGGCTGGAGCTGTAATAGCGTAGGAGAACATGCCTAACCGCCTGCTCCTCGCGGCTGCACGAAAGCCGGGTCTGAAAAAGCTCATCACCGGAACTCCCATCACAAAGGCAGTTGCCAGACGATTTGTCGCCGGTGAAACACTCGAGGAAGCCGTTCAGGCCGCGCGTAACCTAAACACCGGGGGTCTTGGGGCGATCCTCGATTATCTCGGCGAGAACTGTTCGACCGGCGAACAAGCCGACGCCGGCCAGGACGCATACATCGCCAGTCTCGAAACCATCGTCTCTGGGCACCTCGACTCACACGTCTCCGTGAAGCTGACGCAGCTCGGACTCGACCAATCCTTTGATGGATGCCTCGCCCGAATGGAGAAGATCGTTGCAAGGGCAGCGGAGGCACGGACGACCGTTGCGATAGACATGGAGTCGCATCAATACACCGACGCGACCATTGAGATGTACCGAAAGCTCCTGGGAACTCACTCCAATGTCGTTCTCTGTCTTCAGGCGTATCTGAAGCGTACGGCCCGCGACATCGAGGGGCTGCTCCCCCTTGCGCCCAAGATTCGTCTTTGCAAGGGGGCGTACGACGAACCGAATGAGATCTCCTTCGACCGCCACGAGACGAGCCGCAACTACATCGAGCTGCTAGAGATGCTTTTGCTGGGGAGCGAATACACGGCCGTGGCGACCCACGACGACCTTCTCGTCAGAGCAGCAGTCAAGACCGCAAGGCGATTGTCTTTACCGCTCGAACGGATCGAGTTCCAAATGCTGTTCGGCGTGCGCAGAGAGTTGCAGATTGGGCTGGCCGAGCGGGGATACGCAGTAAGGGTCTACGTGCCATTCGGAGACCAGTGGTACCCGTACCTGATGCGCCGCCTTGCGGAGCGCCCAGCCAATATGAGGTTCTTTGCCGAGGCACTGATCAGAGGATAAGAGTCAGCACTTCGCGATCTGATCCGTAGGCACTCCAAGCTTCACAGCGTTCTCCGAAGCCTCAGCGGCCCGGGCAGGATCGCCTGTAGCGCAGGCGATCTCGGCCAACCCCTGCCAGATGTCGCCGATACCAGGGGCCGTCTTGGTTGCCTCTACAGCAGAGCCGACCGCCGCTTCCCCATCCCCCAGCGCAATCTCCGCCCTGGCACGGGCTATCAATAGCAGGGCCTTGGTGGATATCAAACGCGCCTCATCTAAACGGGCCTTGATCAGGTTGAGACCTCGCTGGGCAAGAAACTCCGCTCGCCGGGGATCCCCTTGTTCCAACTCAAACGTGGACCACACCAAATAGAGCCTCACCGCATGGGGACCTATCTTCTGCGCGTGCCGGTAGGCCGAACGCGCTGCATCGGGACGTCCCAGCATCGCCTCGATTTCAGCCAGGCGCCACCACAACGACGGCTCGATCTGCTTCACACGAATCGCCTTCTGAATGCTGGCGCGGGCCGGTGCAAGCGCGTCCTTGTCGTCCGTAGGTACGTCGCGATTGGCAAGAAACTCGTGTGGCTCTGCGCTGTAGGGCTTGAGCAAGGAAGCCCGGCGGGCAGCCGTTGCCCCATCTGAGGATCCCCTTAGCTCGGGAGCAGCAAGCCCCGCCGCAACCCCAATCAGGGTTGCCGATGCAATGACGGCGGACACTAGTCGAATTGGTTTTGCTGCAAATGAAATTTCGCGAAGCCTCGCCGCTAAAAGTGCAACGAGGATGACGAAGACGGCCGCGAATGCTGGGAAGCTCCAGTCGGTGTCGAACAACATATGGACAGAGCCGGTCGCGAGTCCCCCAAGAAGGCCGGCGTCCCACTGAGATGTCGGATCGATGTCAACGAAATCCCAGCGGCTGCCCACCTTCCAAATCACCATCAAAGGCAGGATCAAAATGCCCAGGAACAACAGGACGCCGCCGTCACTCCAGGCCTCGAGGTACTGGTTGTGAGCCGCGCGTGCCCAGGAGGCCTGAGGTCCTTGAAACTTGAACATCCTCATCCCAAAGGTTCCGGGGCCCGCTCCCGAAAGGGGCCGGTCGAGCCCGCTGCGCACTGCCGCTTCCGCCCAGAGGAACCTGAACTTGAGACTGTCGTCGATGCGATTCTTCTGGCCGGACTCGGTTGCGGAACTCGATCCGAAAGAAACCTTGTCGGGAAAAATCAGAGGCCTGACTCCAAGCGACAGGGCAATCAGAATGGCAATCAAACCAGCCGCCTTGATCGCTGTCAGCCTGGGAGATTTGCGGGCAGCAATTCCCCCGGTTATCAGAGCACCAGCCGCGGCCGCTCCCAGGCCCGCCCTCGAGCCGGTGAGGAATATCCCGAGGTAAACGAAAGCCCCCAGAAATCCCCACAGAAAAACTCTCAAAGGGTTGCGCGAAACAAAAAACGGGACCAGCACCAAGGGAGCGACCATTCCGATGTAACCCGCGTATTGGTTGGGGGCGTAAAACGTTCCGTAATGGAAGCCTTGGGGGTCCCCTATTCCCTGCCAGATGAAGAACGACCATGCGACCTGGGCGATCCCAGTCGCAATCAATAAGAAGATCGTCAACTCTTTGGCTCGACCACTATTAAGTCGTGGCATTACAGACGCAAGGGCCGCGAGCCAGACGTA
>DATLOJ010000101.1:0-18385 GCA_035536315.1 Actinomycetota bacterium | reverse complement strand
ACATCTATGGACGCCTACGCGGATGAAGTCGTCGGGACGCTCGACGGGCTGGACGCGAAAGATGCAGACATCGCCGGGATGTCGATGGGAGGGTACGTAGCCCTTGCGGTTCTGCGACGTCATCCAGAAAAGGTCCGCTCTCTGATCCTGATCGACACGCAACCTGCGGGGGACCCCGAAGAAGCAAAACCGGGAAGAGAAAAGACGGCAGAGAAAGCGCAGGCGAATGGAACCATCGCACTCGAGGAGGACCTGTTCCCAAAGCTGTTCAGCCCGAAAACCGACGACTCCGTGAAAGAGCGGATCAGGGAGATGATGAGGAACACACCGGACGACACAGCTGCCCAGGACGCCCTTGCCATGCGCGACCGAGTCGATTCGACGACGGCGCTTTCTTTAGCAGAGGTTCCGGTCCTCGTGATTCACGGAAAAGACGACATGTTGATGCCTGTCGAAGGAGCACGGGAATGGTCGTCGAAGGTTCCCGGTGCCGAGTGGGTGGAGATCCCGGACGCCGGCCACGTAGGTCCCATGGAGAACCCGGAAGCCGTCAATCAGGCTATTCGCAACTTCCTGTCTTAGGCCGCGATTCCAATCCGGTAGACCTTGCCCGAAAGGGAGGTCGCGTATGACTCTCCCTTCGCGTCGACGCCGAAGGACGAGAGCCCGTCCATCTTCAACGCATCATGGCTTTGATGGTCAACGGCTGATCCCGCATCGATGCGGAAGGACTTGATGAGGCCCTCGCAGTAGTCGCCATACAGGTACCTGCCCCTGAGGACTGCCGCCTCCCCCGAGTACACATGGCCACCCGTCACAGCGCAGTTCCCTCCTCCGTTGGGGTAGGTGTGCACGGGCATCACCAGGTTCGACTCATCGATCCGGTCGCGCGTCGCCCTCTCGCCCCCTTCGAACGCACGCCATCCAAAGTTCGCCTTGGCAATCTTGGCTGCGGGGACGTAGTTGATCTCCTCGATACGGTTCTGGCCGACGTCGGCCAGGTAGAGATCTCCAGAGCCCGGCTCGATCCAGAACCGCCATGGGTTTCGCAGCCCGTAAGACATGATCTCCGGCAACGCGTTACCGGCCGATGCGTACGGGTTGTCGGCGGGTATGCCGTACTGTTTTCCGCCGGAAGGCTTGCGCGGATCGATCCGGAGAAGCTTTCCTAGAAGAGTGCCCAGATCCTGCGCCCTGTTCTCGGGGTCCCCTCCGCTGCCACCGTCACCCATTCCGATTAGCAAGTTCCCTTGATTGTCGAAAAGGACCAGGCCGCCGTTGTGGTTCGCATACGGCTGGTCGATCTTCAGCAGCTCGCGTTTCGAGGCTGGGTCCGCAACATCCGGATTCCCTGAACGCGCAAACTCAACGATCCGGGTGTGGCCCTGGGTGTCCGTGTAGTTCACGTAGAACAAACCCGAGTTGGCGTAGTCGGGACTGAACGCCATCGACAAAAGCCCCTGCTCGCTGCCGTTCGAGACGTCGCCTGACAGGTCCAGGAATGCAGCCTGGAGTGCCTGGCCGTCGCGAACGATTCTTATAGCCCCCGTCTTTTCGACGACGAACAGCCGCGGATCGGAACCAGGGGCGGTTACTTGAAGGGGGCTGGAGAACTCGCCAACCTCGATCAGGGACGGGTTGCCGGGTTTCCCTTCAGGTGCGGTGGGTGGACCTTCTGCTGTCGGAGAGACGCCCGGGGAACGAGTGGGACTGTTTGGGGCTTCGGAGCGGCAGGCCGAGAAAACCAGCAACATTGCCGCAAAGGCAGCTACTAGTCTGCCGGCTACTCCCACTCGATAGTTGCTGGGGGCTTCGATGAAATGTCGTAAGTGACTCTGTTGATTCCGGGAACCTCGGCCACGATTCGGTTCGCAATGCGCTCCAAAAGCTCGTGATCCAGCCGGGCCCAGTCTGCAGTCATCGCGTCCTCCGAGGTCACGGCTCTCACGACCACCGGGTGTCCATATGTGCGCTCGTCGCCCATGACTCCCACGGACTTGATTGGTAGAAGCACCGCAAACGATTGCCAGATTTCCTTGTAGAGCCCGGCCCGCTTTATCTCGTCGACTACCACCGCATCGGCAGCGCGCACCAGCTCGAGCCTTTCGTTTGTTATCTCTCCGATGATCCTTACCGCGAGGCCCGGGCCGGGGAATGGCTGCCGCCAGACAATCTCTTCCGGCAGTCCCAGCTCCTCACCAACTTTTCTCACCTCGTCCTTGAACAAGTCGCGAAGGGGTTCAACGAGCTCGAACTTCATGTCCTTGGGAAGCCCGCCGACGTTGTGGTGGGTCTTGATAGTCGCTGCAACCTTTCCCGTGCCGCCCGACTCGATCACATCGGGGTAAAGCGTCCCTTGCACAAGGAAACGAACGGGCTCTTCGGAATGGCCGGCAACTTCGACCGCTATCTCCTCGAAAACTCGAATGAACTCGGTGCCTATGACTTTTCTTTTCTCTTCGGGATCGATCACTCCCGCCAGCTTGGCGAGGAACCGGTCCTCCGACTTGGAGTGAATCAGGTCAACCTCGAGGTGGCGCTTGAATGTGTCGACAACCTGCTCCGCTTCGCCTGCCCGCATCATTCCGTGGTCGACGAAGATGCAGGTGAGCCGGTCGCCTATGGCCCTGTGCACCAATGCTGCGGCAACCGCTGAATCGACACCACCCGAAAGGCCGCAAACGACTCTCGCCTCGCCGACCTGATTTCTGATCGCCTCGACGACGCTTTCGATCATCCCGGTCGCCGTCCACGCAGGCAGACAGTCGCAGGCCTGGTAAAGGAAATTCTTGAGCAGCTCAGTCCCCCGAGGAGTGTGCTGAACCTCGGGGTGAAACTGAACACCAAATAGGCCTCTCGAAAGATCTTCCATTGCAGCTACGGGTGAGGCATTCGTGGCAGCAACACTTCGAAATCCTTTAGGTGGCTCCACAACCGCGTCGTTGTGACTCATCCAAACTGTTTGGCTGTAGGGCAGCTCGTCGAACAGGACTCCGCCCGTCGCCTCGAGATCCGTCCTTCCGAACTCTCCGCTCGAGCCTTTGGAGACATCGCCGCCGAGGCTGAGGGCCATCAGCTGATGTCCGTAGCAAATACCAAGAACAGGTATCCCAAGCTCGAAGATCTTCGGGTCGGGCTTCGGCGCACCCTGTTCGTAAACGCTCTTTGGACCTCCGGACAGAATGATTCCCTTGGGCTTGTGAGCCTTGATCTCCTCCGGGGTTATGTCGTGGGGAACGATCTCGGAGTAGACGTGGCACTCGCGGACCCTGCGGGCGATCAGTTTCGAGTACTGCGCTCCGAAGTCGACGACGAGAACGCTGTCGAAATCCTGCCCGCTCATAGCTCTAAGTCGCTGTAGTAAGTGGGGCGGGTCGGGGCACTAACCCTGCCCAACACCTTGTTGGCGCTGAAGGAGCTTGCCCTCGGTAGAAATAGACGGAGCGATAACGACTTCGGCCTTCTGGAAGTCCTTGAGGGTTTCGTAGCCGCAGGTTGCCATCGAGTTCTTTAGCGCACCGAAGAGATTCATCGTTCCGTCGTTCAGAGAGCTGGGGCCCTTGAGAACCTCCTCCATTGTCCCGAGTGGCGACGCCTGAACCCTCACGCCGCGAGGCAGGTCGGAATGGAAGGTGGCCATGCCCCAATGGTATCCACGTCCGGGGGCGTCACTGGCGCGTGCCAGGGGGGAGCCGATCATCACGGCGTCGGCGCCGCAGGCGAAAGCCTTCGCGATGTCTCCGCCTGTGCGCATTCCACCGTCGGCTATCACGTGGACGTAGCGCCCGCTCTCGTCCAGGTGCCGCATCCTGGCCCCCGCGGCATCCGCTATGGCAGTCGCTTGAGGAACACCGATTCCCAGAACCTGCCGTGACGTGCATGCGGCCCCGGGTCCGACGCCCACCAGGATTCCCACCGCACCCGTACGCATGAGGTGGAGCGCAGCCTGGTAAGAGGCGCAGCCTCCCACGATGACGGGAAGGTCAAAAGTTGCGATGAATCGCTTGAGGTTCAGCGGCTCGGTTCGGGACGAGACATGCTCGGCCGACACGACCGTCCCCTGGATGACCAGGATGTCCAGCTCTGCCTCTAGGACCAGCTTCGAATACTGCTCGACCCGCTGGGGGGTCAGGCTGGCCGCGGCGGTTACGTTGGCAGCCTTGATCTCGCCGATGCGCTTGTGGATCAGCTCCTCTTTGATGGGCTCGTTGTAGAGCTCCTGCATCCGGGCAGTCGCCGTTTCCGTAGACAAAGTCGCAATCTCTTCGAGCACGGAATCAGGATCGTCGTACCGAGTTTGTAGCCCCTCGAGGTTGAGCACAGCGAGGCCCCCGAGGTTGCCGAGGGTTATCGCCGACTGGGGGGAAACAACGGCGTCCATTGCCGACGCAAGGACGGGGAGGCCGAACCGGTATGCATCGATCTCCCAGGTGATGTCTACGTCGTCGGGATCCCGGGTCCTCTTCGATGGGACGATCGCGATGTCGTCGAACCCGTACGCCTGTCTTGCGGATTTGCCTATGCCAATTTCAGGTTCCAATAGGAAGATCGCCTTGTCTCGAGGGGATTCACCAACTTTACCATCGCAGTGAAACACCCCGAACGCGCCACCCCGAAGAACGCCCCGCTAAAACCCCGTCATGAACCCTCGAAGTTGCAGGCCGAAGATGAACAGACCTGCGATCGTAAATGCAGTCCACTCGATTCCCTTGAGACGTCGGGAAAAGAGATGCGCTGCAACAAGCACGAGGACGGGAAAAGCTCCGTAGGTGTAATGCAGGATTGGCCTTCTTCCGCCCATCAAGAACAGGATGATCCCGACTACGGCCTGAAGGACAAGGGCTCCCTGCCCCGCTGCCAGCAGACCCCAGAAGGGCTTGCCGGGATCCTTGTTGCGGATCCACGCGATTGTTCCGATGAGGAACAGGAGCAAAAAGACCACTCCGATTCCCAGGCCGATGTAACGGTGCGCCCAAGTCATCTTTCAATGCTCCGGATAGTGATGCGATCGAGGCCGGACGCGTTTGCGCCCGCCTTGCCTTCGTCCCTCAAAGAGGTTTACAGCAAAACGGGCGCAATCAATTCTAGTGGCTAGCCGCCGGTTACCCGGCGAACATTAGGCCGGTACGTCACCTTTGTTGCGACGCCCGATCTTCAGAAGCACCAGACCTGCTCCAAGAACTGCAACCGCCAGGATCAACCAGGGTGCAACGTCGGCGCCCGTCCGTGGTGTGGTGACACCGGCCCTGGCAGGAGTGACTGTCCCGGCTTGCGTGACGGGGTCGATGATCCGGACTCTTGCCGTAAGTCTTAGGGGCCGGCCGTCTGCGGCGAATCCTGAGGCAACCACTGTGTGCTCACCAGGGTGTGCGTGGGTCGGAACGGTGAAAGTACCCCTCGCGTATCCGGTGCTATCGACGGTGACACAGCCAAGCAGAATGGGGTGCGACTCGAGAGTAAAGCAGACCGAAGTGTTCGGCTGCAATCCGCAGGCCGCTGCCTGGAAGGTGCCGCCCCGCTCGATCACGGTCCGGTCGAGTTGAAGGTCGGACGTCTGGGGCGGGTAAGGACCAGCCTCGGTCGGGCAGACGGGAGCTTGCGCCCCGGCCGGTACTGCCATGAGTGGAACTGCGAGGACGGCCACTATCAGGGCGCCCCACAGCACGCGTCGCACGTTTTTCACTTGTGACCTCCATTTAAGAATGAGACAAATTGACTAATTAAGTGCCCGATGCTCGCACATCGGCCCCCTCAAGGCAAGGAATCCCATTTGCTTGCCTTGGTTGGGTTCAGCCCCCGTAGAGTAGCCGATTTTCCAATCACTTGACACCCCGGCATGACCTACCTAACCTCGAAGCGGATGTTCTTCCGAAAAACCCTTATATCCAGGTCATTTGGCGCGGCCCTCGTGGCCGTGCTTTTCCTGCTGATCGCGCCCTCACCGGCACGGGCTGAAACCCAGCTCGAAAGGACCCGCCGGCAGATCGCCGAAACAAAGAAGCGACTGGCCGCGGCCAAGGGCAAGGCAGCGGACATCGAGAAAGAGGTCAAGACCCTCGACTCTCAGATTGCCGCCCTCAACAGGGAGATCACAAAGGGGCAGAAGGAAATCAACGGCCTGGAGTCGGAGATTCGGAGCGCCGAGGCCAATATCGCCGAGCTCGAGGAGAAGTTCCAAGCAGCCTCCAACGCCTCCAACGAGCGGGCGAGGCGCATATATAAGGAGGGCCCCGCGCAGGCACTCGACAGACTCCTGACATCGAAGTCGATGTCGGAGTTCGTCCGGTTGCAGGTCCTCTGGGAGGTCTCGGCCGAGATCGACGGCAAGATCATGCTGGATGCGGCCAGACTCAAACGCGACCTCGCATTCCGCAAAGAAGAGCTCGGTGCCGTAAAGACAGACGTCGAGTCCAGACGAACGGACCTAAAGGAGAGGCGTGCCCTCGTTGCGGAAGCCAGATCGGGGAGAAATTCAGCCTTGCAGTCCGTCGAGCAAGAGGTGGCCCAGCTCGAGTCCCACCTGGCCGGATTGGAAGCGGACAGCCGCCGCGTTTCTTCTGCCATTCGAGGAAGCCTTTCGAAAAGCTCTGGAGGCGTGTCCAGAGCAGGGTTCATGTGGCCCCTCAGCGGCCAGGTCACGTCGGGTTACGGACGAAGGTGGGGCAGGATGCATACAGGCATCGACATAGACGGCGAGACCGGCGACCCGATCAGGGCATCGAAGGCCGGTTCTGTAGCGGGGGTGTCCTGCGGAGGCGGATACGGGATCTGCACGATTCTCGATCACGGAAACGGCGTCTCCACCCTTTACGCCCATCAGGTGAGGAAAGCCGTAACCGGCGGATCGGTCGAGCAGGGGGAGGTCATCGGCTACGTGGGGTCAACGGGCAATAGCACCGGTTCCCACCTTCACTTCGAGGTCAGGGTAAATGGGGACCCCCAAAACCCCATGAACTTCCTCCCCTAGTCAGGAGCCCCATTCCCCGGTTGACGACGCTCAGGCCGCGTGTGATAAATTCTTAGCACTCGCAGCCTGCGAGTGCTAAAGCAAACCGACGCCATTACAGGAGGGTTACCTATGAAGTTGAAGCCACTCGGAGACAGGGTCCTGGTAAGGATCGAGGAGCAGGAGGAGCAGCTCCCGTCCGGCCTCGTCATTCCCGACACCGCCAAGGAAAAGCCCCAGGAGGGCGAGGTTTTGGCAGTTGGCCCCGGCGGCTACATCGAGGGCAAGCGAGTGCCCCTGGATGTCAAAGAAGGCGACAGAATCATCTTCTCCAAGTACGGAGGCACCGAGGTCAAGGTCGACGGCGAAGAGCTGCTCATCCTCTCGGAGCGCGACATTCTGGCGATCATCGGCAAGAAGTAACTCCCAAGCCTTTTTCGAAGAGCCCTGCGCAAGCGGGGCTCTTCTTTTTCTTCAGGCCAGGGGCAGATTCGGGTCCGGGTTCACATCGAGGTCGGAGCGAATCCCTCTTATGAATCGGTAGTACCCGCAGCAGGCCACCATCGCGGCGTTGTCGGTACAGAAGACGGGGGCCGGAATCGAAAGGAAAACACCGTTCGCGTCGCAGGCTTCGGATAGGAGCACGCGCAATCGTCCATTCGCCGCCACCCCTCCGCAGAGGAAGATCGTCGGAACCTCGAGCTGCATCGCAGCCCTCATCGTCTTGTAAACCAACACCTCTGCGACTGCCTCCTGGAAGGACGCGCAGATGTCCGGAATGTTCAACGCCTGCCCTGCAGTCTCCGCCTTGCTCACGTAGTTGAAGACGGCGGTCTTCAGGCCGGAAAACGAGAAGTCGAACCCCTCCTTCTTCATCGCGCGCGGAAAGGCAATCGCTCCAGGATCGCCCGCGGCAGCCTCTCGTTCGATGGCCGGGCCCCCCGGAAACTCGAGGCCGAGCAGCCGTCCCACCTTGTCGAATGCCTCGCCGGCTGCGTCGTCGAGCGTCTGCCCAACCACTTCGTAAATACCGTGATCCACCATGTTGACGAGCATCGTGTGACCCCCCGAGACAATCAGTCCCAACGCGGGCAGCGGGAGGTCTGCAATCTCGAGAAAGTTCGCGTAGAGGTGCGCCTCGAGGTGGTTCACTCCAACAAGGGGGACCTCCAGAACCGCTGAAAGCGATTTGGCGGCTGCGACTCCCACTACAAGGGACCCGACAAGACCGGGGCCGACGGTTACGGCCACCGCGTCGAGGTCCGATGCGGCGACTCCTGAAAGCCGGAGTGCCTCGGAGATTGCAGGGTTGATTGCCTGAACGTGGGCGCGCGAAGCGACCTCTGGAACCACCCCGCCAAATCTTTGATGGAGGTCCGACGACGATGAGATGACCTGCCCAAGCAGGTTGTTGCTGCCAGAAAGAATGGCTACAGAGGTTTCGTCACAGGAAGTTTCAATGCCCAGGACAAGGAGCTCTTGCTCGCGAGAGTCCAGCCCTGACTCCTGCGGCCTTGTCTCAGTCGCGTCGTCTTCGAACACTGCGCGGGCCGGCCTGGCTTCCAGGATTATTGCTACTTGGACCGCCCTCCGAATTCGGGCTTGATCGCCAGCCGGAGGTCGTCGACCCTTTCGTCGTAATCCGGGGTGTCGATTCCCTCGGCGAGCATCACGATCGCGTCCTCGCCCGTCTCGATGTAATAGCCCTTTCGGATACCGACCGGCTTGAAACCAAACTTGTCGTACATCTTCTGCGCGCCGAGGTTGGACTTCCGGACCTCTAGCGAAATCGAGTGCGCTCCCCTTTCGCGTGCTCCGTCGACGAGCCCGATCATGAGCTTCGTGCCGAGACGGTGGCGGTGGTAAACGGGATCAACGGCAATCGTCGTTATGTGGGCCTCGAGCCCCGAGGTCATCATGCCCCCATACCCGATGATCTCGTCCCCGTACCTTGCCGCTAGGTACACCCTGTCGTTTCGCCGGGAGATCTCCTGGAGAAAGAGGGCGGCGCTCCAGGGCCGGGGATAGACCTGAGATTCGATCTTCATCACCTGCCGGACATGCCTGCGCTTCATCGGCACGAGTTCGACGAGGCTGGGATGAAACTCCACTTTGCGCGCCACTGCACTCACGCCCGGGTTCTCCTCTCCCAGTTGATTTCGGCGTCAGATCGTCTCATGTATAGGGGCTCCACCTCATACAGCCGGTCGAAGTCCTCCCGAAAAAATCGCGGAAGAGCCAGCTCAACAAGCGATGTTGCCCTGGGAAACGCATTGGCCAGCGCGCCGAAGTCCGATCTCTCGACATCTTCGAGTGTAGAGCGATACAGCAGCGCGCCGTTGCCGACGAAAAGGACATCGAGTCCTCTGCCTTCCACTTCCCCTACCACTCGGGTCGGTACCCCGACCTGGTAGTCGGTGATGCGCGTCACGCCACCGGGGACCTGCCGGTACAGCGCGTAGAAGACCTCGCTTCTCTTGGCGTCGATGACGGGGCAGATCAGCCGTTCGGAGTAGCGCACGTCGTAGGCGAGCAAGTCGAGCGACGGAACGCCCACAATGGGAGCCCCTAATGCCTGAGCGATGGTCTTGGCCGTCGCCACTCCAACCCTCATCCCCGTGAACAGGCCCGGACCGAGGCCGACGGCGACTCCGGAGATGTTCGAGAAACGAAGACCCGACTGAGTCAGGAGGAACTGGATCGCAGGGAGAAGGAACTCCCCATGGGTAGCCCCGCGGGAGATCAGGCAAGAACCCACGATCCCCTGCTCAGATCCGATGGTCACCGACGACTGCTGAGTTGACGTTTCTATTCCAAGTATCAGCATCAGTCGTCCAGATCGAGCAACAGCTCATTAGAGAGCTCTGCCACTTTCGTCATGCGATCTCGCCACGGGGTCCCACGGGCCGTCAGCACCACGCGCCGACGGTCGTCGCCCAGGTGCTGTAGCTGGACCATCAGGTGCTCATTGGGGAGAAGCGGTTCTACAACGTCCCCCCACTCAACCGCGACGATGTGCGAGGGATCAAGAAATTCGTCGTACCCGAGATCGATCACTTCCTGAATACGATTCAAACGGTAAACGTCAAGATGCATGAGCGGAAACCGGCCCCCCTGATATTCCTTCATGAGGATGAAGCTCGGGCTAGTGACTTGCTCCGTAATGCCCAGCCCCGCGGCAAGACCCTGCACGAACGTCGTCTTTCCGGCCCCCAGATCTCCCGCAAGGACAACCACGTCGCCCGGAAGCAACACGGGACTGAGCGCGGAAGCAAGCCGCCGCGTTTCCTCAGAAGATGCAGTCTCGTAAGTGAGCGGCTCGGGCCGCAACTGGGGGGAAGTTGATTCCATGCGCTAGAACAAGCTTGCCTGCTCGGCCTCAGTGGCGTAGACCCTGGGTGGCTCCTCCAACAGGATCGCGGCGACCTGGGCCAGATCTGCTCTGATCGAGGACGCGACCGGAGACTTTGCGCCCCCTCCATGAAGCGCCGCCGCTGGATGGAATGTCGGAATCACTTTGGCTCCCAACGCCTCGTAGCGATTGCCCCTCACTTTGCTGATCGAAACCGACTGTCCCAAGACGAACCGCGTCGCAAAGTTCCCCAAGGTAACGATCACGGCCGGATTCATGAAGTCGATCTGAGCCTGCAAGTACGGCTTGCACGCGTCTATCTCATCTTGCTCCGGGTTTCGATTCCCCGGGGGCCTGCACTTCACAACATTTGCGATCGCGCACTTCGTCCGGTCGAGACCTACCTCACCCAGCATCTGGTCGAGCAGCTTCCCCGCGGCTCCTACAAAGGGCTTTCCAATCTTGTCCTCGTGAAATCCCGGACCCTCACCGATGAAGAGGAGATTCGAATCGGGGTTCCCATCCATCCAGACAACCTGTGTTCGTCCGGACGCGAGGCGACACTTCGTGCACGTAAGCGCTTCGCTCTTTGCGTCTTCGAGAGTTGGCCACCCCACGCGATTGATGATAGCTCCGCTCCCCTTGGGGGCCACGCGGGCCGGGCTGCGGGGCTCAGCTCGGCGTTGGCTCCACCCTGGCGGCGCTGCGCTCCGGCCGCCGGTGTGGGCGGCGACTCGGTACGCTTAGAGTCGCCCAGCCGAACTGCCCCCGCAGCCCTACGGCTGGTTCGGCATTGAGCTTCGCGACGGGGAAGACAAAACCAAACATTTCCGCAACGCGCGTCGCCCCTCCGGTCTGACTCCGCCGCCCCTACGGCTGGTTCGGCATTGAGCTTCGCGACGGGGAAGAGAAAACCAACCATTTCCGCAACGCGGGCGTCGCCTTTCCGGGCTGACCCCCGCAGCCCTACGGCTGGTTCGGCATTGAGCTTCGCGACGGAGAAACAAGACCTTCAACAGGCTGACGATGCGTTAGGGATTCGGTGTCGATTCATCGAAGTGCATTCGCACCTCATCGGGTTCGAGGCTTTCAGTGTGGAGGTCGCGAACACTAAAGACAGGAGTGGTTGGACCGACGCGCACATGGTCATAGTCGTTCCAGATCAGAAGATCCCCAGGTCCGACCGGCTGGCGGGTAGATCCGAAATGCACCCAGCCTTCACCCTCCGTTACGAGAACCAGCTTGGTTCCTGGCGCGTAGTAGTTCATCCATCCTCCAACGCTGTCCGGCCTCGAGACAATCCTCTGTCTGCCAGGCATAAGCCCGCGCATGAGGATGAGCTCGCTTTCCAGGTACGCAATCAAGGAATCCA
Source organism: Actinomycetota bacterium (assembly GCA_035536315.1). Lineage (GTDB taxonomy): Bacteria > Actinomycetota > CADDZG01 > JAHWKV01 > JAHWKV01 > DATLOJ01. The sequence continues at coordinate 6,715 of DATLOJ010000101.1, read as the reverse complement.
AATGGGTCTCTGCCACATGCAGCGGCAGAGCAAACCGCAGCATCAGCCGGTTACTTCTTTTAGGAGGGTGCGGATTTGTTGGGTTACTTCGGGGTGGCGTTCCATCATTGTTATGTGGCCTGCGTCTTCTAGGGTTGTCAGGCGGGCGTTCGGGATTCGGTCGGCCATGTCTTCTGAGGCTCTTACTGTTGTTATGCGGTCGTCTCCGCCGGCGATTATTACGGTGGGGACGTCGACACTTTCTAGCGCGTCTTCCATGTCGAATTTTCTGATGCCTCTGATGGTGTCGAAGAGTTCCGGAGAGGGGAACTTTGCGAGGAGGCGCCTCACGTGCTCGACTTGGGTGGGTGATGACTTTGCACCAAAACCGAAGAGTCTCACCAGTAAGTACGACAGGTCGTCTCCGCGCAGCTTGAGGTTGTTGTGGGCCTTTGGGTTGTCCAGCAGGATCCCGAATAGCCAGCCGAGCCTGCGGTCTATTGGGCCGATGATCTCGGCCGCCATCAACGTCTTGAGTGCATCGGTATACGTGGTGTTGATGAGGACGATTCCTTTGACTCGCTCCTTGAGATCGTTCTCATGCATCCTGCAGTACTCGAGGACGGTCATTCCTCCCATCGAATGACCTACCAGAATCACCTCGTCGGCATCTGCCTTCTCGAGGACAAGGTTCAAGTCGTTCGCTAGCCGAGTGACGTCGGTGGGGTCACCACCGCCCTTCGATCGCCCATGCTTGCGCGCATCGAAGTAAATGCATCGTGTGTCACTCGAAAGTTCGGCGAGCTGGTGATGCCAGATCGAGTGGTCAAGAGCCAGCCCGTGGAGAAAGACAAGGGCCGGGCCGGTTTCGGGACCGGATTCGTACACGCTGATCGAAGCCCCATCCGAACATTTGACCTGGTACTTCCGATCAGGCGAGATACGGCCGTACCGTTCCTCTGAGTAAGGATCCTTCTTGATCCGCGTCCGGCCGATAAGCAGCCGCTCGAGAGCAATTCCGGCCCCCAGGCCCACGCCGGCCGCGCCGACTATCCAGCCGCCCGCGGTCACCTTTCCCTTCTTGGATTTGGCCATTAGCGGCTCGAATCAACGTAGACCCGAGGAACTCGGGCGCTGATGCCACAAACGATTTCGTAAGGAATCGTTCCGACTGCATCGGCTATTTCGGTTGCGTTGATCTCGTCCGCGCCCTGGCTTCCGAGCAGGACCACTTCATCTCCTGGACCAATCTCGTCGTTGCCTACGTCGGCCATCAAGTGGTCCATCGTGATAGTCCCTGCAATGGGGTAGCGGCGACCGTTGATGAGGATCACTCCCCCTTCGCCCCAGGCCCTCGGCAACCCGTCCGCATAACCGCATGGGACCGTGACGATCGTCGTGTCGGCGGGTGCTTCGTAGCGCAGGCCATACGACACTCCCTCGCCGCTCTTGACCTTCTTGACAAATGCGACTCTCGACTTGAGTTTCATCGCGGGCTTCAGATCCACGACCCCGGCAAGATCCTTCGACGGCAAGATTCCGTAGATGCAGATTCCTGATCGGATCATGTCGAGCCGTCCCTCGGGACTGCTGATTGCACCGCCGGAGTTGCACACATGACGAATGAGGCTTGCCGGCTCGAGTCCGTCGATCGTCTCCATAAACCTCTCGAGCTGGCTCGACGTGAAAGCATTGTTTCGCTTCTCTCCGACTGCAAGGTGAGACCAAATCCCAATCAGGGTGATTCCCTCCATCTCACTCACCTTCTGCGCGAGCTGTATTGCGGCTTCGGGTTCCGCTCCATAGCGATGCATGCCGGTGTCGATTTTTAGATGGACGTCGACGTATCCCTGGCCGGTGGCTCTACCGGCTCGTGCAAACGCTTCGGCAGCTTCAGTTGTGTAGATGGTCGGAGTTAGGCCGAGCTCGATAACCCTGGCCGCGGGCTTCCCCATGGGCTCTGAGAGAAGCAGGATGGGACGGGAAACCCCCCCTCTGCGAAGCACTTCGCCCTCTTCCACGCGCGCAACACCCAGCCAGTCGGCGCCCCCCTCGACCGCGGCTATGGCTACTTCGGACGCTCCGTGGCCATAACCGTTCGCTTTTACCACCGCCATGAGCTTGGCCGGCGCGACCAGCGCCTTCATGGATGCCGTGTTGTGCCTTATCCGTCCAAGATCGACCTCGGCCCACACCGGCCCGGCAGTACTCACTCGAGATCTTCGCCGGATTTGAGCCCTGCGATTGCGGGCGGAATCGCGTCGGCAATATCGCTCGCAGTTACGCCGCTCTCGCCGACTTCTGCTGCAAGTGCGTCCCCGGCAGCCCCGTGGATGAAAGCCGCGACAAGTGCAGCATCTGTGACGGACATCTGAGCTGCCAAAGCCCCCACCATTCCGGCGAGCACGTCACCCGAACCCGCGGTGGCGAGAACCGGCCCGCCCGTCGTCGAGAAAAACAGCATCGATCCAGCACCGTCCGAGACCAGTGTGTAGCTTCCTTTGAGAAGTACGGATGTCTTCAGCAAGTCGGCTGCTTTCCTGACGCTGCCCATCCGGTCGAAGCTAACGTCTTCCGGCTTTACCCCCAGCACTCGGGCAAGCTCACCCTCGTGCGGGGTTATGACGGATCTGTCCGCCAGTGCCGAGAACGCCGTTGGTGATTCTGCAAACAATGAGATCGCATCGGCATCGATAACGAAGGGCAGCTCGACCTTGCCGGCGAGCTCGAACAAGAACTGTCTGGTCTGTTCACTTCTACCTATCCCGGGGCCAACCACGACCGCGTCGACCGCGCCGGCAAGCTCCGCCGCGGCACTCGCCGCCGGCTGGTCGAAGTTTCCCTCGTTCGTTTCCGGAAGGCCCGACACAAGCGCCTCCGGCACAATGCTGCCAACTTGCGCCGCAATCGATTCCGGCACGGCAATGCGCACCAACCCGGCCCCCATTCGAAATGCCCCCATCGCCGTCAGAGCGGCTGCGCCAGGCATCGCAGCCGATCCCGCGACAACCAGCACCTTACCGACGCTTCGCTTGTGTGCATCCGGGGGCCTGGGAGGAATGAGCCCGGCGATATCGGATGCCTCTGCAACGAACGCTTCGGCATCATCCAGGAGCTCGTCCGGAATGCCGATGTCGGCGACGACGACTCTTCCGGCATGGGCTCTTCCAGGCAGGAGCAGGAGGCCGTGCTTCAGAGCTCCAAGGGTCACCGTGACTTCTGCAAAAACCGCCTGTCCCTCCACTCGCCCGGTCTCGCCGGAAACTCCGGAGGGTATGTCCACCGAGAGTACTGGTGCTTGGGACTCATTGATGATCGCAGCGGCCGAGGCCATGTTCCCCGTGAGCTCCCCCTTGAAGCCCGTGCCGACGATCGCGTCGATCACTACGTCCGACCTGGCCGCCAGTTTCCTGAGCCGGCCCCCGTCGAACATCTGCGTCGCGACTCCACCCAAAGCTTCATACGCGGCGAGTGCGGCCCCCTTCAGTGTTGCCGGCTCTGCAGTCATGACAACGGTCGGTATTGCGCCCCACTGCCTCAGCCTCCTGGCAGCGACGAAGCCGTCCCCCGCGTTGTTCCCTTTTCCGCAAACAATCACCGGTCGCGTCCCGTAGATGCCTCCCATTAGCCCCCGAGCCTCACGCGCCACGGCCCAGCCCGCTTGGTCCATCAGCTCCTCTGTCGAAACACCGGCCGCTTCCGCAGCCTTGTCGACTGCGGACATCTGCTCCGGACTCAGAACTGGTTTCACTGCGTCACCATTACTCGACTGTGACCGACTTCGCCAGGTTGCGCGGCTTGTCGGGGTCCAGTCCCTTCGCCTTTGCCACGTAGTACGCCAGCAGCTGCAAAGGCAGCACGTCGATGACGGGAGAAAGAAGCTCCTGGGTCCTCGGAACCTCCAATACTGCTTCGGCAAGGGCGCTGATCTGATCGTCTCCAGCCTCGGCCACGGCAATAATCTCCGCTCCCCTGGCCCGCGCTTCTTCGATGTTCGATACAACCTTCGCCTGGATGTGCGACGGCGTTGCAATTGCAACCACGGGAACTCCCTGCTCGATCAGCGCAATCGGCCCGTGCTTCATCTCGCCGGCAGCAAAGCCCTCCGCGTGAAGATAAGAGACCTCCTTCAACTTGAGAGCGCCTTCCATCGCAACGGGAAACCCAACCCCTCTCCCAATGAAGAGAAATGTGGGGGCGTCGCGATAGCGGTCGGCCACTTTTTGAATGAGCGCGTCGTCGGCAAGAACCGATTCCATTAGATTTGGGATCTCGTGGAGATGGTTCATCAGCTGAGAGGTCTCCTCGACGTACTTCGTTCCCCTGATTTGGGCCATCCAAAGAGCCAGCAGCCATAACGCAGTCATTTGTGTAGTGAGGGTCTTTGTGGCCGCAACTCCCACCTCCGGCCCCGCGTGCGTGTAGAGGACTGCATCAGCTTCACGCGTGATCGAAGACCCCACCACGTTCGTGATCGCAACCATCTTCGCCTTTTGGCTTCCGGCGTATCGAATGGCAGCAAGAGTGTCTGCGGTTTCTCCAGACTGGGAGATGCCCACAACCAGCGTCCGCTCATCCAGCACTGGATCTCTGTACCGGAATTCACTCGCCACATCGATCTCAACAGGCAGCCGCGTCCAGTGCTCAATCGCGTACTTCGCTACCAGCCCTGCGTGAAACGAGGAGCCGCAAGCTACGACAAACACCTTGTCTACCAACTTGATCTCTTCGTCTGAGATCCTCAGCTCGTCGAGCATCAGCTCACCATCCGGGCCGAACCTTCCCCTGAGGGTTTCCCTTACCGCAGACGGTTGCTCATGAATCTCTTTGAGCATGAAGTCGGAGTACCCGCCCTTCTCTGCGGCTTCTACGTCCCACGAGACCTCGTCGGCCTCGACCGGCTGCTGCGCACCCGAGGAATCGAAAATCGAAACCTCGGTGGGCGTGATCAGAGCGACTTGATCGTCTAGAAGAGGAACTACCTGCCGGGTGTGAGCGATCAGTGCAACCACATCGGACGCGACGAAGTTTTCACCCGAACCCAAACCGAGCACCAGTGGGGCATCCCGTCTGGCGGCTGCCACGCTGAGCGGCTCGTCTGCGGAAACCGCAACGATCGCAAAAGATCCCTCCAGCTCCTGGGCTGCAAGGCGCAGGGCTTCGACAAGCGAACCTGCCTTTTCGAAGTGCGACTCGAGGAGATGCACGATTGTCTCGGTATCGGTCTCCGAGCGAAACTCATGGCCCTGCTTCTGCAGGCGCGTTCGCAACTTCACGTGGTTCTCGATGATTCCGTTGTGAACTACCGCAAGCCGGCCGGAGCAGTCGACGTGAGGGTGGGCGTTCGTCTCGGTCGGAGCGCCGCATGTTGCCCAGCGCGTGTGACCTATGCCCGTCGTCTCGTCGAACGTCTCGAGTCCGGTAGCTTCTTCGAGCTCACCGACTTTGCCGGCCCGGCGCATAACCCTCAGAGCGTCTGCGCCAACCAGCGCGATGCCCGCTGAGTCGTAGCCCCTGTATTCGAGGGAATGAAGACCTTGAAGCAAAATGGGCAGGACCTTCTGTGGTCCTGAATATCCAACAATCCCGCACACGTCGGGCACTCCTTTCTTGAGACGCGCCTTGATAGACGCGCAAACGAAAAGGTAGTTAACCGGCGAGATAAGCCGCTTGTGAGAGTTGGTACGCCACGTCGCTGCCGCTTTGTTCCGGAGTCACCTCCGGGTTTTGACGACAACGTATCGGCCGTGGCCGGCCGGGGGTCACCCGCCGAAAAATTCCGAGATCCCCCACCTCGTCAACTCGGGCCTTGCAATTATCCGAGTCCTGGCGCTGGGTTGAAAATGCGGCCTTTCGCCTTTGATTTCTTTACGTTCCCCGTTCCCTAGGCGCCACCTCCGTCCCTTATTGCTTCGGCGATGCGATCTGCGGCGGCCTGAGCCGCCTCTTGCTGCGTGGCCTCTACCATAACCCGGACCAGAGGCTCTGTTCCCGATGGCCTCACAAGGACTCTTCCCGAGTCTCCGAGCGAAGCAGCCACTTCCGAGATAACGGAGCTTGCCTCGTCTGAAGACACGACTCCTTTGTCGTTAACACGCACATTGACGAGAACCTGGGGATACCGACGAACGATCGACGCGACTTCGGACAGGGGCCGGCCGCCCCTGAGAAGGCTGAGCAACCTGAGCGCAGTGATGAGCCCATCGCCGGTCGTCGCGTACTCCCGAAAGATGACATGACCCGACTGCTCGCCCCCGATTACCGCACCGCGCTGCTTCATCGCCTCCACCACGTAACGGTCTCCGACGTCGGTCTCGACAACCTCGATCCCGCGCTCTTTCATCGCTTCTCTAAAACCAAGATTTGCCATCACGGTAGTAACTACGATGTTGCCGTCGAGCCGTCCTCTTTCGGCGAGATCCGCCGCCGTGGCGGCGATGATCGCGTCGCCGTCGACCGTCTGGCCCTTCTCGTCGACCGCAATCACGCGGTCTGCATCCCCGTCGTGCGCCAGGCCCGCGTGCGCACCTTCCTTCAGTACGCGGGCAGCAACTGCGTCTGTGTTGGTCGAGCCGCAGTTCACATTTATCTTGGAGCCGTCCGGCTCCGCATTCATGACGATCACCTCGGCCCCCGCTCTGCGCAGTGCCTCGGGTGTGGTGAAGTAGGCGGCTCCGTTGGCGCAGTCGGCCACCACCCGAATGCCCTCGAGGCTCACGCCTTCCAGCGCCTTCAA
>DATLOJ010000100.1:0-31310 GCA_035536315.1 Actinomycetota bacterium | reverse complement strand
GAGCCTTGCAACAGTGGAATTAGGTCCTCGAGCTTGGCCTGGGTCGCGGCAATCTTGCTCAGCGTGTTCTTGACCACCTTCAGGTGGGTTCCGCCGGTCGCGAGAGTCCTTCTGACCTCTTTCATCTCTTGAACCTTGAGTCCGCGGTATTCGGCAAACAAAGCAGCGTCCGAATTCTCCAGACGTTCCTTGAGCTCTTTGACCGCTTCGATCTTCTGCGGCTTGGGCATTGATTCCTCCAATAAAAAACGACCTGCCGGGACGGCAGGCCGCGTCAACTGCAACGCTTCTGCTCACCTCGGCGGGCGCCCCTCAGGGGGCATTACGGTCTGCTAGACCACCAGCTTTCTTCGGTTGCTTCTCTACAGTAGCTTCGACATATGCCGCGGTCAACCGCGGCTGCTAGTGGTCCTGTGGGCTATTCCCCCGCTTTGGCTGTATCCAGCTCCTTGACCATGTTGGGATCGATGCGGACGCCGGGTCCCATAGTCGAAGAGACGCTCAACCCCTTGATGTACTTGCCCTTCGCTGCAGAAGGTTTTGCGCGCAGGACCTCGTCGACGACCGCCTGATAGTTGGCGGCCAGGTCCTCCTTGGTGAACGAGGACTTGCCGATGATCGTGTGAATGTTGGCCTGCTTGTCGTTCTTGTACTCGATCCGGCCGCCCTTGACCTCCTTGACCGCCTTGGCCACATCGGGCGTAACCGTGCCGGACTTCGGGTTTGGCATGAGGTTGCGGGGGCCCAGGATGCGTCCGAGCTTTCCTACGACCGGCATCATGTCGGGGGTGGCGATTGCCACGTCGAAGTCGAGCCAGCCCTTTTCGATTTTCTGAGCTAGCTCGGCGTCCCCTACTTCGTCTGCACCGGCCTCCCGCGCCTCACGCGCTTTGTCCGCCTGCGCAAAAACCACTACACGGATGGGCTTGCCGGTTCCCTTCGGCAACGAGATGGTCCCACGGACGCCTTGATCTGCTTTGCGAGGGTCGATTCCAAGATGGAAGTTGAGCTCAACGGTCTCATCGAACTTCGCAGTTGCAAGGCTCTTGACCAGATCCAGGGCTTCACCCGGTGCGTGGAGCTTGTCGCGATCGAGCTTCTGAGTTGCTTCGGTGTAACGCTTTCCTTGAGACATGATTTCCTCCTGTGGTTCTGACGACCCGCAGGTCTCCCACGTCATTGGCTTACTGGACTGTGATTCCCATCGACCGGGCGGTACCCTCAACGATTTTCATTGCCTGTTCGACGTCGTTGGCGTTGAGATCCACCATTTTCGTTTCTGCAATCTTGCGAACTTGATCCTTCGATACTTTGCCAACCTTGTTGCGGTTGGGTTCAGGCGAACCCTTCTCCAGTCCGGCCGCTTGCTTCAGAAGATCCGACGCCGGCGGAGTCTTCAACACGAAGTCAAAGCTTCGGTCCTCGTAGATCGTAACGACCACCGGGACGACAGTGCCCTTCTGGCTTGAAGTCTTGTCGTTGTACTGCTTGACGAATTCCATGAGCGCCACCCCGTGGGGTCCGAGGGCCGTACCGACCGGGGGCGCGGGTGTTGCTTCCCCCGCGGGGATTTGCATCTTCACGATTGCAAGCGTCTTCTTCTTCTTGGCCATTGCTAGTTCCTTTTAGAGCTTCGTGACTTGGTCGAAAGAGAGCTCCATTGGGGTTTCCCTTCCGAAGATCGAGACCAGTACCTTGAGTTTCGATTGATCGAGGTTGATCTCGGAGATCGTTCCAGTGTAATTGACGAAGGGTCCGCTGGTGATTCGAATGCTTTCGCCTTCCTCGAACTCGAGGCGCGGCTTGAGCTTCTCGACCGGCTTCTCCTGAAGGATCTTGTCGACATCGCGTGCGGAGAGCGGGGTGGGCTTTGCGCCCGAGCCAACGAAGCCCGTAACGCCGGGAGTGTTACGCACGACGTACCAGGAGTCGTCTTCGAGATACATTCGAACAAGAAGGTAGCCGGGGAATACCTTTTTCGAAACGACCTGCTTCTTGCCTGCCTTGAACTCCATGACATCTTCCATGGGGATCACAACCTCGAAGATCTTGTCCTCCATGTTCATGGAGTTGATCCTGGTCTCGAGGCTCCCTTTGACCTTGTTCTCGTATCCCGCGTAAGTGTGAACCACAAACCATTCACCGGAACGCTCACCCGCGGGTATGTACTCGGCTTCGGCTTCTTCTTCATCAGGGGCGGCGGCCTCTTCAGTGACGGCTCCGTTCGCCGAGATTTCCGGGGCAACAATCTGCTCGTCCGCCTCGGTCACCTGACCGTCGTTACTCGACTCGTCTTTTGCCACGGACACAGAGCCCACCGGCTCTCCGTCGTCCTCGGCCTGGCCGCTTTCCATGACAGGGTGCAGAGACGCAGCGGGTGTATCCGAAGATGACGCGCTGAAAGACGGATGCTCGGGATGTGCTACCGGCTTTTCGCTTTGAGCTGCCTCGGCCTCTGCTCCTGCGAGATCTATGACGCGGTCCTCGCCTTCACTCGGCGGCTCAGAGTCAACAAGCGTGCCGGCGTCTTCAGAGACCGTTTGCGATTCTGGCGCAACTTCGTCTTGCGATGCAGCTGCTTCAGACTCAGCTACTTCTGATGTTTCGCTTTGGACCTCAGCTTCAGCGGAAGTTTCGGATTCGGAAGGAGGTGTAAAGGAATCAACTTCCTGACTTGGTTCCTCTGCGCCGGCTGACGCGTCTTCGAAAGTGCCCTCTTTCTCAACGGTCTCACCGGCCTGCATTGAGTCTTGGGTGGCCTGCTCGCTTGGCCCTTCGTTCCGTTGCTCTTCAATACCCTGGTCTCCTGCATCGGTTTCGGGAACCTGGGCACCTTCGGAGGGATCGGCTGTATGCGCGCGGCCGTCCTCGGATTCTTCACCCGGCCGGTCTTTCGAAGGCAAGGTTTCTTGTTCCTGATTCTCTTCCGCCACTACTGGCCTCCCCTTGATAACAGCCACACGACTCCCTTGAGTGAAACAAAATCGATCCCGCTGATGATGAGCATGAAAAACGCGACCGTCACGATGACGACCACCGTGTATGTGAAGACCTCCTGGCGAGTAGGCCAGGCGACCTTGCCCAGCTCACTGCGCACCTCTTTAACGAACACCCGGGGTTTGGTTCTCTTCTTTTTCTCGCGAGGAGGCCGTCGCAGCCGGTCGGCTGCCGACTCCTGCTTCTTCATCTGTCTTTTAAATTCTCGGTTCATGCTTCGCCACTCCACGTTGCTGTTGGGATTGAAAGGATCCGGCAGGCCCGGAGGGACTCGAACCCCCAACCCCCGGTTTTGGAGACCGGTGCTCTACCAGTTGAGCCACGGGCCTAAGCGGTGCGACTTGCCTCGGCCGCGCCCAAACCCAGGCAAGTATAGGGAGGTCTCGGAGCTTGCGGCAATGGGCACTTCATTCGCTAGCCGGACAAGGGTATCGCGAACCGTCCTTGAGTGGTAGGCGGCGCCTCGGATAGGGGGTGTGCCTGAATAAGAAACGGCGGGCGCTCAGGCGCCCGCCGTTTCAGTTATTGACTCGGGTTAAGCGGTGTGACCCGTCTTGCCACCGAACCTGGTCCAGACCTCGTACAGAAGGCCCGCAACCAACAGAGCGAGGGCAGTCGTTGTCACGGCCGTTGCCACGTCTGGATCGAGAGCACCCTGCAGGTAATAGGCGGCAACTCCACCGACTACACCGAAGGCGGCTGCCCAAATGACCGGGGCGTCCTTGAGAAAGATGAACTTCATCACAAGACCCGCCACGACACCGAGCACGATCGCGGTAAGGATTTCCATCTACAACTCCTCCTTTGGCTTGAAGATTGCCGGCCGGCGGCCGGATCCCAATCTTCACTTCCAGCTAATTGAGACGCTGAGAAGCGAAAGAGGTTACAAAGGGTCAGGTCACGAACAGGTCGGCGAGGATCTCCGCGAGCTCGGCCCCCGGGTCACATTCCACTCCGAATTTTCTGAAGTACCTTGCGACATTGTCGATATCACGCTCGAGAAACTCGATCGCATGGGGGTTGCCCGCAATATCGACCGCCTGGGGAAAGTCGATGATGACGGTCCTGCCCTTCCAGAAAAGGATGTTGTACGGGGACAGGTCACAGTGCACGATGCCCTCCAGGGCCATGCGCTTGATGTCGGCCATGATCGAGTCGAAGGACTCGTGGGCCTCGTCCTTGGTAAGGCGGGCATCGATCAGGCGGGGCGCAGCCTGCTCCTCGTCGCCGATGTACTCCATGAGCAAACTCGCGTCGCCCTCCACCGGGTAAGGCACCGAGCAACCTGCGGCGTAAACGCGCTGGAGAGCCTCGAACTCACTGAAGAACCACGCCTTGTTGACGAGGTTCCAGCCGTAAGCAGTCCCGCGTTCTATAGCTCTGGCGTCGCGGGCGTATCTGAATCGGATTCCTTCGCGATAGATCTGGTCGTTCTTGAAGGCGCGCTGGGAACGGGAACGGATTCGTTTCCAAGCAAGAAGGCAGCTCTTAGTTGGAGAGCGCCTCTCGACCAGAGCAACGTCGCCCTCCTTACCGGATTTGATGTGTCCGATCTCCTCGTCGATGTAGTCCTCTGTTGGCAACCATTCGGGGACGTATTCGTCCTCGACCAGGCTACTGAGGCGCGAGCGCGGAGCGGCAGCGGACTCGTCGTCGTCCGTTCCGTAAACAAAAGCTCGTCTTCTCTTTACGGCCTCCATGTCGACGTGGTCGATGGGCTCGACCAGTCCGGAGGTTGTTTCTTCACCATCAACAAGCTTGCGCAATCTGAAGACTCCTTGGACCGAGCGCGGTTGAAGACCGCGCTGAGATGGGATGGGCCTTCCGGCCCCCGGTCCAACTGTGGAGTTGAGCTAGCTGTTAGGAAGGACGGGGGCCGGAAGGACACTGCTTTGCGTATGTCATCGCTGCCCCCTTTCGATCATGCAGACGAAGCACTCTGCTCCGCGCTCAATGAGGTATTGGAAATGATCGCATGTACCGTCAGGCTCCTGCAATAGATTGGCGCAGTCTTGTTGCAAAAGTTCGCTTGCGTCTGCGCCTTCCTCGGAAGAGCAGGGCCCCCGCTACTCCCGCTGCGACGAGCACTCCGCCGGTAATGACCTTCGGGTCCGAGAGCTTTGCCAGACGCTCCCTGGAGGCCTTTCGTGCCTCGGCGTTGTCTCTAACCACGGACGTAAGTGTTGGCAGAAGCCAGCTCGGCGTCTCGACTGCGACGGACTGCATCGAACGGGTCGCGGCAAGCAGGGTCCTGTACTCGGCGAGCTCGATCCGGCAGTCCTCACACGCGTCCACGTGAACCTGCAGGTCGCGCGGAAGGACCTCGACATCGGCGTACGCCGCCAGCTGCTCCAACACCTCACGACACTGCATCTTGATCTCCTTGTTCTGCTCCAGGGGCAATATCCCCCAGCTTCTGTCTTAGACGCTGCCTCGCCCTGAAAAGTCTCACTTTTGCTGCACCTTCACTGATCCCGAGTTCCCTGCCTATGTACTCCAACGGAAAACCGTAAATGTCCTTCATCACAACTACCGCCCTGTAGCCCTCCGGCAGCTCACCCAGCGCCTCGTCGATCCGTTCGTGCAACAACCTCGTTTCGGCCTTGCGCTCCGGCCCCGCCGAGGCGGGGGCCGGGAATGCATGCCACTGCTCCCGCTCCAGAAGAACGTTGGCATCCCGTGCTCTTTTTCTGAGCCGGGTCAGTGCCACCGATGACGTCACCTTGTAGAGCCAGGTCGAGAACTTCGATTCGCCGCGGAACTGGCGAATCGCTCGAAGCAGCTTCACGTACGTCTCTTGGGCGATGTCGGCTGCATCCTGCTCGTTGCCGGCCAGCCGAAGGGCCAGAGAGAAGACCTCTTTGTGCGTAAGCCGCACAAGTTCCTCAAAACCCTTAGGGTCGCCGAGCTTGCATGCCTCGATCACTCGAGTTGGAACGTCATTCACTTCTTAGACCGCTAGATTTGGACTTTGGCATTGGGGAAAAGGTTACGTCCTCGACAATGACCATTCGGAATAGGGCCCTTTCGCGTCTGGCTACTCTAGCGATCATCCTCATGCTGGCCTTCTTCTCTTCCTCTCCTTCATGCCTTGCATGCTCATGCGTTGAGGAGATCAACCCGGCATCATTCATTCACGAAACCGAGGCGTCGTTTGTCGGGAGAGTTGTCTCGGCCGAGCCCGCTCGATGGAATCTTCTGCGTGGATGGGATTCGGCCTCGGAGGTCATTTACCTCATCGCGGTAGACAAGGAAGCGAAGGGCACTTTCGCCTCTACCGTCAAGGTGCGATCCCCCGCCGATGCGCTTTCCTGCGGAATCAACCTGGAGCCGGGGGACCGCAGAGCGTTTTTCTTGAGCGAAAGAGACATAACCGGCGCGTACAAGTGGAACACCAACACGTGCGCCGTGATGCCCGTCGATGCGCTGAATGATGTTCAGCCCGTCCAGGGGGGCCCTCAGGTTGGCGACGGAGAGACCCTGCGCACTCTTGTGGAGCAGTTCCGAATTGCAGAAGCCCTGGTCGTCTTGAACCTCGAGGTCCTTATTTGGTCGATAGTGCGCGGCTTCAGAGAAAGACGCTCGAGGCGCCGCCTGCGGGCCTAGTACCTGACCAAACCACCACCGATCACAAGGGTCTGCCCGGTTATGTAGTCGGACTCGTTGGATGCCAGAAACAAGTGGGCGTTGGCGACATCCTGAGGTTGTCCGTAGTAGCCCATAGGAATCAGCGCCATGGCCATGTTCCGGAGCCCCTCTGGGATGCCGAAGGTCGGATCCTCGGACTGCTCCTTTGCCTGGGTGAGCCTGGTCTCTATGAAACCCGGCGCGACAACGTTGCAGTTGATCGCAAACCTGCCCAGCTCAGCGGCCAGGGTTCTTCCAAGTCCGACCAGTCCCATCTTTGCGGTCGCGTAGTTGGCCTGCCCTGGATTGCCTTGAAGCCCCGATGTCGACGAAGTGAATGTGATCTTGCGGTGATACGCGGGCTTGCCTTCGGAAGCCATCTCGCTCTTGGCGGCATCACGCATGTGGTTCACCACCGCTCTGGTGTTGTTGTAGGCAGTCCGAAGATTGACATCCATGACGAAGTCCCACGCCTCTTCGCTCATGTTGTGGAAGGTCTTGTCTCGGGTGATCCCCGCGTTGTTGATCAGAATGTCGACGCGACCGAACTCTTCGATCGCTTGATTGATGAGATTCTCTGCTGCCTCAGCCGAGACTGTGTTGTCCGTGTTGAGAAAGGCGCGCCCCCCGGCCTTTGCAATTGCTCCAACCGTTTCCTCCGCCGGATCTTTATCGACGTCGTTTACAACCACGAATGCGCCTTCGGCCGCGAAGAGCGTTGCGGTGGCAGCTCCAATCCCACGCCCGGCCCCCGTAACGATGGCTACCCGGTCGTCGAGTCGTCCCATTTGAGTTCTCCTTAGGTCGCGAAGAAGCGAATCCTAATTGGAAACTTGACCCGCGGGTCGGGTGGTTACCTGGTCTCTTTGTGAGGGGTGTGGCTGCGGCACCAACGGCAGTACTTCTTGAGCTCGAGACGATCGGTCGTCTGCTGCTTGTTCTTGGTGGTTATGTAGTTGCGCCGCTTGCATTCGCCGCAGGCGAGGATGACGTGCGGTCTCTTGTCACTGGCCATTCGAAAGCTTTCTAGGAAAAGGAGGCCGGGCCTTCAACAGGCCCGGCCCCCAGCTGCTTACTTGATGATCTTTGTGACCCTTCCGGCGCCGACGGTGCGGCCACCTTCACGGATCGCGAACTGCAGTCCTTCGTCCATGGCGATCGGCTGGATCAAGGCGACCTTGATCAGGACGTTGTCGCCCGGCATAACCATGTCGACGCCTTCGGGCAGAGTGACTGCGCCGGTGACGTCGGTTGTACGGAAGTAGAACTGCGGCCGGTAGTTGGTGAGGAACGAACTGTGCCGTCCACCCTCTTCCTTGGTCAGAACATAGACCTGGCCCTCGAACTCGGTGTGGGGAGTAATCGAGGACGGCTTCGACAGGACCATGCCTCGCTCGACGTCGTCCTTGGCGATACCACGTAGCAGAACGCCCGCGTTGTCACCGGCCATGCCTTCGCCGAGGTCCTTGCGGAACATCTCGACTCCGGTGCAAACGCTCTTTTGCGTCTTCTCGCGGATACCGACGATCTCGATCTCGTCGCCGACCTTGACCTTCCCGCGCTCGATCCTTCCGGTCACGACCGTCCCACGGCCCGTGATGGAGAAGACATCCTCGATTGGCATGAGGAATGCCCTGTCCACGTCCCGAGTCGGCTCCGGAATGGAGGTGTCGACCGCGTCCATCAGCTGCATGATCTGAGCCTGAGCATCCGCGTCGCCCTCGAGTGCCTTCAGCGCGGACACCTGAATGACAGGTGCGTCGTCGCCGGGGAAGTCGAACTTGTTGAGGAGCTCCCTTACCTCGAGCTCGACGAGCTCGAGAATCTCGGGGTCATCGACCATGTCGACCTTGTTCATCGCTACGACGATGTAAGGAACGCCGACCTGGCGCGCCAACAGAACGTGCTCTCTGGTTTGAGGCATTGTGCCGTCCGCAGCCGATACAACCAGAATCGCGCCGTCCATCTGGGCCGCACCGGTGATCATGTTCTTGATGTAGTCGGCGTGGCCTGGACAGTCGACGTGCGCGTAGTGACGGTTTTCCGTCTCGTATTCAACGTGAGCGATCGTGATGGTGATCCCTCGCGCTCTTTCCTCCGGGGCCTTGTCGATCTTGTCGAACGGCGTGAAGAAGTCGCCGAAGCCCTTGTCGGTAAGCGTCTTCGTTATTGCTGCTGTGAGCGTCGTCTTGCCGTGGTCGATGTGACCGATAGTCCCGATGTTCAGGTGCGGCTTAGTGCGCTCGAACTTGGCCTTTCCCATTGCTTTCCCTTCTGGCCCGCTTGGGGCCGTTCATCGTCTGATCCACTCGATTACGCGAATCAAGTGGGGAAAGATTATCCCCACAAGTAGCGGCGGGCGGAATCGAACCGCCGACACAGCGATTATGAGCCGCTTGCTCTGCCTCTGAGCTACGCCGCCCTGATGCTACCAACTCATTAGCGGAGCCGGTCGAGCCCCCTCGCGGAATCGAACCGCGGACCTACGCCTTACCATGGCGGCGCTCTGCCGTCTGAGCTAAGGGGGCGGGCCTTTCCCATGATACCGACGGTTACGAGAGGCGGCCCCCGGACTACCGGGGGCCGCCTTCATTTGATAGTTCTGATCAGCTCACAGGCAAAGCGGGCTGTTGACCAGCGAGTACCCCTTGGCCAGCTGCAACATCTTGCCGATGCGAGTTCCGCCGATGACGCTGGCGGTACCGGACCAGTCTTTGATCCATGTGCTGGGCACGCTCCCAACAAGGGGAAGCAGGTGGGTCAGGTTGCCAGCCGCCTTCAGGTCGGTTACCCGGACAGGGCTACCGGAGTCCCCATAGATCGCGGGGCTGCCCCAACCAAACGAGTCGGTCTTCCAACCGAGTGCGTATCCGGCTCTCGGGGTGCCTCCGGTTCCGATTCCCAGGCCGTGCCCGTAATGCCACACGGTCTCTATGCCGGATCCGTAGAAGGCTCCACAGGGACCGCCGACACCGGCGATCGTTGGGAAAACCCAGGACTGGAGCTCGGGGCGAATCGCCACCAGGGCGAAGTCGTTACCGACCCCCGCGTCCTTGCTGACTACGGTCTTGCCGATTCGTACGAGGACCGGGTTCTCGGTTCCCGGAGCCAGGGTCAAGAGGGTGACGTCGTCTCCCACCTTCACGCAGTGGCCTGCGGTACCGATGGCGTAAACACCGGACTTCTGAAAGATGAAGTTCATCGTGCAGCCGACGGGAAGAACCATCTCGCTCCCGGGACGGATGCCGACCTGGCTAGGCAACGGTGCGTCTACCGGGGCGGCGGCCTGACCATTTCGATCCAGCTCGGCCTCGATCTCGGGGGTCAGCCATGCCGGCCGATCGGCTTTGAGCGGAATCGCAAGACCGCTCTCGTAAGGCACTGCCTCGGGATTACCCGCAACATGAGCCGGAAGCGCAGGGGTTCCAGCCTGAAAACCGGCTGTGCCCGCGAGAGCGGGAACCGCCACCAGGATCGATAGAGCTACTACCGCGATTATTCCAACGCGCAACTTACTCATGCACCCTCCTTTTGAATGACGCCTGCTGACCCCTAAAGACGTTCTTCTAGCATATCTACCCTCCCCCACATGGGGGAGGGTAAACCGGAGAACTTCTTTGACTGGGCGCCGCTGAACCTCCCCTTATCATCGCGGCGCACTAGTTATTGAGGAAGTACTCGTCGCGCGGGAACAGGTCCCTGTTCAACTGATCTGAGCGGGCGTTGGCAGGAGGTGCCGACTGCGGCTCGACCGACTCGAAGAAATGTCTGAGCGATTGGGCTTGCGATTCGGAGAACCTGAGCTCGGGGCCGAGGGCGTCGAACCTGCCGAGCACACCCGCCCGGTCAAAAGTGAAGGGGTTCTTCGACCCCACTACGAACACCGAGTTGTTGTAGCTCTCGACGCTGAATTGCACCACATGGGGAAAAACACTCTGAAGTGAGTTGAGCGCCCTTGAAGTCGGTGCCCATTGGGCGATCAGCCCTCCCTCCCTCAGCTTGCTCGCGACAAGCTCGTAGAACTCGACTGAATACAGGTTCCCGCTGAACGCCGAGGTAGGCCGCAGTGTGTCAATCGTCACAACGTCCAATTCTCGAGAAGCTCGAAGCAAGTGCTTTCTCCCGTCCCCCACAAGCAGGTCTATGCGCTGGTCCTCGAACATGAACTCCAACTCCCACGCGTTCTCGTGGGAGAGGGTTCTAAGAAGATCGATTTCCTTTCCGCAAACTTCGACTGTTTCGACCAGATCCACTCGGGGGTCCTGCATAAGGCCGTACGTTGTGGCACCGATTCCGAGTCCCACTGCGAGCCCGCGTGCTGGGGAATCGTGCATCAACACTGGCGTCAACCCGATCAGGACGTGAAAGTCATCAAAGGGGTATCCGTTCTGAGACGCGGCGTTCACGTACATCTCAGAGAAGCCTTCGGTCTGTTTCAGCGCATTCGCGCAAGAGCTGTCCTCTTCGACATCGATTTGATCCAGCGGGGCTGCATGCATGAAGGCCCACGCCGCCTCGTTGCTCGGTGCAGCAAACGCCCCAACGACCATGAGAATCACAAGAGCCAGAGCAACTGCGAGGCCACGCTTTTGTCCTCTCGAGAGCCAGGCCCCCGCAATCGCGGCAGTGATGAGAACCGACCCCAGGATCCTTAACGTGCCAAAGCTTCCAAAAGCGTCGATCAGAACGAAGCCTGTTAGGAGAGTTCCCACCACGTTACCGGCAACATTTCCAAAAAGCAGCAGGCCTGTGCGCCTTCCAAGGTGCCCGAGGTCGCTTGCGACGAGGGCCTGCACGAATGGGAATGAGGCCCCCATGCAAAGGACAGGCAACCCCATCAAGAGCAACGGAGCCACCAGGTATGCAAATCCGAGCTTTGCGTAATCTCCAGCGTTGTTGAGACTGAACCCGTCGAGATACCCATGCGACGAGAAGTAGGAGTGGGCTTCGTTGCCCAACCCGGCAAGTCGCGGGGCCCGAATGAGAAGGAGCGGGCCAAGCAGCGCACTCAGCCCCACGAGCGACTGCAGAAGAAGGAAGGCTCGAGCCGGGTTCGGTTTTCGTTTGCGAAGGGTTCGCGCGCCAAGAGCCGCTCCTGCCGCGAATAGAACGAGGTAAAGGGACAGAACGTGGGCGAAGGTGTACGAGTTCGACCTGATAACTCCGTCGACGATCCGGAAGAAAACCACCTCGAGTCCGAGGGCGATGGCACCCGTGATCGCGTAAAGGATGATCCACCCGCCAGCACCGCGGCCTCGAGATTCCGCGGTATTTCCGTGCGGCGATGTGCCGGCCGGATAGTCGGCGCGCTCAGAGATGGATTTCCATAACGCGAGAACCACTAATGCCGCCCCGAGATTCAATGACGCAGCGACTCTGACCGACCCTTCGAACCCAAGGTTGCCGAGGAGAAACCAGCCGGATACGGCAGCTCCGCTTGCAGCACCGACCGTGTTGGCGGCGTACAAGCGCCCGATGAGCGGGCCGGCATCCTCTATGTGCCCGACGACTCCTCTAGATACAAGCGGGAGCGAAAGTCCCATCAGGAAGGTCGGTATCAAAAGGAGGGCGAAGTGAAACAAGAACGAAACGACCCCCTCCGACTCGAGCGGGACAATCGAGTCGCGGTACACGTCGTAGAAGAGCCAGATGCTGATCAGAGAAAAGGCCCCAATGCCCGCGTTCGAAAGGCTGAAAGTCAGGATCGACTTTCGGGGGCCGAGCCTGTCGGCGAGCCACCCTCCTGAAATGCTGCCAAGACCAATGCCCCCAAGGAACGCGGCAACGACCGTGGTGATCGAGTACAGATCGACGCCAGCGTGCATCGAGATGACTCGTTGCCAGACGACTTGCAAGATAAGCGCCGAGGCGCCGGTGACGGCGAACACGAGAAATAAGGCAGCGCGCAGAGTCCGATTCATGGTGACCTTGGTTCGACGGCGGATCTAGTGGACCTAGGAAGCGTTCTCTACAACTATCTTGGCCATTTGAACCGAGAGCTCCTTGTTGAGCCCTTCGTGGCTCACGAGGACCTGAGCCATATAGACATCGTTCAGTTGCACTAAGAGACCGACTTTCGGTGACCAAACTGCCGGCCGGCCGACATCGGGGACCTCTTCGGCCCCCTCTTTGTAAGACTCGACCGTCTTCGCATATTCAGCCGCTGGTCTGGCAGTAACCGAGGCCGATGCCCCCTGCTCTGATACGTAGATGCAATCGCCCAAAATTGAACCCTTAACGGGAGAAGACGTTTGTGTGATTTTGCCGCTGAGCATGGCCTCAGCGTTCTGCTTAGTGAACCAAGAGCAGGCATCGACACTTGCAGCCTTCCCCTTCTTGGCGTCGTCACCGTATTCGACATCTGCGTTCCTGCGGCAACCCACAAGCAGGAGACTCACGCAGAGCGCGGCGCAGACGATCTTGTTCAGATACACAAAGGGATTCTTTCACGCAGATGAATCTTGTGTAGAACTTTAGGTAATTAGGCTACGCCCGGCCCAGAGCGGCATAATTTTCTCGTGCACCTAAATTCCGTACGGGAATTGAAGCATGAGCTTCTCCTCAGTAAATTGCCGAGCGCAAAACGACTCGGAGTGCCTGCACAAGCCACAGACGCCCTGGACCGAGTTCAACGTACGGTGGCTTTGGGTGTAACCCCTGCAGGTCAGAATCGATTCCGGCTCGCCTTACGAGTTCAAAGACGCGGTGCAGAGACAGATGACCTTGTGGAGACCATTCGCAAGAAGGCGAAGAATGAGGTCGACGTTCGGTACGTGGGGCGAGTGGTCCGCCAAGCCCCCTGGGAGCAAACGCGCGTAAGGCCCCTTCGCATCGGCACTTCGATCGGTCACCACCTCATCACCGCGGGCACGCTTGGATGCTTCGTGAAGCTAAAGCGCGGAGGTGACATCTGCCTCTTGTCCAACAACCATGTCCTCGCCAACGAAGACGCCGCTAAGCAGGGAGATGCGATTCTGCAGCCCGGCACCTACGACGGCGGCAAAAAGTCTCAGGACGTCGTGGGCAAGCTCGGGCCGTTCGTAAAGCTCAAGAAGACGGGGCGCAACCAGGTGGACGCAGCGCTGGCGATCCTTTCAAAGAGGATCGACTTTGATCCGTCGGTCCTGCGAGGAGGAGGCAAGCTTGCCGGAGTGGTGGGACCTGATCTCAGCGAATTCGAGATAGTCGAGAAACTGGGCAGGACAACGGGGCGCACGAGTGGCCGCATCTCTGCCTTTGAGCTAGACAACGTCGTGGTTGCATACGACATGGGAAACATCCGATTCGATGACCAGATCGAAATCGAAAGCTCCTCAGCCTTGAAACCCTTCAGCCAGGGAGGAGACAGCGGCTCGCTGATCTTCACTAAACGTGAACGCCTTGCGCTAGGACTTCTGTTCGCCGGCAGCGATCAAGGCGGCAGCAACGGGGCGGGCCTTACTTATGCGAATCCTTTTACTGCCGTGCTGAGCAAACTCAAAGCAGAGTTGGTTTTGGATCGGAATGGCGTCGACGGCTAAGAACCCGCCCACCATTCAGCAGGCTCGGGCTGCCAAGTTGAAAGCAGAGTCGCTGCTCGCGCGAAACCGCCGCGTCAACGGCATAGGGATCGCTCGCCTTGGCACCGGATGGTGCGTGAAAGTAAACCTGTCGGGGCCGACCAGGGCCGTGCTGCCAGAAGAGATCGACGGAGTACCGCTGCGGATAGAACAGGTAGGCGAGATCAGCAAACGCTGACCCAAGGTTCGAACGTCTTATCCTCCTCCTACACAGACCGA
Organism: Actinomycetota bacterium; assembly: GCA_035536315.1. Lineage (GTDB taxonomy): Bacteria > Actinomycetota > CADDZG01 > JAHWKV01 > JAHWKV01 > DATLOJ01. Next base: position 16,908 of record DATLOJ010000100.1, on the reverse strand, counting down.
AGGTCTTTCGCCATGAACACCCAATGCTTCTGGAAGTCTGAAGGGATTTCGCTCTCAGGATAGGGATCAATATCCCGAAACCCGGCGGCGCGGTAGAGAGCGTGAGCAGCCTTCATGAAGCCCGCGCTGTCCAACCACACCTCTGAGTAACCCGCCACCTCAGCATGCGCCAACAGTGCGTTCAGCAGCGCCTGTCCAAGACCAGTTCCGCGGGCTGCTGGACGGACGAACATCCGCTTGATCTCCCCTATGCCAGGTCTTAGACGCTTCAGACAGCCCAAGCCAAGAACTGATTTCCCTTCGACGGCGAGCACGATCCGGCCAAGTGGGGGTGCGAACTTGTCCAAGGTCTGCATGTCCTGTTCGAGCATCGCGGCGATGTCGAAGTTGACCTTGAACTCGTCGTTAACCATCCCGTTAGCCCACTGGAGATATTCCCAGAACAGGTCGCGGACCACGGTTGTGTCCGCGTCATCGTTCCTCATGTCACGAACCAGCGTCATAAGTCAGCCTGTCTAACGGTCCCGGGGGCGGCAGCCGTTTACGGTCGGCTCTATCCGATTGTTAACTAGTCTGGAGCTCGCCGACGTGCGTGATAACAGCATCGTCATCTGGTTCACGAATCTTCAGCATTACGGAAGAGAAGCCAGAGATAGAGCTGGTCATGGAACCTGCCGTTCACCCAACGGGCATCACGCTCCAGCCCGAACTCTTCAAAGCCCAAGCTCTTGAAGAGGCCGATTGCAGCGTCGCAAGCCGTCGGGACCACTGCGCGTAGTTGCCGCAACCCTGGGAGATCTCGCGCCGCAGATATGGCCTCTGCCAACAAGCTGCGCCCGAGGCCTTGTCTCCGATGATTCGGAGATACGTAGAGGCCCCACAGGCTCGCCTTGTGCGAAACAGATTCGCGGGGCTCACGGCTGAGTCCAATGAGACCGACGAGCTCGCCGTCACTCCACGCACCAAAGATGGGCCTGCTCGGGTCATCACGGCTGGCCTCGAGGTGACGCTCAACCTTTACCCTGTCCGCGCCCAGCCAGGCCGACGCGTCCGTCGTGAATGCAGCGGGCGCTTCGACGAGACCGGCGCCTCGGAGAGTGTAGTAATGCTCGAACGCCGCGGGCGTCAAACGTCTGACTTCTTGCACTGCGCTCTTCTCTCGTCCGGTTTCGAGCAAGAGGCTATCTCGGTAGAGGTGAGCGGTCACTAGCAGAGCGCTTTCACCTGCTGGAAACGATACTGGCGACAGAGTGAACCCACGAACCTCACAATCCTAGGCCTCACCGGAATTCCGTCCCTCCGGTCGCGCCCGGGTACCTGGACGCTGGCGCGGCGGTCACGTGCGCTTCACCCCCCTAAGCTTTGGATCTCCTTTTGACTAATTCTGTTGCCAACTCGGTCCTGTTCTTCAGGTCCAGCTTGGTGAAGATGTTGTAGAGGTGCGTCTGCACCGTCCGCTTCGACACGAACAATCGTTCCGCTATCTGCGGATTCGTGAGCCCCTCTGCGACAAGTTCGGCGACGCGGGCTTCGGTTCGCGTAAGGCTTTGCCACCCGGCAGATGGGCGACTCCGTTTGCCGCGACCTCTCGAGGCGTATTCGGCGGCCTCTCTGGCGGACATGCGCTTGCCTTCCTCGCGGGCCGACTCGAATGCTTCCGTTCCCAGTCCATCACGCGCGACTTCAATCCATGATGCCGGCTCACCCTCGGGTGATTCCCGGAGAGCTTGTGCCGCGCCCAAGAGTCGCGCCGACTCTTCGTAGCTCTCTTGCCTCGATGCGACGTCTGCCAGTAGACGGAGGGAGACGGCCGACAGAGCCGGGGCATCGAGAGAGACGATCGTATCCAGGACTGAGTGCATGAGCAGCTCCGCCGCGGCTGGATCGTCAGCCACGAGGTTTATCGCCCGCGCCACCGTCAAGATCGCGTGAGGAACGGAAAGCTCCGTCGTGGTCAGAGCCTCGATCACCTCATCCGAGACGGGTTCATCGATTCCAGGTTCGCTGCGGAGCAACTCCTCTATGTGATCCGATTCGAGAAGGGCACGGCTTACAGGTGAAGCATCCTCACTGAGGGCGTAGGAGACCGCGTCTTCCATGGCCAAGGCGCTGCCCCCTTGGAGTTCAGCCTCGAGCCGGTGCGCACCCAACGTGTCCTTCAGAGTTTCCAACCGTTTCTCGTTGAGCCGTTGCCGTTGACGAGGGAGCACGATCTCGTGCTTCTCGATCCAGGATTCAGAGAATCCCAGGAGGCGGGCGGCTCGGGCGGGGTTGGTCGAGAGCGCAAGATCTACGAAGCCAAGAACGGGAACAAGGATCGGCTGGGGGTGGACCCTTCCAGTCAGGGTCATTCGCGGCTCGATCTCTCTGGCCTCCGTCAGCGCCTGCTTGAAGAGGTCTTCAGCTCTTTCGGTCTCGCCCTGCCGCGATTCGAGGTGGCCGAGCTGCGAAAGCGCCGGTGAGTGGGTCCAAGGGTCGGCTTTGTTTGCTTCCGCCACCTGCGAGTACCGAGTCCTGGACTGATCGATCGAACCTTCCAGCTCCTCCACGCGGGCGAGGCTCAGCAGGACATGCCAGTAGTTCCCCCCTTCGAGATCGTAGTCTCGCGACACCTCGATGGCCTCTTCGAGATAAGCCCGCGCTTCACCCGCCCGGTCGAGCTCGATGAGGATGCCACTGATGTGATCCAGAGCCCACTGCAGCCACACCTTCTCTGGGCGGTACCGCCTCATCGATGGGATCGCTTCCTCGTAATAGGGAAGCGCTTCCTCGGTCCGGCCGAGCAGGTAGTAGTTGAGCCCGGTCGAGAAGAGCGCATAGCTCAACAGGTGCATGTTCTTGATGCGGCGCCCCGCGTCAACGGAGGAACGCAGATCTGCGAGTCCCTCGTCGACCTCGCCCTGCATCACTCTGAGGAACCCCAGTGTCACCTCGTTATCGGCGCGCCAGTAGGTATCGCCGTATCTGTCGGAGGCTTCGACGCCTTCCTCCAAGAGCGCCCGCGCCTTCGCTCGATCGGAATAGACGGCGACAGCCCCAGCCCAGGACAGAGCAGAGGGAAGGTACTTGCCGCTCTCCACTTCCGGGAACGATCTCAGCATCTCCAGACCCACGAAGGCGTGGGAGGCCCAAGCGCTCCAATCGGGGTACAGGAAACTCAGCATCCCTGCCTGCCCGTAGGCTCGGGCCTTGTCCACCGAGGGCTCCGGAGCGATCTCGTCGGCACGTTCGAAGTGCCGCTGCCAATCCCGGCCGGCCCCCATGTGGGCACCCCACAACCCCGATGCCAGGAACCGGAACGGGGTGGCGCCGTCACCGGTGTCCAGGGTCCACTCGAGGGCGGACTCGGCGTTCTGCCACTGCGAGACATGAAGGGTCTCCGCCAGATCGACGTCCGGGTCGGTCCACTCGGAATAGAGGAAGTCGTCCGTCGCCTGGATCCATCGCAGGTAGTGGTCGCGGTGCCGCTCGAGGACCTCCCGCTTCTCGCCGGAGTCGTCGAGGCGCTCCGTCGCATACTCCCTGATGGTTTCGAGCATCGAGTAGCGCGTGGTCGTCTCTCCCTCGCCGGCGACGACGAGCGACTTGTCCACGAGCTGCGTGAGGACGTCGAGCACCTGGAGGCCCGGTAGTGCTTCCGATGACGCAACCACCTCGGCTGCATCGAGATCGAACGGAGCGGAGAAGACGGCAAGACGACGCAAGACTCCTCTCTCAGTTTCGTCGAGGAGGTCGTGGCTCCAATCGACCGAGGCTCGGAGCGTCTGCTGGCGAGGCATCACCGCGCGAGTGCTTCCGGTGAGCAGCCGGAAACGGTCAGCCAGACCTTCCAGGATCTGATGGGGCGACAAGACCCGAATTCGCGCCGCCGCGAGCTCCAGCGCCAACGGGATCCCGCCGAGCCTCCGGCAGATCTTGGCGACCATCTCGGCGTTTTGAGCGTCGAGCTTGAAGTTCGGCCGCGCCTTCGCCGCTCTGTCCATGAAAAGCTGGACCGCTTCGTATTCGGAGAGCGATTCGATCGGAACCCGTGAGTCCTCTTCTGGGAGGGTCAGAGAGGGTACCCGGTAGGTCGTTTCCCCTTCGATCGCCAAGGGCGCCCGGCTCGTGACCACAATTCGCAACTCCGGGCATGAGTCGAGGAGGGTTGCCGAGAGGTTTCCCGTGGCGTCCAGGACATGCTCGGCGTTGTCCAGGATCACCAGCATCTTCTTAGAACCGATGAATTTGGGCAGCAGCCCGGTCTGGGTTTCGGCGAGGCCCAGCGCCGTTGCGGTCTGTTTGGCCACACCCTCTTCGTCCTGAACCGGAGCCAGAGCGACGAACCAAACTCCCTCCTCGAACCGGTCGAGAACCTCCGCTCCCAGCTGCAGTGCGATGCGCGACTTGCCGGCCCCACCTGAGCCGGAAAGCGTCAGGAGCCTGGTCGCATCGAGCAGCGACTGCAGTTCCTCCAGCTCCCTGGTTCGTCCGATGAACGAGGTTCTCTGGACCGGAAGGTTGTTGGGAAGGTAGTCGAGCGAACGGAGCAGGGGAAACTCATGGGGGAGGTCGGGATGGAGAACTTGAAAGATGCGTTCGGGCCGCGAAAGGTCTTTGAGCCGATGGACACCGAGGTCTTTGAAGGTGACTCCCATAGGAAGACGATCGGCAACCAGATCGTGGGTGACCTGAGACAGAAGGATCTGTGCCCCGTGCCCGGCCGCACGGATGCGAGCCGTGCGGTTTATGGCCACCCCGATGTAGTTGGACTCATTCCGAAGCTGGACCTCCCCGGTATGAAGCGCCATCCGCAGGCGGATTGGAGATCCTTCTGCGATGAGCGTCTGCTGGATCTCGAGCGCGGCTGCGAGTGCATCAGAAGGCCGGCTGAAGGCGGCGAGGAAGCTGTCGCCCTCGCCCTGGTCCTTCGGCTTGACGCCCGCGTTTCGCCCGATCGCCTCATCGACGATGCGGTCGTGGCTGCGGGTGGCTGGAGCGACGGACTCTGGATCTGACTCCCAGAGGCGAGTCGACCCCTCCGCGTCGGCCAGCAGCAGCGTCACCGTGCCGACCGGCAGGGCTACGGTCTCTTGCTTCTTCTGTGGCACCCCATCACCCAATTCGACCGGCGTGATCAGGGACTTTACCTCGTCGTCGTGGCCGATCCTCGTGGTCTTTCCCATGGCGAGACCTCCTGAATAAGACTTATGTCGGTCTCGATCATGGGTGCGGGCCGGGTTGCGAACCTGAGCCAGATGGCTTAGTCGTCGGGGTCGGAATAGCTGAAGTTCCGGATCGACGTCTCTAGCAGGAGTGCGTCAATTTCTGAAACGCGGAGATTGGCTGGCCGGAGCGCGGTTCTAATAGGCGTTCGCTGACGTGGTGGGGGAAGGATTCGAACCTCCGAAGCTTGCGCAACCGGTTTACAGCCGGCTCCCTTTGGCCACTTAGGTACCCCACCCGGCGCTCAAGTTCTAAGATGTCGCCGCTCATTCCAATTTAACAGCCGCCTGCCTCCTCCCCAGCTTTTGGAGATGAGCGGCCCTAAAAAAGGACACTCCATTGGCTCAATTCTCATTCGACGTTGTAAGCGAGATCGACACTGCCGAGCTCACCAATGCCCTCGATCAGACCCGCAAAGAGATCACTCAGCGATTCGATTTCAAGAACACCGGCACCGAAATCAAACACGAAGGGCAAACGATCGAGGTTCGCAGCAACAGTGAGGGCCGGATTGAAGCTGCAATCGATGTGCTCAAGGAAAAGATGGTCCGAAGAGGTGTATCCCTCAAAGCCTTGTCCGTCGGCAAAATCGAGCCGGCGGCGAGCAACACTTACCGGGCCACCATCGACCTCGTTCACGGGATAACCGACGAAAAGGCCCGGGCCCTCAACAAGTTCATCAAAACCCTGGGAACGAAGGCTCAGAGTCAGGTGCAGGGAGATCAGGTAAGGGTCATGTCGAAGTCAAAGGACGATCTTCAGAAAGTCATGCATGCTCTTAAGGAAGAGGACTTCGGCATCCCCCTGCAGTTCACTAACTACAGATGAGCCAGGAGCCCGCGGACTGCATCTTCTGCGACATCATCAACGGCGACGCGCCGAGCACCACCATTTACTCGGACGACCTCGTGGTTTCGTTCATGGACATATTTCCCTGGGGCAAGGGCCACTGTCTCGTGGTTCCCAAGGAGCACGCCGTCACGATTTTCGAACTGTCGCTGGAGGGGGCGGAGGCTGTGATGCGCGCGGTCCACAAGATTGCGCCGGCCCTCAAGAAAGCACTCGAGCCCGATGGGCTCAATCTATTTCAGGCGAACGGCAGAGCAGCCTGGCAGAGCGTAGATCACTTCCACATGCATCTGGTCCCGCGCTGGGAAAACGATGGACTCCGGCCCCCGGGCACGCCCACCCCGGCAGACGGCGCGGCCTTAAGCGATATCGGCGAGAAGATTAAGAGCGCGCTCGGCTAGAAAGTTACTGAGCTGGCACTGCAAGCCCGAATGAGCCTGATCGCGTAAAGGTGGCGAGACGAACGTAGTAGTTCTGCACTGCAATCTTGACTGCCTCTTTCCGGCGTCCGTAATCGGTAGTCGCAAGTCCAGAGGGACGTTCGCTCAAGCTCTCCTTGCTGATACCGAGCGCCGCAAGCTCGGGCTGCATTAGAGCAAGCCACACCAACTCACCGGACTGATTATCGGCAGCGGGGGCCGGGAAGATGTCGTCCACCTTTCTCGAAAAGTGAACCTGCCGAGATACCACGGCGTAACGCTGGACGAGCTCTATGACCAAAGCTTGAGCCCTTTGCTCCGCCTGCCGCAGCCATGCGTCCAGATAAGGCTTTGGGTCGGCAGGAGGCGTGCTGGTGTAAGCAAGTCCGTTCGGAAGAGACTGTGCGCCGCCCGCAAGGATTCTCCCTTTACGGTCGACGATGGGCGGATGAATCTCGAAGTGCAGGTGAGCAGGGGTCGAGATGGCGTTCCCGGTGTTCCCCACGTATCCGATTACGGTTCCGACATCGACGCGCTGGCCTTGTTGCAATCCAGGGGCAAAGCCGATGAGGTGGGTGTAGTAGTACCCATGCGAATCGTCACCTGAAAGCCAAACCGACAGGCCCCCGATCCCAGTAACGCCAAACCCCGCGACGACACCGGGGGCCGACGCGACGATCGGAGTTCCGGGTGCGGCGAAGATGTCGGTACCTTCGTGAAGGTGCGGAAACGGCGTGTATCGCGGAAATCCAAAGTCGTGTGAGAACACTGCCTGCCCCGCGACCGGAAATGGAGCGCTAGCCATAACAAGCGCCTCCTCCAGGGGCATCCCGCGTTCTGCGAGCGGAGCCAGTATTTGAATGAGCCTTCCCGTCGTCATTGAAGCGGAACGGGGGATGTTCGGTATGGCAAGGGGAAATGCATCGGCCGTCCCGGCAGCAGGTGCTGGGAAGGGAGTGCCGCCACTCGGCGCGGGCTGGCCCTGCGGGGAATCCTGAGGCGGGGCCTCCTCCCTCGGCGGGGGCTCCTGGGGCTCTTCAGACGGAGACGGGGATGAGGTGGGCGGCACGAGGTTGGTTGGAACCGGAGTAGGAACCTCCTGGGCGCCTGCAGGGAGCGATGCAATCACCATGAGAAGCGCGAGCGCGCAAAGCAGCCAAACACCACCGCGCTTAACGTTTCTGTTTATTTTTGGCTCCTAGCTGTGTAGGCACAAATTTCCGAATGATGTTCGGAAACTGATCGAAGAACGTGACGATATCGTACGAAATCGGATGAATCCTCTATCCAACGCCATGCCGCTTTGATCGGTGTCGTGCTTGCCGCCGGCGCCGGCACAAGACTGCGTCCGCTTTCATTAACAAAACCGAAAGCGCTATTTCCACTCCTCGACAGGCCCGTAATCTCCTGGCGATTAAGGGCCTTTACCGAAGCGGGTATACACACAGTATGCGTCAACATGCACCATCACGCCCCCTTGCTGAGTGCATATCTAAAAGAAGCCGAAACGTTGTTGGACGTACAAATCTTGCAGTTCAACGAGCAACCGGAGCCCTATGGGACAGCGGGTGCGCTAAAAGCAATGGCTAAACATCTCGATGATGACTTTGTCGTTACAAACGCAGATGTTGTCTCATCCGCTCCGGTGCAGGAACTTGTCGAGCTTCACCGGCAACAAGAAGCAGTCGCTACGGTCCTGGCTGTTCCTTGTAAGAACGACGAGCCCGACCTCGTGATTAGGGATGGATCCGTAATGAGGTTTGTTGATCACGGGGAGCATGTCGAGGACGGCTGGACGTATGGGTGCACGGCTGTTTTCAATAAGGAGCTCCTGGACTTGATTCCCGACGGCGCAAGCGGAATCTTCGAGTCCGTATTCAAGCCCCTTAACGAGCGCCCCTCAGACGTCGCCGCCCTCGAGTGGACGGGGTACTGGCAGGACATCGGAACGCCGGCGTCTCATCTCTCCTCGAACCTCGACGCATTGTCCAAGGAGTTGGGACCGGTTCCTCCCGCGGCCGGGGACGAGCCCGTGACTTTGAGTCAGAAGGCTTACGTCGGTGCAGCAGCTGAAACAGAAGGCGCCGAGCTCGTTAACTGCGTCGTTGGACACGCCGCGGTTGTGGACAGCGGCGCGCGTCTCGAGTCGTGCGTTGTCTGGGACCACACCTGGGTGCCCGAGGGAAGTTACGTCAACTGCGTGATCACGCCCGCAGGGAAGCTGCAGGTTAGCTAGGAACTCTTGGCGTCCTCCGACTCGAAGTCCAGAGATGCGGAGTTGATGCAGTAGCGCAGTCCATTCGGCCCGGGACCGTCGTTGAAAACGTGCCCAAGGTGCGAGCCGCAGGAGCGACACAGGACCTCCGTCCTTTTCGTGAACAAACTCTTGTCCTCGGCTAGCTCGATGTTTTCGGCCACTGCTGGCTCGGTGAAGCTGGGCCAGCCGGACCCGGAGTCGTACTTGGTCTCAGAGCTGAACAGATCCTCTCCGCATGCCCCGCATTGATACATCCCGGTCTCTTTGTTGTTGACGTAGGCGCCCGTGAATGGGGGCTCTGTACTTTTCTTACGAAGAATGTTGTAGCGCTCGGGATCAAGCTTTTCGCGCCACTCGTCCTCGCTTACGTCGACTTTCCGCTTCATCACTGCCCCCGTCCTTTCGGCTTCAGGCCACAACCACAAGGAGATTACGCCACAGAACAGCTCGAGGGCCCGACGTTCTAGAATCCGTTCTTCCCTCTAGTCCTCGTAAGGAGTCCACCTTGGTCGCAGACAACCCCCTTCTGAAGCATGATCAGCTTCCGCCCTTCGATGACATCACCCCCGAGCATGTCGTCCCTGGCATTAGCCAGATCCTCGATGAGATGCTGGGCAAGTTCGACGAGCATGAACGGTCGATCGAACCGACCTGGAACTCTGCTGTGAGGGAAGTTACGCGCATTCAGCACCCCCTGAATTACGCCTGGGGCATCGTCGCCCACCTCCTCGCGGTTCGGAACAGCCCTGAACTGCGAACCGCGTACGAGGAAGTGCAACCAAAGGTAGTCGACGCCGCGTTAAGAATTTCTATGAGCAAACCGCGCTACCGAGCCCTTAGGGAGCTGACCGAGTCGCAGGATTGGGATCGGCTTCCCGAGCCCCAGCGCCGGATCGTGGAGATCGAGGTGCGCGATGCCGAGCTAAATGGCGTGGGCCTCGAAGGGGAGAAAGCCGAACGCTTCACAGAGATCGAACGGGAACTCTCGAGCCTATCCACCAAGTATGGGAACAACCTGCTAGACGCAACCAAGAGCTACGAGCTGTGGCTGCACTCGAAGGATGAGATCGATGGGTTGCCCGAAAACCTGTTGCAAAGGCTCGCCGAAGCGGCGGAGAAGAAGGCGCAGGAGAAGGACGAGAAGCTCGAAGCCTCTACGGAGTCCGGACCCTGGCTCGTCACAATGGACGGCCCGGTTTATCTGCCGTTCCTGCAGCACGCAAAGCGCAGAGACCTTCGCGAGAAGGTTCTTCGTGACTCAGTCGTTTTGGCCTCGGAAGGCGATTTCGACAACCAGCCGGTAATCGATGCGATGCTCAAGCTCAGACTCGAGCGCGCAAATCTTCTTGGCTACAAAACGCATGCCGAGGTCAGCCTGGCCCGCAAGATGGCTCCATCCGTGGAAGCCGTCGACGATTTCCAGGAGCAGCTGAGAACCGCCTCCTACGCCAAGGCTCAGGAAGAGTGGAAGACGCTCGAGGACTTCGCGAGAGAAGAACTCGGCGATCCCGCATTCGAGATGCTGCACTGGGACCTCATGTTCTGGTCCGAGCGTTATCGCGAGAAACACCTGGACATCTCGACCGAGGAGCTGCGGCCTTACTTCCCCCTCGACAAGGCCCTCGACGGCCTGTTCGAGATCACCAACCGACTGTTTGGCGTAACAGTCAAGCCGGCGCCGGGAGAAGCGCGAGGCTGGCACCCAGACGTCATGTTCTTCCAAGTCTTCGAAGAGTCGGGCGAGCACATCGCTTCCTTTTACTTCGACCCGTACAGCCGACCTGCCGAGAAGAGGGGCGGCGCCTGGATGAATGAGCTGTGGGGCCGGGAAGTCAACGAGGATGGATCGGTGAGGACCCCCGTGGCATACCTCTGCTGCAACCAAACGCCCCCAACGTCAGACGCGCCGTCTCTTATGACCTTCGGAGAGGTCAGCACGTTGTTTCACGAGTTCGGTCATGGCCTCCAGCACATGCTGACCGCGGTGGACTTCCCAGAGGCGGCCGGAATGACCAACCTGGAATGGGACGCCATCGAGGTTTGCAGCATGTTCATGCAGGAATGGGTGTATGACCGGAAAACGATCCTTGGTCTAGCGAAGCATTACAAAACCGCAGAGCGTCTCCCAGAGGCAAAGTTCGACAAGCTTGTAGCCGCCCGGACCCACATGGCGGGCTACGGAATGCTGCGTCAGGTCTTCCTCGGGGCATTGGATATGGAGATCTACCACCGGCTCGACCCTTCCGGCGCGGTCAAGCCGAACGACCGCGTGCAGGAGATGGCACCCGCGTACTCGTTGATCGACCCCCTCCCGGAAAATAGGTTCATCTGCCAGTTCGGACACATCTTTAGCGGCCCATACGCTGCCGGTTATTACAGCTACAAATGGGCGGAGGTCATGAGCGCCGACGCGTTCGCTGCTTTCGAGGAGGCGGGAGCCGATCCAGACGCACTCGGCAAGACGGGACGCAAATACAAAGAGACCTTCCTCCAGCTAGGAGCAACCCGGCCCCCGGCCGAGGTGTTCAGGGAGTTCAGGGGGCGCGACCCACAAATCGAACCCCTCCTCCGCAGATACGCCCTTATATAGATAGATGACCCAGGAGACAGAGAAGTACCTCCGGATTTATCTCAGCGACCACCTCGCACTGCTGACCGGTGAGATCGAGCTGGCAAAGCGGTCGCAAGGGAGCAACAAGGGAAATTCCTTCGGCAGCTTTCTCACCATGTACCTGCAGACCCTGGAGGAAGAGAAGAGACTGATCAAGCAGCTAGCCGTCTCCAAGCGCGCAGGCTCGTCCGTAAAGCAGGTCGCGCTATGGGGTGCGGAGAAGATGGGAAGACTCAAGCTGAACGGCAAGCTGTCCTCCTACTCAGAGCTGAGCAGGGTGCTGGAGGTGGAAGGCCTGATCATGGCCGCCAAAGCAAGACAGCAATTCTGGGAGTCCGTCGGAGAGTCGGGGGCCTGGACGGCAATGGATGCGAAATCCAGATCGGCGAAAACCGAAGCTCAGATTGCCGAGCTCAAGAACCACCATAAGGAAGCAGCAAGGGCGGCCTTCAAGAGTTAAGAGCAGAAGAGGAATGGCCCGGGCGTAGGCGCGCAACTCCGGCCAACACCAAAAGCTTTACTCTGTACCCCTTCACCAAGGGGGAAATGTTTGAAATCCCGCATCCGCGGACTTCTTGAATCACCCGTCTGGCCCGCTATGCGCCTTGTCTATGAGGCCAGTCCTAAACACGCCGTCGTGACGACCGCTTCGATAGTGATTCAGGCGCTTTTAGGCCTGGCGGGGATCCTGATCTCGGGCAAGCTCATGGGCGCGATCGTTCTTGCTGAGAGCGATGGAATGGAAGCAGCCCGGGACCAGCTGGTGCTATTCGTAGGCCTGGGCGTAGGAGTGGCGTTGGTGTCTACCGGGCTTGGAGTTCTGAACGACGCAGTCTCGGGGGGCCTCGGGCTCAGGTTCTATCGGCTAACCAGGGCAATGGCGATGGATGCCTCGCTGTCGCCGAAGGGGATTGCTCACCTCGAAGACCCGAAGTTCATGGATGAGCTAAAGGTGGCTCAGGGCCAGGACTACGCGTCACACCCAACCCAGATCGTCGGAGCTTTCTCTCAGATTCTGTCCGCACGCGTGGCCGCGGTGGGGTCCGCGATCATGCTGTTGGCATTCCACTGGTGGGCTCCTCTGCTCCTCATGGCAGCGATGGTCGTCCACTACCGGTGGATGAACAAAGAGCTCGACGCAATCTGGAAACCGTACAGCGACTCCAGCCCGGAGCTTCGGCGGTCCCGCTACTACCGACATCTGGCACTCGACACCCCTGCCGCCAAGGAGATCAGAGTCTTCGGACTCGCCCCCTGGGTTGTCGATCGCTTCGGCGAGAGATGGTTTGCCGGCATGAACGGGGTGTGGCTGGAACGGAAGAAGTTGAAGGGAGAAATGGTCCGCGCCCTTGTCGTGCTGGTCTTCGCTTTCGGCCTGGTTTACGCCGTGATGGCCATGGATGGCGCAACAGGCAGAATCACAATTGAGCAGATCACCATTTTTGCGCAAGCAACCATTGGAATGTACGGCTTCGGTGCGGCAGGCGACTCCCAGCTGTTGCTACGGAACTCGTCCAACTCGATCAAGCACCTGCTTGCTCTACCGAAAGAAGCCGGGGAGAGAGTTGAGGTCAACGAGGGTGGGGCGACCGAGACCGAAGCCATGCCTGCCCAGTCGATCAAGTTTGAAAATGTGTCGTTCCACTACCCCGGAACTGAAAGGCCTGTGTTCGACGGGCTCGATCTCGAGATTCCCTCCGGCAAGTCGCTTGCAATAGTCGGAGACAACGGGGCCGGCAAGACCACGCTGGTGAAACTCCTCGCTCGCCTGTACGACCCAAACTCCGGGCTCATCACGGTCGACGGCATCGACTTGAAGCAAATAGACCCGCACGCGTGGCGCGAGCGCGTTTCCGTGATCTTTCAGGACTTCGTGAAATACCAGCTTCCGGCCAAGCAGAACGTCGGGTTCGGCGCGCTCGACCTATCGGACAACCAGGAGTCATTGGATCGTGCTGCAAGGCTCGCTGGAGCAGACAAGCTCATCAGAGGATTAGATAAAGGATGGGACACCGTCCTTTCCCGACAGTTCAAAGAGGGAACGGATCTTTCCGGCGGACAGTGGCAGAAGATCGCTCTTGCGCGAGCTCTGTTCGCAACCGAAAAGGGCGGAGTGCTCGTCCTCGACGAGCCGACAGCGAACCTCGACGTTAGATCCGAGGCGCAGCTGTTCGAGCGTTTCCTCGAGCTGACGCACGGAATTACGACGGTCCTCATCTCCCACCGCTTCTCGACGGTGAGGCATGCCGAGATCATTTGCGTCCTGGAGCAGGGCAAGCTTATCGAGCAGGGCAACCATGAAGAGCTTCTGGAGGTCGGCGGGAAGTACGCCCGCATGTTCCTGCTGCAAGCTGAGCGCTTCAGGGACAAAACCAATGTCTGAGATGAAATTCGCACGGGACGAACGCATCGCGTTCAGATTTCTCGGGGAGCTCTGAAGGCGTGAGCTTTGAACCGGAAGAGATCGAAGAGAGATCGTTCGCAATGTCTCTTCGCGGTTACGACCGCGACGAGGTTGACAGTTTTAAGCAGGAGGTTGCGACTCTCCTGCGCGGACAACAGCGTTTGCTCGAAAAGGCCGAACAGGCCGCAACGGAAGCGGAACAGCAGAAGGTCGCGGCGGTTGAAGAAGCCGTTGCGGCTGCAGTAGAAGAACGCCCCGAGCCGGGACCTGTCGTAGAGCGGCCGTCAGACCCCGAGGCTGTGTTCCGCCAGATCGGTGACGAAACCTCGAAGATTCTCATCGCGGCGAGAGGCGCCGGCGACGAGGTCCTGAGTACCGCCAGAGCCGATGCAGCCGAGCTGTTGTTGAACGCGCGTCACGCGGCTAAGAGAGTCGAAGATGAGAGCGAGAGGCAGCGGCTGGCAGCAGAGAGCGACGTGTCTTACTTGCGTGAAACCCGGGCCTTGCTGGCCACCCAACTCGAAGACCTTCAAAAAGGACTCGCCGAGTCGGTTTCACGAATGCGCAGTCCCGTTGAACCGACTGGAGATCACGGGTCTTCCCGGGAGAGTGAGACAGCGGCCCTGGGTTCTGCGGAACACGTTCACGGCGAGGAGCCGGCCAATGGTGCCGAGGTGTCTGCAGGCCCATTCGGTAATGGCGCAGGGAAGGCGCCTGCTCTCTCGAACCTGCTCGAGGAGATTCGGAACGAGCGGGAAGCCGGAAGGGCGCAGGTCGAGCAGGCGCTCCCGGGAGCCCAGCCGGAGTTGGACCCCGAGCTCGATGAGCTCGAAGAGCTGCGCGAGGAGGACGAGGGCGAAGAGGTAGAGAAGCCCGCACCCTCGGACGCTCACACCCCCCAGTGGAGAGAAGCCGAGAAAGAGAAGCTCGGGTTCCGGGGCGGCATCCGGGCATTCACGATGCTGGTCACAACCGCGTTTAAGGCAGCCCCCGGTCTCGCTACGATCGGCCTGATCCTTGTTCCCATCGGCCAGCTGTCGACCATGCTCTCGGGAATCTGGCTCAGTTGGCTGGTCGATGCCGCATACGAAAGCAGCATGGAGAAAGCACTGAGGGCCGCAGGCCTCATGTCTCTAACCGTCGGAGGACTTTGGTTCACGATCCTGGTTGGCGCGCGTATCAGGCTGACCCTGGGTGAGCGGGTGGGCTTCGCCCTCGACAACAAGCTCACGACTTTGGGGGGCGGGCTCCCCGGCCTCGAGCATCACGAACGTCCCGAGTACCTAGACAAGCTTCAGCTTCTAAGGGACCAGGGCTGGCTGCTTGGGAGCTCCATGAATGCCGTGGTCAACACCATCTCGATTTTTGCACGAATGATTTTCACGCTGTTCCTGCTTTACAAGCTGCACCCATACCTGCTCGCGCTCGTTGTCCTCACTCTGCCCGCGGGCGTTCATCAGGTGCTCGCGCAGAAGCGGATGAAGAAGGTCGAGGACGAAACCGCCGAGATCAACCGGCTCTCAGAGCACATGCACATGATCGCCACAGCCGCACCGGAAGGGAAAGAGATCCGGGTCTTCAATCTCGAGAAAGAGATCATGGATCAGCACGACAAAGCCTGGTTCGAGGGTTACCACAAGATCATGCGCGCCAGATGGATCACCGCTATTCAGGGGTTCTTCGCCTGGGGCATTCCCGGTATCTCGGTGGCCCTTGCGGTCGGTTTCATTGCCTACCTTGCAGCCAAGGGAGAGAAGACGCCGGGAGACGTTGCTCTGGCGATCACCCTGTCGGGCCAGGTAACTCAAAACCTGTTCGGTCTTCTGATGATCATGGGTTGGGTCCTTCAAACGATGCGAGCAGCGGGCAGGCTGGTTTGGCTAATCGATTACGCCGACTCGTTCAAGAAGTCCCAGCCGAAGTTCGAGTCACCACCCGCCGCGATCGAGTCCGGAATTCACTTCGAGAACGTGAACTTCCTCTACCCGGGTACGGAGAAGGTTGTGCTCGAAGACATAACTCTGGACCTCGAGGCCGGCTCGGTCGTTGCTCTCGTCGGAGAGAACGGGGCCGGCAAGACCAGCCTCGTGAAACTTCTCGGCAGGTTCTACGACCCGACTTCCGGCGTCATCACCGTCGATGGAACAGATCTTCGCAACATAAGTCACGACGAATGGCGGAAGCGAATGGCTGCGGGCTTTCAGGACTTTGCCAAGTTCGAGCTCATTGCGAGGGAAACGGTCGGCATAGGTGACCTGCCCAAAATCGAAGACGTGGAAGCCGTAGAGGCGGCGCTGGAACGGGCCGGCGGTACAGATGTTCTTGGCAAGATAGATGGAGGGCTCGAAGGTCAGCTCGGACGTCAGTGGGATGGCGGCGTCGAGCTGTCGGTTGGTCAGTGGCAGAAGCTCTCTCTTGGGCGTGCATTGATGCGCAAGCCTCTCGTTCTGATTTTGGACGAGCCAACATCGGCCCTCGATGCAGAGACCGAGCACATGCTCTTCGAAAAGTTCGCCGGAGCGGCAAGGAGCGAACGACTCGACGGTGCGATCACGGTCCTTGTTTCGCACCGTTTCTCAACCGTGCGAATGGCAGACAAGATCATCGTCCTCACCGAAGGAAAGATTAGAGAGACGGGAACGCATGAAGAGCTGATGCAGCTCGAGGGGATTTACTGCGAGCTGTATTCACTTCAGGCTAGGGCGTACCAATAAGGCTCAGCTCCCCATAAAGGGGCACCTGGTCCGGGCGGCGACGGGCACAGCCCGTCCTGGCTCGACCCTGGCGGACCTGTGCTCAGGCCGCCGATGTGATCGGCCCATTGGTACGCACAGACTCGCCTGGCCGGTCCGACCCGTCGCCGCCCTCGCCTGGCTCGCGTTGAGCTTCGCGACAAGGAAGACAAAGCGCAGAGGTCGCGTTGGGTCAGCCGTCTTCTTCTAGGCCTTTGATCAGGGAGTCTGCGCAGGATCCTGCTGCAATCGTTCCTTTTGCGGCAGCCACTTGTAGCAAATGGGGGCCGGGTGTCATGTCGCCCGCGGCGTAGACGCCCTTCACGCTTGTCTCGCCGTTGGAGTCGACTGCAACGGACCCCTCGTCGGTCCTTTCGAGCCCGAGCATGTCCGGGAGCTCGGGGGCCGGAGAGTTTCCGATCGAAAAGAAC
>DATLOJ010000099.1:0-28259 GCA_035536315.1 Actinomycetota bacterium | reverse complement strand
ACATCAGGTCGCCCAGGCCTCCCTCAGATCCCATGACACAAGCTGAAGTGCCTTCGGATGAGGAAAGGAAGCATTGGAAGCACCTTTACGAGGAGGTCGTTGCAACTGAGATTTGCGTGGGGTGTTCGGCTTGTGTGGTGGCTTGTCCTCATCACGTAATCGAGATGCAGAGCTTCCGGCCCGTGATGCTGGAGGAGGAGCTCGGTCCGTTCAACTGCACTCACGGGGAAACCGGATGCTCTCTGTGTGCAATGGCGTGTCTCAGATTGGATCCCGACTACGACGCCATGGAGGCGCTGCTTTTCGGGCGGAGGAGAAGGCACCCGAGTGAGCCATGGGGGATTGCGAAGGCGCTTTGGCTGGCGCGCGCAAAGTCCCAGGACGAGCTTGGAAAGGGACAGGACGGAGGCGTGGTCACGGCCCTAATGGCGTGGATGCTGGAGAAGGGCCAGGTTCAGGGCGTTTGCGTTTCGAAGCCAAAGCAGGACACTCCCTGGCTGGACGAACCTTTCCTTGCGACCAATCGTGAGGAGCTCCTCTCCGCCGCCGGATCGCGCTACACATACTGCTCAACACCGCTCGCACTCAAGGATGCCGCAGCAAAGAAACTGAAATCCGTCGCCGTTGTCGGGGTGTCGTGTGAGTCAACGGCAATCAGAGAGATGGGGGTCGAGGGAATCAAGCGGTGGAGCCGGATGGTCAAGTTCGTTGCGGGCCTGATGTGCAACGAGACCTTCCAGTACGAGCCTTTCATCCTGCAGATAGTTCAGGGGAAGTACGCGATCCCCCTTGACCGCATTGAGAAGATCAACGTGAAGGGCGACGTTCATGTGACTCTCGATGACGACTCGATAGTGATCATCCCCCTGGAGGAGTGCAAGCCTTTCGCAAACGAGTGGTGTCACCACTGCCCGGACTTTGCAGCGGAGCATGCCGATATTTCGTTCGGAGGCCTCGGAATGACCGGCTGGACAATGTGCATCATCAGAACCGAGGAAGGGGAGCGGGTTTGGCAGGAAGCTCTCAACGATGGAGTGATCGAAACAAGACCAGCGGAGGACGAGCCAAAGGCGCTCAAGGTCCTCGACGCCCTTTCCAAGAAGCAGCGGCGCAGAGTGGGTCCGATGGAGTCGCACGCAGCCGGACGCTGGTCTTCCAAGGAAACACTGAAGAGAGTGAGGCAGGAGTACATAGCCTCCCTCGAACAGCAGTGAAAGAAACGGCGCTGCCGGCCACCAGACAAGGGTTTGAGGCCGGCTACAAGTTTGCAGCTTCAATCATCAGGCCTGCGATGCGCTTTCTATACAAGACTCACATCGAAGGGCTCGAAGTCGTTCCGCGCCACGGGCCCGCGATCATCGCGGTGAACCACATCTCGCTCTTCGATCCGATCCCGGTTGCTTATGCAGTCGACAAGGCGGGACGGCACCCGCGCTTTCTTGGCAAGTCGAGTCTGTTCAAGGCCCCCGTCGTCGGGGCAATCCTGCGCAGCGCCAGACAGATAAAGGTCGAGCGGGCAAGCTCCCTTGCCGTCGGCTCACTGCGCGATGCCGAGCGAGGATTGGCCGAGGGGGAAGTCCTAGTGATCTTTCCCGAAGGGACCACAACGATGGCACCCGATCTTGCCCCGATACCGCCGAAGACAGGAGTTGCAAGGCTAACGCTGTCATCCGGAGTCCCCGTGATCCCGTGCGCTACGTGGGGAGGGCAGTGGGTATGGGGGTATCACCTGGGTTTTCGCCCGGGGCTCAAGAAGGACCTATGGGTTCGGTTCGGCCGGCCTCTTTCGTTCGATCACTACGCCTCGAGAATCGGTGACCGGGCCGTCCTCGACGAAATTGGTGTAACCATCATGGATGAAATTGGGTCTCTTCTGGTTGGCTTGAAGGCCGCAAAGCCATGGACCCCGACACCTCCCAAGAAGGGCAAGACGAGAAGATCGAGATGAATATGGACGGCAAGATCGCGGTCATCGGCTCGGGATCGTGGGGCACGGCATTTGCCAACGCTCTGGCACTCAAGGGTCTCAAGGTCACCCTCTGGGCCCGCCGCTCCGAGCTGGCTGAGGCAATAGCGAACAAAGCCGAGAATCCCGACTACCTGCCGGGAGTTCTTCTTTCTCCGCGGCTTCGGGCTACTTCGGATCTGGAGGCGGCCGTGGACCAAGCCGTCGTCGTGGTCATGGCGGTGCCGTCTCAGGGAATGCGCGCGCTCGTTCACGAAGTTGGATCGATCGCGGATCCTTCGGCTCCCTTCGTCAGCCTTGCCAAGGGACTCGAGGTCGATTCCTTGAAGAGGATGACCGAGGTGATATCAGAGGAAGTTCCCTCCTCATGGCCCTCACGCATCGCCGCTCTTTCGGGACCCAACCTGGCAAAGGAGATCGCCATGGGTTATCCGGCCGCCTCGGTTGTGGCCTCCCCGGATCATGCCCTTGCCGACTCTCTTCAGGAGCTCTTCATGAGCCCCACCTTCAGGACCTACTCAGGCTTCGATGTGATCGGAGTCGAGCTTGGGGGCGTCGTCAAAAACGTGCTGGCCATAGCAACCGGGATGGCAGAGGGAATGAAGTTCGGGGACAACACGAAAGCGACTGTGATCACCCGGGGGCTCAATGAGATGACGCGGCTCGGAGCTGCTCTGGGTGCGGATCCTGTGACGTTCGCCGGCCTGGCAGGAGTGGGCGATCTCATCTGTACCTGCATGAGCGGCCTTTCGCGCAATCATTCCGTAGGACTCGAGCTCGGAAGAGGGCGCAAGCTCGACGAGATTGTGGCCGGAATGAAGCAGGTGGCGGAAGGGGTCAAGTCTTCCTCCGCTGTAAAGGCTCTGGCGGAAAAGCACGGCGTCGAGATGCCTATCTGTGAGGGTGTCTATCGCGTTGTGCACGAAGGCCAGGAAGTGAACGACATGGTTACCGATCTGCTTCGGACAGTAAGGAAGAGGGAGAGGGAATAAGAAAACGGCCGCCCCGAAGGGCGGCCGTTCATTTGATTCTTTTCTCTACGGGGAGGTTCCCGGCTCTGGCTCAGTCCCGCCGCCTCCGGGAGCGTCCGTTGGGTCGTCGGCCGGAGGGTTGTTTATCTCTGTGTTATCACCCTCATTGTTCTGGATCTCGACGTCCTGGCCGTCGTCGTTATCGTCTCCACCGATCCATCCGCTGAAGGCGAACAGCCATACGAGGAACAGGACCAGCAGCACGAGCACGATGATCGCGATCACCGACATGCCCGAACGATCCTCCACCACCGTCGTCTGCGGTTCGTGGGAATGCGTCATTCACTAGCTCCTTTCGTAGCCGGATTACTTAAGCTCTTCTTCTTCCCATAAAAGCACCCATTGCAACCAGTAAAACGACAGAAACTACAACGGCAAGAATCCAGTGCATGGTGCCGTCTGGCGAGATTGCCTCTCCGATGTAGTTGCCGATGAGGGCTCCGATGATCCCAACAATGATCGTCATCAGCATCCCAATGCCCTGTCTTCCAGGCATTACCAGTCTCGCAAGGACGCCTACAACCGCGCCTATCACGATCACAATCAACAAGCTCTGCAGCATTCATTTCTCCCTTGACTCGGCCTAACTGCTAACGCAATAGGTATTCCCTTGCCTTCGGGAGGCAAAACACCGAGCGAGGCGATTTGATGACTCAGTGCGTTCGGAGCGCCAATTCCTGGTCTGTCGACCGGTTTAGGCGATTCCCATGGTCCTTAGAAGCTGGCGGAAGTTTTCAACGTCCTGTGCGCGCTCTTCGGCGTCCTGCCTTTTTACTCGTCCGCCCTTGACGAGGTCTGCGAGGGCCTTGTCCATTGTCTGCATGCCGATCGATCCGCCCGACTGCATGGACGAATAGATCTGGTGAGTCTTTTGCTCCCTGATCAGGTTGGAGACGGCCGGAGTGACCACCAGAATCTCCGCTGCAACCGCTCTGTCGACCCCGTCTGCTGTCGGCACCAGGGTCTGCGTAACAACTCCCTGAAGTGACGATGCAAGCTGGACCCGAATTTGCTGTTGTTGGTGGGGAGGAAACACGTCGATGATGCGGTCGACTGAAGAGGGGGCCGAGTTGGTGTGCAGGGTCCCAAAGACGAGGTGTCCGGTCTCCGCAGCCGTAATGGCCATCTGAATCGTCTCTAGGTCCCTCATCTCACCAACGAGGATCACGTCCGGGTCCTGCCGGAGGACGTGGCGCAGAGCTTCCGAAAACGAATGCGTATCGCCACCGATCTCCCGTTGGTGCACGGCAGATTTCTTGTGCTGATGGAGAAACTCGATGGGATCTTCTACGGTCATGATGTGCATGGCTTCTTGTGAGTTGATGATGTCGATGAGGGCAGCAAGCGTTGTCGACTTGCCAGATCCGGTGGGTCCCGTAACAAGGACTAATCCTCTTGGGATCTTGGCGAATTGCGCAACCTGGAGGGGAACGCGCAAATCCTCGAGGGTCTTGATCTCGAAGGGGATGAGCCTGAATGCCGCTCCCAGTGCATCACGTTGCTTGTAAACGTTGACGCGAAACCGCGCGATGCCCGGCAGCGAGTAGGAAAGGTCGAGCTCTAGATGCTCTTCGAAGACTTCTCGCTGCTTCTGGGTCAGGATCGCGTAGATCATTCTTTGAATCTCGGGTGGTTTCATGCGGTCGTACTCAGTACGAACCAGCTCCCCCCGAAGTCGAAGCAACGGAGGGTTTCCCGCGGACAGGTGCAGGTCCGAGGCGTTGAGATCGATCATTGACATGAGCAGGTCTGCCAGCTGGCCGGGGTTGCCCTCCCGCTGGGCCTCCTCGGCCTCGACGGCGCTCTCGACGAGAACAGGCTCGTCCCAAAGAGGGCCCGCCCCTTCATTTGGATCCGCCGGAGCTTGTGCGGCGAATGCATTTCCGCCGGTGGGCACGGCGGAAGAACCGTCACCAGGGGAGCCGTACGTTGGTCGTTTGTCTGTCATGTTGAACCTTTCGGCTGCTCAGTCTAGGCGCTTTAGGCCCCTGGACCGGCATCGATCCGCAGCGGCTGAAAGAATCTGATCGTGAGCCCAGGTCCCAACACCACAGCCAGCCACGGTTCGGACGAGATGCCCGAAGTCGCCGAGCTTCCCATGTCTACGCCAATCTGGCAGGTTGCAGATTACGGATTCGAATCTGCCGAGACGTATGCAGACGTCATCAACGAACGGCGCGAGGGGCAGGTCTACGGGCGCTATGGAAACCCAACGCTCGAGGCCCTTGCCAAAGTGATGGCCTCGCTGGAAAAGGCAGAGTCGGCATGGGTTTTCTCCTCCGGTATGGGGGCGATCCACGCAACCTTGATGCACTTTGCGTCGAGTGGAAGCCGTGTTGTTGTGGCTCCGGCGATCTACGGAGGCACCTACGGGCTGCTCACCCAGGGATTCCCCAGGGCGGGGATCGACGTCGACTTCGTCGATCTCGCGGACGAGGCGGCGCTCGAGCGCGCACTAGAGCGCCCGGCGGCTTGCGTCCTCGTTGAAACGATCGCAAACCCGACCTTCAGGGTCTCGGATATTGAACGGGTAGCGCGGCTCTGCAAAGCTCAGGGCGTCCCGCTTGTTGTCGACAACACCGTGGCCAGTCCAGTACTGGTCAATCCGTTGGATCTTGGCGCCACGATCGTTCTTCACTCCACGTCCAAATACATTGGAGGGCATCACGACCTTATGGGTGGGGTTGTCTGCGGAGCGAGTGAGCTACTCGACGGTATTCGTCACCTCGCGATCAGATACGGGACGACCGCGTCTGCGTTCGAGAGCTGGCTGGCCTTGAGAGGAGTGGCCACTCTGGGGCTGCGCATGCAAAGACAAAGTGAAAATGCACTTGCGATCGCACGCGAGCTCGAGGCCGGGGGCGCCGAGGTCTCATATCCGTTCCTCGAGTCACATCCGGATAACACCCTTGCAGTGACGATGCTCCGTTGGGGTGGAGGAATGATCGCAGTCGATCTTGGGTCACAAAATGCCGCTTGGCGCTTTATGAATGCGTGCCGGATTGCCCGTGTCGGCTCGTCCTTCGGAGGGGTAAGGAGCGAGCTGACACATCCGGCCACCACGTCTCATCGTCAGTTCGACCAGGCCGATCGTGAGGCTGCTGGCATTGGCGATGGCCTGGTCCGCATCTCTGTAGGGATCGAGGATCTCGAGGATCTGCTCGAGGACTTCAAGCAAGCGATGGAGGAGGTTTGAGCAAGATCAGAGTGGCCGTGGTGTTCGGCGGCCGCTCCGGTGAGCATGAGGTCTCGTGCGCCTCGGCCCGCAACGTCGTGGCCGCGATCGACCAGGACAAATACGAAGTGATCCTGATCGGAATAGGCCGGGATGGCAGGTTCATGCTCCCCGCGGCATCGCGCGCAGTTCTCGACGGAGGTCCGCTGGAACTGGGAGGCGGCGGCCTCGAGGTCGAAGGCGAACCGGTTTCGTTCTTGCAGGATCCGTCGAGACACGAGGTGGTACTAGGAAGTGACTCCCGAGGCGAAGCGGTGGACGTGGTTTTTCCAGTGCTTCATGGTCCCAATGGTGAGGACGGAAGCATTCAGGGCCTTCTGGAGATTGCCGACATCCCTTACGTTGGATCGGCGGTGCTCGGCTCTGCTCTGGCCATGGACAAGGAAAAGATGAAGGTCATGTTCGCGAGCGTGGGCCTTCCTGTTGCCGACTATGTGATAGTCCGGGCCCACGAGTGGGCCATCGACGCCGACCGTTTGCTGGACGAGGCCGCCTGGCTCGGTTTTCCTTCGTTTTCCAAACCGGCGAACCTCGGCTCATCGGTTGGAATCAGCCGCTGCACGGATCTCGACTCGCTCCGCGCCGGCATTGAAGAGGCTCTTCGTCACGACAGAAAGGTTCTTGTTGAAGAGGCCGTTCCGGGCCGGGAGCTCGAATGCGGGGTCCTGGGGAACGAGGTACCGGAGTCGAGTGTTGTCGGCGAGGTGATCGCCGCCCGCGAGTTCTACGACTACGAGGCCAAATACATCGACTCTGCCTCGACCACTGTCATACCCGCGGAGATTCCGGCCCCCGTGGAAGAGATAGTCCGCAAGTACGCAATTCGCGCGTTCACTGCGGTGGAGGGGGCCGGAATGGCAAGAGTCGATTTCTTCTACCAAAACCCCGGGAGGGGAGTGGTGGTCAATGAGATCAACACAATCCCCGGCTTCACGCGGATTTCGATGTACCCGAAGCTCTGGGAGGCGACGGGCGTGCCCTACACGGAACTTATCGAGCGCTTGATACAGCTGGCAATCGACCGCCATCGGTCGAAACCACGCCCTGAGTCAATGCCCCCGCCGGCAGGGCTTCCCGCCGGCGGCGGCTAGTGACCTTGCTCTAGAGGTGTACGACCGGGCAGGTGAGCGTTCGAGTAATTCCCTCGACCGCCTGAATCTTTGCAACGACCAGCTTGCCGAGGTCATCTACCGTAGCGGCCTCTGCCTGCACAATGACGTCGTAGGGGCCGGTTACGTCCTCGGCGGCAGTAACGCCTTCGATTGAACCGACTTCCTTTGCTACCTGTGCAGCCTTCCCCACCTCAGTTTGGATGAGGATGTATGCGGATACAGCCATCGCTTGCTCACCTCCGTTTCACTTCAGATATCCCTAGCATAGGGATGCGACCCCCCGGCCAACAAACCAAACACCCTTCTCGCCTATATTCTGGCGGCCTTATGCCCAAGCCAAGGCCCCCCGGCTCGAGCCTGAAGGACACCTATTCCCGGATAAGGAAACAGGTGCCGCCTCCAACGCGAATTCAAAAGGACCGCAAGAAAGCCAGGCTCGATGAAGTCAGACAACGCGAAGCTGCCGAAATGGCGGAGCGGGGCAAGGACGAAATTTGAGCGACCAGTTGCTCATTCCCGAGCTGAATCCTCAACGTGAAGTGCACTACAACCTGCCGAGCGCTGCTCTGATCGAGCAGGCGGTTGCGAGAGGTGAGGGGGTACTCGCCGGCAGCGGTGCACTGGTGGCGAGGACGTTCGAGCGAACGGGAAGGTCCCCCAAAGACAAGTTCCTGGTCAGAGACTGGAAGACGGAAGACCATGTTTGGTGGGACAACAACGCCGCTGCCAGCCGAGCCTCCTTCGACCGGCTTTGGGCCAAGGCCGCGAAGTACCTTTCTGAAAAGGAACTCTTCGTTACCGACGCGACGGCTTGCGCGGATCCCGCCAACCGCATTGGAGTGCGGCTGGTCACCGAGTTCGCCTGGCACGCCCTGTTCGCGCGCCAGCTCTTCCGCAGGCCCGAGCTCGAGGACAGGGTCGTCGATCAGTGGACGATCCTTGGGGCTCCGACTCTCGAGGCCGATGTGGGTTCGGACTCCACCAACTCCGCTGCCTTCATCTCGATCGACTTCTCGAACAGCAGAGTGCTGATCATCGGAACGCAGTACGCGGGTGAGATCAAAAAGTCCATATTCACTGTTCTGAATTACCTTCTCCCCGGGCGAGGTGTGCTCCCGATGCACTGCTCTGCGAACGTCGGCGAGAAAGGCGACGTTGCTCTGTTTTTCGGTCTTTCGGGCACGGGCAAGACGACCCTGTCTGCGGATCCGGAGAGGCGTCTCATCGGCGACGACGAGCACGGATGGTCAGACAACGGCGTTTTCAATTTCGAAGGCGGCTGCTACGCAAAGTGCATTCGGCTATCGGCGGAGAACGAACCGGAGATCTGGAACGCCATCCGTTTCGGGTCGGTGGTTGAGAACGTGGTGGTAGATCCCGCGACACGCGCTGTCGACTACAACGACGCAACATTTACGGAGAACACCAGAGTTGCCTACCCCCTTGAGTTCATTCCAGGAGCATTGCCGGAAGGTATGGCAGGGCACGCAAAGACCATCGTCTTCTTGGCAGCAGATGCATTCGGCGTTCTTCCCCCTGTCGCGCGCCTGACTCCGGAACAAGCGTCTTACCATTTCCTCAGCGGCTTCACTTCGAAGCTTGCAGGTACCGAAGCGGGCATGGGGGCAGAGCCGGAAGTGACGTTTTCTACTTGCTTTGGGGCCCCTTTCCTACCGCTGCATCCGAACGTCTACGCGCAGATGCTGGCGGACAAGATTGCCAAGCACGACGCCAAGGTCTTCCTGGTAAATACGGGTTGGAGCGGCGGCGGATTCGGCGAGGGGGAGAGGATCGACTTGCCCTCGACAAGGCGGATCATTTCCGCAGCGGTCAGCGGTGAGCTGGATCGCGCCGAGATGAGACGTGATCCCATTTTTGGCTTCGATGTACCGGTTGATATCGAGGGCGTCGACTCCGCGATCCTCAACCCACGGGAGACCTGGAAAGACCCAGCGGCGTACGACGCCAAGGCGAAAGAGCTGGCCACG
This sequence comes from Actinomycetota bacterium, assembly GCA_035536315.1. Lineage (GTDB taxonomy): Bacteria > Actinomycetota > CADDZG01 > JAHWKV01 > JAHWKV01 > DATLOJ01. Next base: position 18,927 of record DATLOJ010000099.1, on the reverse strand, counting down.
AGGTTCGAGGAAAACTTCTCTAAATTTGCGGACGAAGTGCCGAAAGCGGTCCGGGAGGCGGGCCCAACTCTGTAGAGAGTCGGAAGGCTTCGCCTAGCGGCGGTCCATCTCGAAATAGATCCGCACTTCTGTGCGAAATTCGGTGATGTTGTCTTCGCTGACCGTTGCGGATGTCCGGACGACATCCATCTTTGTGATCTTGCGGATGGTCTTCGCAGCCTCTCTCAGTGCCTCGCGGGCGGCATCCCCCCAGGACTCCGAGGAAACCCCTTCGAGCTCGAGTGTGTTTACGACAGGCATCGAGCCGATGATAGCGCGTAGGGTGGACGGGTGAAGCTGAGTGAACTCGGAGAGTTTGGACTGATCTCGCGCATCTCCGAAATAACGGGAGAGGCGGGCGACGGTGAGCTTTGGATCGGCGATGACTCGGCAGTCATAAGAGCACCCGCCGGAACACTTTTCTTTGCTGCCGACATGATGGTCGAGCGCGTTCATTTCGACCTCGAGCTGACCGGCCCGCGTGACCTTGGATACAAATCCATGGCGGTCAACTTCAGCGACATCGCCGCAATGGGCGGCACTCCCAGGCGCGCCGTATGTTCGCTGGCCCTTCGGCCCGAGCTCACCGTTGAGTGGGTGCTGGAGCTCTACGAGGGAATGCAGGAATGCGCATCCGAGTTCTCTGCGGCAGTGGTCGGCGGAGACGTGGCTGCGGCCGGCTGCCTGGTTGTTTCGATCAGCGTTATCGGTAACCCCGCAGGCCGGAGGGTTATTGAGCGCAAGGGGGCTCGGCCGGGCGACCTCATCGGGGTTACGGGTGTACTTGGGGCATCCGCCGCCGGGTACAGGATGCTGAGAGCCGGTGACAGGTCGCGGCCGGAGTTCGTGAATGCCCACCTTCGTCCGACGCCGCGTGTACGCGAGGCCGAGACTCTGAGGAGGCATGTGCCGACCGCCATGATCGACATCTCGGACGGGTTTGCCGCAGACCTGGTGAAGCTCTGCAGTGCATCGGGCGTGGGAGCGAGAGTTACCGCAGAGAAAATCCCGTTGATTCAGAACCCAGATGTCGACAGGACTCCGATTGAGCTTGCTTTGCATGGGGGCGAGGATTACGAACTTTGTTTCACAATCTCCCCGCGTCACGCCGAGGAAGCGGCCGCCGAGGTCGAGAAAGGCACAGGTACTCCGGTGACGTTCGTTGGAGAGATAACGGACGCTGAGACAGAAGTACTGATATCGGTGAAGGGACAGGAATCGAAGTTGGAGGGCAAGGGATGGGATCACCTGCGAGCTTGAGGACCCTTCCGGTCGCACTCACCATCGCGGGGTCCGACTCCGGTGGTGGGGCCGGTATACAGGCGGATCTAAAAACGTTTCTGGCGATGGGCGTTCACGGAACGAGTGCCATCGTTTCCCTAACCGCTCAAAACACGACCGGAGTGTCGGCCGTGCACGACGTGCCGACCGACTTCATTCAGGAGCAGATAAAGCAGGTTGTCACCGACATGAAAGTTGTCGCGGCGAAGACCGGCATGCTTTCCAATGCCGACATCGTCGGAGCCGTGGCGGAGTCCATCAAGGACCTGCAGATTCCGAACCTGGTCGTGGACCCTGTCTTCATCTCCAAGAATCAGGACAGGCTGCTCAGCGAGAAGGCGCTCACCGATCTGATTGAAAAGCTGCTGCCGCTCGCCGAGATAGTCACCCCCAACCTCTATGAGGCCGGAGCTTTGTTGGATACGGAAACTTCAACGTTGCCCCACATGCGCGAGGCCGCAAAGAGGATTCTGGAACTCGGTCCCCGAGCCGTCTTGATCAAGGGCGGGCACCTCGAGGGGAACGCGGTCGACGTGTTTTACGACGGCACAGACCTCGTGGAGATAGACGGGCCGATGATCGATTCGCCTCACACCCACGGAACCGGTTGCACGCTTTCGGCGGGAATAGCCGCGGAACTTGCGAAGGGATCCCCCTTGCTCGAATCCGTGCGAACTGCCAAAGACTTTGTGTCGGGGGCGATACGCAACGGGCTTTCGATCGGCAGGGGCTACGGGCCAACGAACCACGGCTGGCGGTTCATCGAGAACCCGGATCGATCGAAGACTTGAGACTTCGAACCGCCGGCATCTGGTTCGTTCTGATCTGGGCGGCCGTGCCGCTGGCTTTCCTGGTCAAAAACCTTGCTCAGTACGGAGGAACGGAGGGAACCAGGGACGCCCTGATCGTTTCCGCCACGCAGCGGTTTGCACTCAGAATCCCGATGATCCTTCTGGCGATCGCATACCTGAGGTCGCCCGCCAGGCTGCGCAATTCCTACTGGCTCTTGCCGGTGTCCCTTGTTTTCGATGCAGTGTCCCGGCTCTTCGAAACTTCATCCTGGTTCTTGAACCAGCGGGCAGGATCAGATTCATTCGAAGGCATCTGGATTCTGCTGAACATGTTCTTCTGGGTCGGCCTTCCTATCCTCGGAGCGGTGGGGCTTTGGATCGTGCGTCCAAGACCGCTCATAGCCAACGCCTTCTACTCAGAGGGCGCGTCCGACGAAAGCGGACCGAAAATTCCTTTGAGACCGCGGGAAGAAGAGCCGGCGGACTAGCGCCTGCGGCGGACGATGCCCCGGATGGCCAGGAGCGCACCGATTACGCCAACCGCAATCCCGGCGACCCGCGTTCCTTTTGACTTGGCTTCTGCTACGCCTTCGCGCAGCTGACCGGCCAGAACATCGATCTTTTCCCCGAGGGCTTCCCTCGTCTGTTCGATGTCCCTCAGGATTTCTTCAGGTTTTTGGCCCACTCCACATCCTCTTTCAGCGAATTGATGGTCTTCTCAGGCTTTAACTTCCTATCGAGCTTCTTCTTGGCCATGAGAACGAGCCCGCCCGCCATAGCAAGCATCGAGAAGGTGATGATCAGCGATGCACTCCACCGCGGGAGCCATATGGCCAATATTTCCAGGAATGTAAGGAGAATGAAAGGCAGAAAAAGAAGGCCCACAACGGCTGCGACGGCGATGAGGCCGAACGCCTGGACTTTGGTCTTGACCAGCTCGCCGACTTCCTGCTTGGCAAGTTCGATCTCCTTGCGGATGAGGGTCGACAGATCCGTAGTTATCTCGACGATCAACTGACCAGGGCCCTTGGAGTCCGCGCGGGCGTCAGCCGTGGACGAGTCGTTCAGCGATTGAGTGGGACCGTCAGGTCGATCCATCTACTCAGACTGCAGTCGGCGCTTGCTCGGAGGGGTTCTTGGAGGCGGGGGCCGGAGTCTTAGTCGATGACTCTTTGGCCTTTTGAACGCGCTCGGCTCGCAGAACCGGGTTGTCCTTGACCGCGCGGTTGACCTTGCCGGCCTTGATGCAGGACGTGCACACCTTGAGCCGCTTGGTGGCCCCTTTGACGCTGGCCTTTACGCTTTGGATGTTCGGGGACCAGCGCCGGCTGGAACGCCGGTGTGAGTGGCTGATCGACTTCCCGAACTGGGGCGTCTTGCCACAAACATCACAGATCTGAGACACAGGAAAACTCCATTGAGTTGGAAATAGGGAAAAAAGAATCGTAGCAGGAGATTCGGCGGGGCGTCACCCCAAGCACGGACAATAGGGGGCCGATGGGAATCCTTCTTTACGCGCCACCCGACCAGCACGCATCAGTCCGCTTCGTGACCGGCATTGGCCCCAAGTGGGCCGATGCGCTTGCATCCTCGAAGTTCGCGATCGAATCGGTGCAGGACCTTCTCCAGCATTACCCCCGCAGGCACCTCGATTTTTCCGAGGTCAAGCCTATCCAGGAGCTCCGGGTCGGAGACGAGGTCACTGTGGTGGGTGAGGTTGTCAAAGTTGCGGCTCCGCCTCCGCAAAGCAAAGGTAGGCCCCGCCGGAACTTCCCTCTGAAAGTCACGATTAGTCAGGGGACCTCGAAGATAACTCTGGTCTTCTTCAACCAACCGTGGCGCGCCCAGCAGCTGCGCGTCGGAACTGTCGTCGCGGCCAAGGGCAAGGTCGGAATCTTCGGCTCGAACAAGCAGATCACCGCACCACTGGTTGACGTGATCAGGGAGTCCGAGGAAGTCGTGAAGATTGTGCCGATCTACCCCGCGACCGCCGAGCTGCACACCGCCAAGCTGCGAACGTTCGTCCGAGCCGCACTCGATCAGTTCAGTCCCCTCGACGAACCCCTCCCCGCGGCCCTCCGGATGCGGCACGGGCTGATGGACAGGACCAAGGCGATGAATCTGTACCACTTCCCCGACCAGATGAGGGACATGTACGTCGCGCGGAAGCGACTGGTTTTCGACGAGCTGTTCACACTGCAGGTGGGCCTTGCCTATCGCAAGAAGAGGCTCGCCCGGGAGACGATTGGGATCTCGCACAAAGTCGAAGCGGAGCTTGCCGGCCGATTCATCGAATCCCTTCCCTTCGAGCTGACCACTGCGCAGTGCAGGGCCGTAGAGGAGTTAGAGCAAGACATGGCCTCGTCCGTTCCCATGAACAGGCTGTTGCAAGGCGAGGTCGGTTCCGGAAAGACCGTCGTTGCTCTTTATGCGGCGTTGCTTGCGGTTCAGGGTGGGTATCAGGCGGCGATCATGGCCCCAACCGAAGTGCTCGCCTCACAGCATTACCTGACGACTACCAAGCTGCTCGAGGACGCAGGCGGAGGCGGGGGTGGCACGGGACAGCTGGGGTTGTTCGGAGGCCCGACGGTGGTCCTGCTCACGGGGAGCCTTCCTGCGAAAGCCAGAAGGGAAGCTGCAGAGAAGATCGCCGACGGATCGGCGGACATCGTCATAGGGACCCACGCTCTCATCCAGGAAGGCGTCGAGTTCTCCAACCTCGGCTTTGCGGTGGTGGATGAGCAGCACAGGTTCGGCGTTCACCAAAGGATTGCATTGCGTGAGAAGACGGGGGCCGGCGTGACGCCCGATGTCCTGATCATGACGGCCACTCCGATCCCGAGGACCCTGGCCCTCACGCTTTATGGCGATCTCGAGGTTTCGGTGCTCGACGAGCTTCCCAAAGGCCGCAAGCCCATAACGACGAGGGTTCTCGAGGAGGGCGAACGAAGCGAGGCGTACGACTTGATCAGGTCGGAGGTGGTGGCGGGCAGGCAGGCGTACGTCATCACGCCGCTCATCGATGACTCGGACAAGTTGCAGGTCAAATCCGCGGAGGCAGAGGCCGAGCGCCTTGCACGAGATGTGTTTCCGGACCTTCGAGTCGGCAAGATGCACGGTCGGATGAGGCCGTCGGAGAAGGGCAAGGTCATGGATGGGTTCCGCCGGGGTGAGATCGATGTGCTGATCTCAACGACGGTAGTAGAGGTGGGCGTCGATGTTCCGAACGCATCGGTGATGTTGATCGAGGACGCCGACCGCTTCGGGCTTTCGCAGCTTCATCAGCTGAGAGGCCGTATCGGAAGAGGCGAGCATGCGTCGACCTGCCTGTTGATCACGTCCATGACGGACCCGGACGAGGCCAAAGTTGCGCGACAGCGGCTGGCGGCAGTGGAAGGTACCGACGACGGCTTCGAGCTTGCAAACAAGGATCTCGAGCTTCGCGGAACGGGAACGATCATGGGTGCAAGACAGGCCGGGTTCTCCGATCTGAAGCTCACGCATCTTCTGCGCGACATGGAGCTTTTACTGGCCGCCAGGAAAGAGGCCTTCGACGTCATCGATGAAGATCCTTCTCTCGAGCGACACCCGAAGATCAGGAGTGAGATGGAAGGCAGGTTCGCGGACCGCCTCGAGTGGCTCTTCCACTCTTAGGTCGTGCCGCTTCGCGTCATTGCAGGGGAGGCCGGGGGCCGGCGGCTGAAGGGAGCCGAGCTCGAGGGGATCCGACCTACTTCCGACAAATTGAAGGGGGCCGTCTTCTCGCGTCTGGCGGATGGCGTTGAAGGGATAGATGTTCTCGATCTGTACTCGGGATCGGGGGCTCTTGGGATCGAGGCCCTCTCCAGGGGTGCCCGGTCTGCCGTGTTCATCGAGAAGAATCCAGCGGCGGCCAGGATCATCGAGGAGAACCTGAAGACGACGGGGCTGCTGGAAAAGGCAGAAGTCGTGAGGACCGCGGTGGACCAATACCTCCAGGGACCGGCCCCCGAGCCCCCCTTCGGCCTGGTTCTGATGGACCCGCCGTATGAGGAGGGCCTGCCACTGGAGGCGCTGGCCCTGCTGCGAACCGGCGGGTTCGTAGTCGCTGGGGCCCACGTGGTTGTCGAGATATCGTCCAGGAACCTGCCAGCCGATGCGCCAGAAGGGTTCGACTTGGAGGCCGAGCGGCGCTACGGTGATGGAGCGGTTGTCTATTTGAGAGTGAAAGAAGGCTGATGTGGCGGTAGCGCTGGTACCGGGCTCGTTCGACCCACCAACGAACGGACACATCGACGTCATCGAGCGGGCCGCTCGTCATTTCGAAAAAGTAATCGTCTCGGTCGTGGTGAATCCATCCAAAGACCCACTCTTCGACGCGGAGGAGAGAATTGGTCTTCTCAAGGACGCGCTGGCTCACCTGACCAACATCGAAGTTCTCGCTCACGAAGGTCTTACCGTCGTGCTGGCAGCCGAGCGCCACGCCGACGTGATCGTCAGGGGGCTTCGCGCTGTCTCCGATCTCGAGTACGAGCTTCAGATGGCACAGATGAACGCGAGCCTCCAGAGCGAGGTCGACACGTTGTTCATCCCCCCGGACCCAAGGTGGAGCTTCATATCCTCGAGTCTGGTCAAGGAGGTTGCGCGCTTCGGCCGTGACGTCTCGGAGCTGGTTCCGAAGGGCGTCGCCGAAGCACTTTCGCGCCGATTCGGATAGCCCTGTCCGCCCGTCGGGCAGGGTCCGGCCCTCAACTTGGCATCGGTTAAGGTTTAGCCATGGACCTCATGGAAGAGATCGAAGCCATCATGGAGGAGATCCGCAACGCCAAGCAGGTGCCCCTCTCCGCCTCGGCAATGATCAACCGGCAGGATCTTTTGCAGCGTCTCGAGGGGATAACTCAAAACGCTCCGGAGGAGCTGAAGCAAGCCCGCTGGGTAATGCGCGACCGAGACGAGCTGCTCGACAGAACACACAAAGATGCCGAGCAGCTGATCAAGGCGGCTGAGCAGGAGCGGGATGCTCTGGTGTCGCGGACAGAGATTGTGGCGGCCGCCAACAGAGAGGCCGACCGAATCATCGAGGAAGCCAAGAACAGAGCCAGAGGCATCCGCATGGAAGCGGAGGACTACGTCGACGCCAAGCTCGCGAACTTCGAGGTCGTCCTCCAAAAAACCCTCGCCGCTGTGGCGAAAGGACGGGAATCGCTGAGGGGACGCCTGGACCAGGCGGCCGAGGAAGGGCTCGAATCGGGGGCGGCTGAGGCCGGCTAGCACCTTCCCAGGCCCTGGGGAGCTATTTACCAAAATCTGGAAAAAACCTTGTTCTGCTATCATGTCCGCGCCGCCGGAGGCGGAAAAACCCGATGTCTGGATTTCTCGTCGATATCTCCGACCTGGCAGGGCGCCCGGGAGCATCTAGAGCAATAGCTCTTGGCGCTCAGCTACGCGGGCTCGAAGGCCCCCTGGGTGGGGTCAGAGAGACAGACCCTGTGGACGTGGATCTCGTCGCCGAGAGCCTCACCGATGGGATTGAGGTTACCGGCAGGATCGCCGGGAGGTTTCGCCTCACCTGCTCGAGGTGCCTGGCCGATTTCACGGGCGGGTTCGAGTACAAGGTGGACGAGGTTTTTTACTTCGACGACGGGGAGGAGAAGGGCGGATACGAGGTCCAGGCGCCGGTGATCGATCTGGAACCGATGATCAGGGATGCGATTGGCCTTGAGATGCCAAGCCAGCCGCTACACGACGAGGCGTGCAGAGGACTTTGCACCGTCTGCGGATCGGACCTGAACGTCGAGGATTGCGGACACCGGGATGAAATGACGGACCTTAGATGGGAGCCCCTGAAGGAAGCGCTGGGGGTGGACAGGATCGAGACAGGAGAAGCCTAAAGTTATGCCAACGCCTAAGAGGAAGAAGTCGAGGTCGACGACCCGTCACCGCAGGTCACAGTGGAAGCTGACGACTCCTGCCAACTCGACCTGCCCGCAATGTCACTCCCCGAAGATGCCCCACAGGGCCTGTGGCAAGTGTGGCTACTACGCGGGCCGGGAGGTAGTCGAGGTTGAGTAGGAAGGTGACCTAAGTAGATTCAGCACCCGACCTTTCGCCGCTCGAAGCGGCCCTGGGTATTCGCTTTGTAAACAGAGAGTTGCTCGACTCGGCGCTCACTCACCGATCGTTCGCCTTCGAGCGCGGAGACATTCCCCACAACGAGCGACTCGAGTTCCTCGGCGACGCCGTCCTCGGCCTCGTAGTAACAGACATGATCTACGCCTGGTATCCGCACCTCCCAGAGGGCGAAATGGCCAAATTGCGGGCCTCCACTGTGAACACGGCAGTGCTTGCCGACGCCGCTCGCCGTATCGGACTTGGAGATTTCGTATTTCTGGGTAAAGGCGAGGACCTGTCCGGGGGCCGGCTAAAGCAGTCGATCCTCGCTGATGCATTCGAGGCCGTCCTTGCCGCGGTGTATCTGGATTCCGGCATCGAGCCCGTCCGTGCGCTTATCGAAAGATCGCTTGCAGACCACATCCGAGACCACGTGGAGCGCGGAGTGGTTCGCGACTTCAAGACCAACCTTCAGGAGAAGGCGGCTCAAATTACAGGAGAGCTGCCCGAGTACAAGGTCTCCTCATCCGGCCCGGATCACGAGAAACGCTTCAAGGCAGAGGTATTCGTAAGCGGCAGAAACATTGGATCTGGCGAGGGGCGTTCGAAGAAGGAGGCCGAGCAAGCCGCCGCGAAACAGGGATTGCAGGTTCTTACAGAGGAGCGCGCAGATGCCTGAGCTTCCCGAAGTAGAAGTTATCCGCAGGGATCTCGAGAAAGAGGTCATAGGCCGCAAGATCAAGAAGGTCGAGGTAAAGCCGAGCAAGAACGCTCTTCGGATCATTCGCAGGCATGCCCGCCGCAAGGACTTCGAAGATGGTCTGACCGGCGCCAAGATCACGCGTATCGATCGTCTGGGCAAGTACCTGCTGATCCATTTGGACAATTCGAACGTGCTCGTCGTTCACCTTGGCATGTCCGGTCAGCTCGTCCTCAACAAGGCGAGTGCTGCGATGGCAAACCACACACACGTGGTCATCAGTTTTACGGTCGGGGGCCATTTGAGGTACGTAGACCCCCGCACATTCGGCGAGATGTTTGTTACTTCAAAGGACGACATCGGCGAGATCAAGGAGCTTCAGAAGCTTGGCCTCGACCCGCTCGAGCAGCCGCTGACCTGGCAGTACTTCTCCGAGACTTTGTCTCAGAAGAACACGAAGATGAAGGGCCTGTTGATGGACCAGAAGTTCATCTGCGGGATCGGCAACATCTACTCTGACGAGATCTTGTTCCTGGCGGGTATTCGTCACGACCGATCGTCGTCGACGCTGTCCTCGTCTGAAGTTAGAAGGCTGTATAGGGCGATTCAGGAAATCCTTCAGGACGCGATCAAATACCGCGGAACTTCGGCAGACGACGAGCAGTACAGAGACCTCTACGGGGCGGTGGGGGAGTACTCGCAGTTCCTGAAGGTCTACCAACGCGAGGGCGAGCCTTGCCGCCGATGCCGCACTCCGGTGGAGCGCGATCGTTGGGGTAACCGATCGACGTTCTACTGCCCACAGTGTCAGGTCTAAGTCCGTAAGCGAAGCACTTCGAATCCCGATTGAAGGCCCTCCCGAAGGAGTCGGGGGATTGCTGGATGGCCAGAAGGGCTCGAGCACCTGTTTCGTTTTGACGCACGGGGCCGGCACGGGGATAGAGGCCGGCGGCTTGCCCGAGGTTGCAGCGGCGCTAGCCGGAAAGGGCCATGCCGTAATCCGAATGGACCTGCCTTACCGAGCCGCAGGTCGTAAGGCGCCCCCGAAAGCCGAGAAGAGCGTCGCCGGATTCACATCCGCGCTAATGGAGGCTTTTCGGATCAGCGGTTCCAAGACTTTGATAGCGGGCGGCAAGTCATATGGGGGCCGGGTGGCGTCGATGGCGGCTGCAGAGGGGGCGGCTGTCCATGGCCTTGTCTTTCTCGGATATCCCCTGCATAGGCCGGGCATGCCTTCCGAGCCGCGCATCTCACATTGGCCCGACATCAAGGTGCCCTGTCTATTTCTCCAGGGTGACCGCGACCCGTTCTGCGATCTCACCTTGCTGAAGAAGAACCTGCCCCTCATTAAAAGGGCGACGCTCGAGGTCATCGAGGGCGGCGACCACTCCCTCAGGCTGCGGAGGAAGGGGGCCGACTCAACGACGATCATCGTGAATGCCATCGAGATCTGGCGAAAGGCCGAGGGCCTGACTTAGCGCCTGCCGTTGTTGTTTCTCTCCGCACCTATCATGGGCGTGTGAGGTTGTTCGCAGGTCTTGCAGCGTTGTTGTCGGTCGTCACGGCGGCTCCGGGGGCCGGAGTTTCCTGTGTCGGGCTCAGCCTCGAGCAACAGGTGGCTGGGGCGGACCTCATATTCGTCGGACGTATCGTCCACGCCGATCGTGAGTTCATAACTGACGCTCTCAACGAATTCGCTCTTCGAGTGAACAACGATGAGTACGGTCTGCAAGAGATGGCGAATTCCCACTACATATTTCAAGTTGAGGAGGTGTGGAAGGGAAAGGTTCGCAAGTTTCAGAGAGTTAGTCAGCCAGCGTTCTCGAGCATCAGCGCAAACCTCGATAAGAGCCGCCCGTACACAGTCTTCGCCAGACGCATGGACGGTTTTGTCTATACCGATGCCTGTATGGGAACGACCGGCCGAACTCTAGATCTCAGTGATTTTGGCTTGCCGAAAACCGATCCTTTGTCCGGATGGGACATGAACTTCTCCAGCGGCCAACAGGCTCGATCCCTTGCCCTAAATCTCGTCTTCTCGATGGTTGCAGTTCATCTGGTCCTCGCTTTTGCGCGCCGGCGTACCGTCCGCCGGCGAGCGGGCTTTTCCTAAGTGGACCGCGTTAGTGTCGCTATAGCAGCGCGAACGCGGCCAACTTCGTTGAGATCTAGCTTCTAGGCCCCGTACTTCAACAGGCGGGCGGCCGCAGCCAGCATCAGCGGCATCAAATCGGTTCCCTTGACCCAGCCGAGGCCTCCGCCTCGCGCTGACTCCTCGCTGAAGACCTTCAGGTGGTCGACTCCAACGCGCTCGCCCCACAGAAGGAATGGAACCGGGTGCCATGAATGCTGCATGAGCTGGCTGGGGGTGGCGTGGTCGCCGGTTACGCAGATGACATCGGGGCCAAGCTCGAGGATCCGCGGGATGGTCGCGTCGACTTCCTCGATTGCGTTCACTTTTCCGTCGAAATCTCCGTCCTCGCCGGCGGAGTCCGTCCTCTTTTGGTGAATGTAAAAGAAGTCATGGGCCTCCCACGCCTTCTCCAGCTCGTCGACCTCTTCGGTCCAGGAGGACTTCGGCCCGAACACATCCATCCCTAGTAGCCGGGCAATGCCGATGTACATGGGGTACCCGGCTATTGCTGCGGGTCTCAGCCCGTAGCGCTCTCCGAAAGCGGGAAGCTCTCGATGCGTGTCGAGTCCTCTCAACAAAATGAAGTTGGCCGCTTCGCCCGCAAGGACGGTTCGGACCTGAGTCAAAAGCTTCTTCAGCAGAGCAGCGGTCACGTCTCCGTTTGCCGAGGTTCCCTGTGGTTCGAAAGGAACCACCCCTTCTATCTGGGGGTCCGTGTCCGCGACCGCGGGGGCCAGGCCCTCCCCCCGAAGGACCAGCAGGGCCCTGTGCTCGCGCTCTGTTTCGAGAAATATTTCAACGCCTTCGCCGAGATCGGCCTCTTCGAGAATCTTTTTGCAGAGCTTCTTGTTGGTTTCGGTAGGGATCCTTCCGGCCCGCCTGTCGACGATCACGCCCCTTTCGTCCAGGGTGCAGAAGTTGACCCTGGCAGCGATGTCACCGGGCTTCAGCTCGAATCCGATTCCTGCAGCAGAAAGGGCTCCACGGCCCAGCTCGTACTGAAGGGGGTCGTAACCAAATAGCGACAGGTGTCCCGCTCCGCTGCCCGGCGTGATTCCTGGGCGCACAATCGTTGCCAGACCGGACGATCCATCCCTGGCGAGACCATCGAGGTGAGGGCTGGCGGCCGCATGCAGCTCGGTTGAAACACCTGAGGTCTGCATTCCACCAAGGCCATCCAGAACGATGAGGACGATCTTGCTTTCGTTTCGAACGAGCAGCTTCGCAAGCAGCTCTTCATGCTCGACGGTCAAGCCCCGGCCCCCGTTTTCCCGTTTTCCCTGTGCATCCGCAATTTCGAGGCACCTTAGCACCGCGCCGGTAATCCCAGGGATGAAAAGACCCCTTTGCTAACATCGCTCGAAGGTATGTTCCTCAAATCCCTGACACTTCGCGGCTTCAAGTCATTCGCGGATAAAACGACCCTCCAATTCGAGCCGGGCATCACCATTGTGGTGGGCCCCAACGGTTCGGGGAAGTCGAACGTGGTCGACGCGATCTCATGGGTTTTGGGAGAGCAAGGCCCCCGGTCTCTTCGCGGGAGCAAGATGGAGGACGTGATCTTTGCGGGGTCGCGGACGCGGCCAGCCCTTGCTATGGCCGAGGTCTCGCTGACCATCGACAACAGCGCGGGCCTTCTCCCAATCGAATTTGCGGAGGTGACCGTGTCCCGCGTCCTGTTCCGCTCGGGGGACAGCGAGTACCGGCTGAACGGCGCTCCCTGCCGCCTGCTCGACATTCAAGAAGTTCTTTCCGACTCGGGAATCGGGCGCGAGCAGCACACGATCATCAGTCAGGGCCAGCTGGACGAGGTCCTTTCCGCCGACCCCATGCAGATGCGCGGATTCATCGAGGAGGCCGCGGGCGTTGCGAAGCACCGGCGCCGTAAGGACAGGGCGATCCGCAAGATCGCATCCACGGAGCAGAACCTCGTTCGTCTGAGCGACCTTCTTGCCGAAGTTCGCCGCCAGCTCCGGCCCCTTCGTGAGCAGGCCGAGGTCGCAAAGCGTCACCTTGCAATCGACGAAGAGCTTTCACGGATACGTCTGGTTGCAGCGGCTCGGGAGCTCGCCGACGCGCGGCGGATGCTTGGTGAGGGCACAGCCGTGGATCTCGACCAGCTCATCAACGAGAAAGAGACCGAGCTTGCCGCTGTGGAGTCACGACTTTTGGAACTCGAGCATGCAAGAACACGCGCGCAGGCCAAGTCCGACGATGCCCGCGGTGTGGCTTGGGGTTTCGAGCGATCCGTCGAACGTCTTCGCGGGATTCAGCGCCTTGCTGAGGAGCGGAGCAAAGCAATCGAATCCGAGCTTGCCGCCACCACGGAGGCCTCGGCCCAGGCTCAGGTAAACGAGCTAAAGCGGCAGGCCGCCGAGGTGCAGCGCCTTCTGGGGGCAGCAAAATCCGAAGCGAATTCGGCCGAGACACTGTGGGCCGAACGCAAGCGCAACTTAGAGATGACCGGCGCAGAGGCCTCCGCGGTCGAACAGGCAGTTGCACCGCTCCGGGCAGCGCATCGGGATCTGGCTTCGGACTCGGTACGGATCAGAGGCGAGATTGCTGCACTCGAAGGATCGCGGGAGGCAAGGGCGCGCGAGCGCGACGAAGCCGGTGTCAAGGCAGAGGATCTACGGGGCCGTATCGACGAGATTTCCGCAACCATCGAGCGCGAAAGGGCAGAGGCGCAGGGAAGGGAGCGGCAGGAGGAGGAACTCAGCCGCAAGCTGGAGGAGTCTTCCGAAGTTGTCGTAGCGCTCGAGAGCGAGCTCGAGCAGGGCCGCAGTGAAGCGATGACCCTCGAGCGCGAAGTAGCCACATGGCGGGCGCGAGCGGAGATGAGAGAGACCTCAGTCGCTGGAGTTGAGTCACTCCTGTCGATTGAAGGCGTCGAGGGAACTCTTGCGGCCCTCACGAACGCGGGAAGCTTGAAACCTGCACTCGACGCGGTCGCGGGAAATAGCGAAGCAGTACTCGTTGTGACAGATAGCTCCGTTGCGGCAGCGGTCGAGGCGCATGTCCAGGACGATGCTGCTGTCGTAATGCTCATCGCGCATCGCGAATCTGCGCCGGCCCCCGAAGGTGGCCGGCCGCTCTCCGAGGAGGTGGCCGCTACCGGCGCCGCGAGAGCCGCCCTTGCCGGTGTGTACCTTGTAGATAGCTTCGACCAGGCTGCCGAAATGGCCGCGGCAAATCCCGGATGCACGTTCGTAACGCGAACGGGGGCCGTGGCTTCCGGCGGCGTTGCAGCACGCGGTCCATCGGCGGCAGCGGAACGATCGCAAGACTTTGAAAAGCAACTCGAAGCCGCAGGAGCCCGTGTCGGGGACATCCAGAAACGACACGAAGCCGCGTCGGCCGAGCAGGACCGTTGGGTGCGAGACCTCGGGAACTACGACTCTCAGGTTGCTGCATCTCTAGAGCGGTTGTCTTCTTCAGAGCGCGAGCTGCATGCGCTCGAGAGAGAGCTCGCTGCAGTGCTGGAATCAAGGGATTCCGTTTCCCAAGCGACGGCTGAAATCGACAAGAAGCTCGACGAGCTAAGACTCAGTGTTCCCGATGTCGAGGCCCGCCTGGATAGGTTCTCTGCGGAGATCGAACGCTTCCAGACCGATGCCGCCCGCGCGGAAGCGGCACTGGCAACAGCGTCCGCCCTTGTCGACGAGACGCGCCTTACCGTTGCTCGCGCGCGGGAGCGCTCCAACCTTCTGGAGGAAAGGTGGCTGGCTGTTGAGGGGGCTCTCGACTCCGCCACATTTGCAGCTTCGGGCGTTGCCGAACGCCGAGAGTGGCTCGTGGACGCCGCCGCGTCCGCGAGATCTGTGGCCCAGACGGCGGCCGCCTTTCAGCCGATGGCTGCGTCCTGGGCTGGAAACGTCGAGGACGATCACTCGAGGATTCGTGAGGAGCTGGCGGCGACGGAGACGGAGATCTCTGCGATCAGGATCGATCAGTCCCGGTTAGCGGATGAACTGAGAGAGATTCGCCGCAAGGCAAGAGACGAGGACCTGGGGCGCAGCGAGTTGAAAATCCGGGCGCGCATTCTCGAAGAGAAGATGCGCGAAGAGTGGAGGGTAGACCCCGAGAACGTGGTGTCCGATTACGGGCACGTGTGGGAGGCCGAGGACCCTTCGGCCATCTCCGACCCGACGGGAAGAGTTGCCGCAATGGACGAGGAGTCGCTGCGGAAGAGGCAGAGCAGGCTGGAGCAATCGATCGCGCAGATGGGGAACGTGAACCCACTGGCCGCGCAGGAGTTCGAAGCACTTACCCAGCGGGAGGAGTTCCTGGCGTCGCAAATCGCCGATGTGCGTTCTTCGAGGCGCGACTTGTTCAAGGTCGTTGGCTCGGTCGACGAGCAGATACGAGAGCTGTTCGGATCGGCCTTTGCAGACGTCGCAGGTGAGTACGAGCACCTCTTTTCGGTCTTGTTCCCAGGGGGCCAGGGCCGCCTTCGGCTGACGGAGCCGGCCGATCTTCTCCATACAGGAGTCGAGATCGAGGCGCGGCCGGGAGGCAAGAATGTAAAGAAGCTCTCCCTTCTATCGGGCGGGGAGCGCGCTCTTTCTGCTCTCGCAGTCCTGTTCGCAATATTCCGAGCCCGTCCCTCGCCGTTTTATGTCCTTGATGAGGTTGAGGCTGCTCTCGACGACGTCAACCTTCATCGATTCATCGAACTCCTGAAGGAATTCAGGCGCTCATCGCAGCTGTTAGTCGTGACACACCAGAAGAGAACGATGGAGTCTGCCGACGTTCTGTACGGCGTGTCGATCAAAACCGACGGCGCCTCACGTGTGATCTCACAGAAGCTCGGGGGCCCTTCCGAGGGGTCGCAGGTAAGCGGTAGGGTTAACTCGACCTCTTAACACCTACAGGAACCCGAAATGGACCTAGTTGTAATACTCGTTATCGCGGGCGCGGTATTGACGCTGGTCGCGATCGCGCTGTTGGTTGGAAGGCGATCTGCTCCGCCACCGCCCGTCAAGGAAAAGCCTGAAGCAGCTGCTCCGCCGGCCCCCAAGCCCCCTGCACCCGCACCCGAAGCTCCTCCCAAGCGTGTCGAGATCGAAAGGGTTCCGGCCGAGATCCCACCGGACGCTGCTCCGCCGGAGGCTGCGCCACCTGCCGAAGACAGGGCAACAGAAACCCCAGCAGCAGCGGCTGGGGAGCCCCCCGCGGCACCCGAAAAAGCGGCGGAGCAAGCTCCGGCTCGGGATGCGGTGGTCACGCCGAAAGTCGAGGAACCGGTCACGCCGCCGCCGACATCCCCGACATCCCCGGCACCCCCGGCACCAGTGGCCGTCTCGCCACCGCCCGCCCAAGTCGAAGAAGAAGCGGTTCTGGATGTAAGTCCTCCGCCCGCCCTCGAGGTGTCGCCCGACAGGCTGAGCGGCATGTCGCGCCTTGCGCGCGGCCTGCTCCGAACGCGAAGTGTTCTGGCTCAGAAGTTAGGCGGGTTCGCCAGAAGAGAAAAGCTCAGTGACGAGGATTGGGAGGAGATCGAGGAAGCCCTCATAAGGGCCGACGTCGGCGTGAGTGCAACGCTGGCAGTTGTGCAGACCGTTCGTGACTCGGGGGCGGCCCCTTCGGAGCTAACGGCACGGCTCAAGGAAGAACTGGTGGCCATTTTGCAAAAGGGCAACCCGCGTCTTCGGGTCCTCGAGGGGAAGACGAGTGTGTGGCTGGTGACCGGTGTGAACGGCGTCGGCAAGACCACATCCATCGCGAAGCTTGCCAACCGGTTGCGTCAGGAAGGCCTTTCGGTCGTGCTTGCCGCAGCAGACACCTTCAGGGCTGCGGCGATCGACCAGCTCGGGACATGGGCCGACAGAGCGGGAGTGCACATGGTCCGGCACGCGCCTGGGGCGGACCCGGGGGCCGTCGTGTACGACGCGATCGAGCACGCCAAAGCGAAGCAGATAGATGTTGTGATCGTCGACACAGCCGGGAGGCTTCACACAAAGTCGAACCTCATGGACGAGCTCAAGAAGGTGAAACGAATCGCAGAACGTCAAGCTGGGCAACTCGCCGAAGTGTTGCTTGTAATCGATGCGACCGTCGGGCAGAACGGCATTGCACAGGCCCGCACCTTCCAGGATGCGATCGAGGTAACGGGTGTGGTCTTGACCAAGCTCGATGGAACCGCACGCGGGGGAATAGTGGTTGCGGTTCAGGAGGAGTTGGGGATTCCGGTGAAGGCCGTTGGGGTGGGAGAGACCATGGACGATCTGGAAGCCTTTGACCCGGAGCAGTTCGCGGACGCGCTCCTGGGGTAGCTGATAACGGCCCAGTCGGAGACCGACTAAGCCTCCGCCGCTTTCACGGGAGCAACGGCAGGCTCCCTGGGAATTGTGACCGTGAACAGCGAGCCCCTGCCTTGTTCGCTCTTCACCCAGATAGACCCGCCGAGTGCGTCGAGGATTTGTTTGGAGATGTAAAGACCAAGCCCGAAGCCCTGTTGCTTGCGCTTCATCGAACCACCCACCTGGTGGAACCGGTCGAAAATTTTGTCCAGCTCGTTGGCGGGAATGCCGATGCCGGTGTCTTCAATCTCCATTGTTACGGAATCGTCGCGGTCCCAGACCTGGATCGAGACCTCTCCGGTGGGTGGAGAGAACCGAATCGCATTGTCGATCAGGTTCTCCAGAACCCTGGTAAGACGCTCCTTGTCGCTTACAACTTTCACATCGGGCGAGGCCTTCACGCTAATCCGCGCGGCCTCATCCGGGGGCCTCGCCCTGACGATCTGCTCGATGACATCCTTCAAGTCAAAAGATGAGTGCTGAAGATCGACCGCCCCCGTCTCGATTCGGGAGACGAACAGAAGATCCTCGACGACTGTTTGAAGACGGGATGCCTGCTGATCGACGATCTCCAAGTAGCCGTCGATCTGCTCTTTGGAGAAGTCGACGTCTGACCTTCGCATCGTCTTGATGAATCCCTGTATCACGGTCAGAGGAGTGCGGAGCTCGTGGGAGGTAATCGCGACGAAGTCGGTCTTCATGGTGTCGAGCTCCGTCAGTCTCTCGACGGCCGCCAGTTCTTTCTCGAGAACACGCGCGTTCTCAACAACCACAGCCACTTGGTTTCCGAGTCGCTCGAGCTGGGCCAGATCCTCCTCATTGAATGCGTTCAATCTCGGGGACTCAACATTCAGCACCCCAATGGGCTTGTCTCCCGCCATCAGAGGAACAGCCATCTCAGAGCGCGCCCATGGTGCAAGCCCTAGATATGTCGGGTGGCTTCTGACATCGTTGACCAGAGCGGGAGTGCCGGAAGCGACAACCGGGCCGCACACCCCCTCTTCGAGGTTGATAGATCTTCCGATCGCGTCCTGCGGATACTGATAGCCGGCGACGATCCGGATCTGCGGCCCCCATCCCGTGTCCTCGAGAAGCCCCATTGCCAGGCTCTCGTACTCCAGGGTTTCTCCGATCGTGTTGATCATGCGGCGCATCGCTTCCAAAAAGTCGCCTGTTGAGAGGCCGGCCATCGTTGCCTGGTTAAACGCGTCGATTTCCTTTCGACTCGCGGTCTCGCGCTCTGCCAAGTCAGACATCAGCTCCGCCCTCTTCTCGACCTCTGCCCTTTCGCGTTCGAGGTTGCGGGCCATGACTCCGCCGACCATTCCGATAATCGCCATGATCCCAATGCGGAAACTCGTGCTCGGGACGAACTGAAAGTCGAACCCCCACAACTGCTGGCGCATGATGTCCCGGCCGGTCTCACTCAGCGAGAGTGCAACGACCGACGCGATCGCTCCGCTCATCGCGTACCTGATGGCACCCTCCAGCGGCAGGATGTAAAGCAGAACCCACGTCGTGTCGTGCTCGTACGCGCTGTACAGGTAGGCGAAAGAAACCAGAAAGAGGTGATCGATGATGAACGCGACC
>DATLOJ010000098.1:0-4544 GCA_035536315.1 Actinomycetota bacterium | reverse complement strand
GTCACTAGACGACTTTGCAGTCCCGTCGACCGTTGTGAAGGTCGCGGTCACGGTCGAACCGGATGCCTCCCTAAGGCTCGCAGTCAGAGTTACCGATCCGGCCCCCTCGTTCACGGAGACCTGACTTGGAGCAAAGAGGACAGGAGGCTCGATCTTGACCACGTCTACGTAATCCCATACGCATGCGATGGGCTCGCAGTACCTCGCGTAGATCCGCTGGGGGCCGGAAGGGACTCCGCTTAGGTCCACTGACGTGGACCAGTTGGCGGACGAGGTCGTCGTCAACGCGTCCACCCACGGCTTGCCATCTATCCGGACTTGAACCGTATTGATGGGGGCGACATCAATCGTTGTCGTGTCGCTGGCCGAGTGAGCGCCACTGAAGGCGGTCACCGTGGCCGTGTAGAAGCCGGGACCCTCGTACGTGTGCGGGATGGTTCCCGCAGTCTCTGTAGTGACAAAGGACTTTCCATCGCCAAAATCCAGCCGCACCTGATTCACTGGAACATTGGACCCAACCGAGTAGATGAGGTTCGAGGCCAAAGATCCGACACCGAAGTCAGGATCGGCAGACAGCGTCGGCCTGATTATCGCGGGCCCCACCTCGCCCTCCTCACCAAGCACGGTCACGTCGTCGATGTACCAGCCCACCAGGTTGGTGGCGAGGGGAGAGGAGAACCTGCTCGTGAACTCGAAACGCAGCCTGACCTTCTGATCTACGAAAAGGTCGAGGCTCACAATTTTCTCTTCCCAGCTTCCAGTGCGGCCGCTGAAGACGAAATCTCCGCTGATCTCATCTACCTTTTGCCAATCCTGCGTCCCGTCCGGAGCGACAAAGACCCTGAGGAAGTCGATTCCGCTTTCAGACATTCCGGCTCTCCAGTAGGAAAGAGCGGCCGCCTTTGCATCGGTCAAATCAATCACTGGTGAGATCAGGCTTGTGTTGGCGAAGTCCGTGTAGGTGAGACCACTGTTCTGATCCGCCAGGGGCCAGAGTCCCGCATAGAACATCTTCGACCCGGAATGAGTGCCGGCCCAAGAGAGACCGCCAGTCGGGCCGCTGTGGTCGATCTCCCCCCAGTTCGTAAGCAGGCCGGGTCCGGTTCCCTTCTGAACGATCTGCCAACCAGAGTTGTCCCCTTCAAAGTCCGTGCCGAAGAAGGACGTGCCAGGTCGCGTAGCCGGCTCGGGCCGGGCGTAAGGATCCGTGGGCTCACTCCCCAGGTTGGGGTGAAGCGGGATCGACTGATCGGTGAGAGGCCCGTTGTTGAAGCGGCCCGAAACCGTGACGGTGGAACCTCCAAGGGACTCACCATCCGCGGGCTTCTGAATATCGACGTTCTGCTGGTCGGTCGAGTTGAGTTCGGCAGACGGTGAGGAGTCGGCATGCGCCAAGCGAACGGCGTCTCTCAGAGAGAGGCCCTCGTACATCTTCAGGGCAACTGCAACTGCTTCGGCAGCGTCGACGACTCCCTTTCCAATCGCATAGCCGTCACCCTTGTAAGTGCGATCGAGCGGCATATTCGCTGTCTCTCTCAAGATGTCTTTGACCTGGGAGGGGTTCAAATTGGGGTTCGCTTCCAGAATCAATGCGATGACGCCGGCAACGTGCGGGGAAGCCATGCTTGTCCCGGTGCAGGAGGCGTAGTTGCCGACGATTACATCCTCTTCTTCGAAAATGGGTCCTGCCGGTGCCGGAACTGTTCCTTCGACCGGTTGCGGGATCGGCGCTGAGATTACGGTCGGCTCGGCGTCGTCGTCGAGGCTTGCTTCCCCGTTCTCATCCAGCATTTCGTCGACAACGACGTCCTGCATGCACACAGCGGTGACTGGCCTGCCGGTCGCCTGAGTCGCAATGATCTGCGTGCCAGGGGCGGATACATCGGGCCAGGTATCTTCCCGACTGCGCAATCCTCGAGAGCTGGACCAGTGGGCCCACCCGCTTCGGTCGTAGTAATTGGCCACCTGGATGACTTCGGGAATGTTGCCCCAGGTGGAGCTCTGAAGGGTCGATCCATTCCCACCGCTGTTGCCCGCGGCAAATACGACTGCGATTCCGTCCCTGACAAGTTGCTGGGCCCCCT
Organism: Actinomycetota bacterium; assembly: GCA_035536315.1. Lineage (GTDB taxonomy): Bacteria > Actinomycetota > CADDZG01 > JAHWKV01 > JAHWKV01 > DATLOJ01. The sequence continues at coordinate 2,460 of DATLOJ010000098.1, read as the reverse complement.
GAGTGATCGCCGATTCTGGGTTCCACTCGCCTGCGCCACCCCAGGAGTTGTTGACGACGCGGATGTTGTGCGGGTTGCCCTCCTCGAAGCTTCGATGAATCCAGTCGAACGCTGCGAGGCTGGCGGAGATAACCAGTGTCTCTCCTGCACCGAACCCGATCAGGTTTGCGCCGGGGGCCGCTCCCTTGTAATCGCCACCGCTCGCCTCACCGTTTCCGGATGTGATTCCGGCTACGTGTGTGCCGTGCCCACCTGTGTTGTCGGTGTCGGGCATGTCGATGCCAAGGACGTTCGCTTCCAAGAACTCGCCCAGTCCAAGTTGGGCCGGCGGAGTGGCGTAGAGGCCTACTGAATCTCTTCCGACGAGCTTGAGGTTCGCGACAGTCTTGGCAGGCAGGCCCAAGCGATTGGCGATGCTGTGATGAAGAAGATCGGGATGGGTAGCGTCGACGCCGCTGTCGACAACTGCGATGCCAACGCCCTTACCGGTGATCCCCTTGAGCGCTTGATCGTCCCTTACGTAGTCGGCTTCCCAGACATCACTGGCACGCGTGACCTGAACGGCGCGATCCATCGCCCACGGAATCACGGCATCGTGCTCGATATAGCGGACCCGCGGCTTTCCCAGGACTTCTTCGATCGCATCGGCTGAGCCGACCGTCTGCAGCGCGGGAACGATGCCGAACCTTACGAATGGGCCGAGAAAGCCGGACTTGATCAGCATTTTCTTGTCTTCGACGGTGGGCGTCGATGCGAACCTGATGATCACGGGAATCCGCGCCTCCCCTTGAGTCAGAAGAGGCAGCAGGTTCGGATGTACACGCGCCTGCTCCGCCGGCTGCGCCGATGCGCCGGCCAAGGCGGGAGCGGCAAGCAGAGCGACTAAGAGAACCAGTGCAACTTTCAATCGCTTCACTTTTGCCGTCCCCCTCGGTATTGGTGCCGGATGTGGTTTTTGATAGCGGTTGGATCTATGGGCTAAGCCGCCGCGTCGTCGTCTGTGATGGTCCCTTGGCCCTGTCCATCCGCAACCGTGGCATTGTTCGGTCCGGTTACGTTCAGGAAGAAGTTCTCAGAAGGCTCAGGCACGGTATCGCCAACGAGTGTCACCGTTACTTCCTTCGAGGTTTCCCCTGGAGCAAAGGTGAGGCTTCCGGACCTGGCCACGTAGTCGGATCCCGATGTGGCCGTTCCGTTGGCCGTTGAGAAATTCACGGTTATGGATTTGGCGCTGGGCGCGGAGACCGAAACCGTAAAGGTGGCCACCCCGCCGCTCTCGCCCACCGTCACGTCGCTGACGGAAACCGTTGGGGCAGCGTCGTCATCGACAATCGTGCCCTGCGCGTTTCCATCGGCAATTGTCGCGTTCGTCGCCGAAACAATCGTGAGCGAAAGTGTCTCTTCGCCCTCGTCCGTCGAGTCCGGAACGATCGAGACCGGAGCGTTGATCGAGGTCTGACCTGGTGCAAGCGTCACGGATGCGCTGGTTTCCTCCTGGTAGTCATCACCGGGAGTCGCCGAGCCAGCATTCGTCCTGTACGTGACGGTCACCGGCTTGCCCGAAGGAGCCGACAGAGTCAGTGGGAAGTTCATCGTGCTCGTTCCACCGGTTCCCTCAGTCTTTACAACATCGGCTACTGCGACAGCCGGCTCGGGATCGTTGTCGATGATCGTCCCGGTCCCCGGCCCGCCAAAGACTGAGTTGACCACCCCCAGTGTGTCGAGAGTAAAGGTCTCGTCGAACTCGTCAATGCGGTCTGGCAAGGCGATCACGTTCACCGTCTTGGTTGTCTGACCAGGAGTGAAGATCAGCGTTCCATAGTTCGTGTAGTAGTCGGCCGGAGCAACGGCGGTGCCCGGTCGCGTTGTGAAGTGAAAGTACACGTCGCGATCTGAAGTGTGAGAAAGGGTGATAGTGAATGTGAGAATTGACCCGCCCACATCCTTTTCGTACGCGAACGCGTTGGATACGGAGATTACTGGGGCACCCTGGTCCTCGACAATCAGTCCCCGCCCGACCCCGTCCGCAAGCGTGGCGTTGGAGGGCTGTCCGAGGTAAAGGTAAAAGTTCTCGTTGAGCTCGTGCACGTTGTCTCCAAACACCGTTACGGTCACGCTCTTCGCCGTTTCCCCGGGCGCGAAGGTGAGCGAGCCCGAAACAGGCGTGTAGTCATCCCCGGCCTCGGCCGTCCCGTCCTGCGTTGTGTATGTGACGGAGATCGGGAATCCGCTGGCCCCACTGAGGCTGACCGTGAACACTAGGGACCGAGTCCCGCTATCGCCCTCGGGGACCTCGACATCGTTTACTCGCATCTGCGGTGCAACATCGTCATCAACGATTGTTCCGCCTGCGAGCCCATCGGCGATGGTGGCGTTCACGGCATTCCCCAGAGTCACGAGAACTTCCTCTGCTGGTTCGTCAGATCCGTCGGGAAGTACCGTCACAGTCGCAACGGCAGA
>DATLOJ010000097.1:0-6597 GCA_035536315.1 Actinomycetota bacterium | reverse complement strand
CCGGTCCTTGTTTCCTGGGCCGTCCCGAAGAACCTTCCGCAGAAGAAGGGAAAGCCGGCACTTGCGATAAAGGTCGAGGACCACCCCTTCGAATACGGGTCGTTCTCCGGATCGATCCCGTCGGGGAATTACGGGGCCGGTGCCGTCCGAATCTTCGATGCGGGCAACTACGAGCTTTTGGAGCAGGAGCCGGACAAGCTGAAGTTTCGCCTCGAGGGTTCGCGCATGAAGGGCGTCTACAACCTCATCCGTACGAAGAAAAGCCAGAGCGGCAAGCAGGAGTGGCTCGCGTTCCTGAGCGAGCAGCTGCGCGACGAGCCCGAGCCGATGCCCGCGGCCGAGCCGATGCTGGCAACCCTCGCCGACAAGGCTTTCGACGATGACGCCTGGTTCTTCGAGCCCAAGTGGGACGGAGTGAGGGCCATCGCAACGTGTAACACCGCCACCCAGCTCATGTCGCGCAACTCCAAGGACATCACCGGCGGGTACCCGGAGCTCCACAAGATGCACGAGCAACTGGTGGCGTTCGATGCGATGGTCGACGGAGAGATCGTTGCGATGGATGGGGGAGTGCCATCTTTCGAGAAGCTGCAGTCGCGCATGCACGTTCGCAACCCCAAGGATGTCGAGCGTCTGGCCCGGACAACCCCGGTCACTTTTGTTGCATTCGATTTGATCTATCTGGACGGGCGTTCTCTGGTGAAGATGCCGATGAAGGATCGGCGACAGTTGCTCGAGGCGACCGTCGTGCAAACCCCGTGGGTGCAGCTGTCACCTTCAATCAAGGGCGATGGCCTGGCGCTGTTCACCGTCGCCGAGGAGAAGAACCTGGAGGGGATCATCGCCAAGAAGGCGACCTCGTTGTATGAGCCGGGAAAGCGGAGCCGAGCCTGGCTGAAGATCAAGACGGTTCTCGACGCAGACGTGGTCGTCGGCGGGTGGACGCACGGTGGCGGCAACAGGTCCGGTGCGATCGGCGCGCTGCTGATGGGGGCCTACGACGGCAAGGAGTTTCGGTACGTCGGTTCGGTCGGAACGGGCTTCGATCGCAAGAGCCTCGAGCTGGTCGCATCGAAGCTGAAGCCCCTGGAGACAAATGAGTCGCCCTTCGCGAAAGAGTCGCTAAAAGGCGAACGCAAGGATGTCCGCAACGCGAGCTGGGTGAAGCCTGAGCTCGTAGCGAAAGTCGAGTACCGCCAGCTGACCGGAGCCGGTAAGCTGCGGGCCCCCGCGTTCAAGGGCTTGCGCGAAGACAAGGGGCCGAAAGACTGCAAGTTCAAGGATCTGGGCCCGCCGGTATAAGCGGGGTTTCACCGCCAGCTTGTTTACGACGCGATCAGCGTGTCGAACCTCGTTCGAATCTGGGAAGCGTTGAGGTGTCCTAGTTCCCTCTTCACCGTTCCGTCGTCGTCTATGTAGACCCAGGTTCCCCGGTACGTCACTCCGAAGTGAGGCCAGACCTTCTCGTCCTTGTCCGGGATGTGGACAAGGTCGGTGAGGCCGTACTTCTCGACGAAATCTTGCATCGCCTCTTCACGATCCTGACCCGGGACGGTCAGAACCTCGATCTTTCCCTCGTAATCCCGCGCCACCTGCGCGACTTGCGGAGCTTCCCTCCGGCACGGCCCTCACCAGGGGGCCCAGAACCAAACGGCAACATCCTTTCCTGCGTAGTCGGCGCCGTCGACTGTCTCGCCGCCGAGCGAAATGAATTGAAAGTCCAGGATCTCGGGCACATTCGGGGCTTCAGCTGCGGTCGCGGTCGAGGTGGAACTCTGAGCAGGTCCCGCTTCGCGAGAGGGCCGTGGAGCATCGGCAGCCGGCTTGGCGCACGCCGCCAAAAGAACCAGCATCGTCAACAGACAACTGCGCTTCACCATTCGGATCATTTTCTTGACTGTATCGTCCAATCGTTCATAGGAGGTACTCCCTGAGTAACGACCCAACGAAATCCGGACCATGGTTCGACGCTCATCTCGATCTTGCCTATCTCGCGCTCGGGGGCCGGAACATGACCGCGCCCGCCAGCGAGGCGGGAGGGAAGTTTGCGAACGCGTCGGTCACGTTTCCAGAGCTGGAAGAAGCCGGAGTGAAGTGGGCCCTCGCGACGATCTTCACAGCGATCGGCCCCGACGAGCCCTGGCGCTACGAAAGCTCCGATGACCTTGACGGCGCGCACAAAGCGGGTGTTCTTCAACTCGAGCAGTACCAGCGGTGGGAAGACGAAGGACTGATTCGGATTGTGAGATCCGCGGGCGACCTGAAGATCGAGGGTCCACTAGCGGCGGTCATCCTCATGGAGGGCGGCGACCCTATTCGCGATCCCAGCCATGCCGATTGGTGGTTCCAGCAGGGCGCCCGTGTATTCGGCATGTCCTGGTTCGACGGCTCGCGGTACTCCGGGGGCAACAGGACCAAGGGCCCGATAACCGACCTCGGCCGGGATCTCATCGCTGCACTGGACGAGCTGGGAGGGATATTCGATGTGTCTCACTTCTCAGACGAATCAGCATTCGAGGTCCTGGACCGCGCACGGGGGCCGGTAGTTGCGACGCACTCCAACTCGCGAGCTCTCATGAGAAACGACGACGAGCGCCACCTCTCCGACGAACTCATTTCCGCGGTCACGGCCCGAGGAGGAATCGTGGGACTCAACCTGTGTTCCCAATTTCTGACCTGGGAGGCCGCGCATTGGAAGGAGCTATCCGAAGGCAGGCGCGCAAGCATCGCCGAAGCGATCGACCACACCGAGCACGTTGCGGGCCTCGCAGCCCGGCGCACGGCTGTTGGCCTTGGAAGCGACATGGACGGAGGCTTCTCCGCCGAGTGGCACCCCGAAGGTATAGACCGTGTTACGGACCTGAAAAAGTTGTCGGAGGAACTAGCTCATCGGGGATGGACTCCCGCCGAAATCGAAGGCTTCCAATATCGTAACTGGCTGAGCTTCATGGAGGCGCGTCTGCCGTAATGCCGCGGTTAAGCGGCTTTCGTCTCCAGGAGGCTGTGGTCTGTGTGGTCTACGTCGACTGCAGGAGTGCGCGATCCGATCAGGACGGTCAGCGCCAGCAGCAGTGCGTAGACGCCTGCGCTGCGGGCCGCGTTGGCGACGCCGTAGGTGTCGGCGATCCATCCAAGAACGGTTGCGCCAATCGCTCCGACCCCAAGCGTCACAACTAGCCAGAGGCTGACGAGCCTGCCGTGCAGGGGCCTCGGCGCGTCTAGCTGCAGGACGGTCCTAACGGTCACGAGCAACACGATCTGGCCAGCCCCCCCGGCCGCCCCGGCGGCAAGAGCGGCCCCCAGAGTTCTTGCGATCGACAGCGTCGCGATTCCGGTTCCCATCAAAAGTGCGCCGCCGAGAATCAGGTTGCGTTTCGCGACCCTTTCCGACAGGACGCCGATGCTGACCGCTCCGGTGAATGCGCCGACGCCGAACGACGCCATCAACATGCCGTAGGTCGAGGACCCTCCCTTGAGGAAGGCCGATGCGTAGGCAGGAAGGATTGCGGGGAGGCCGAAGCAGACAATCGCAGCGGCGCTGCCGATCGGGAGAAGGCGTCTGGCCCTCCCCGATATGCGCGCGAACCGCAGGGTCTGCATGAAGGACTCTTTGATTCCCCGAAATTCAGTGGAGCCGACCATGCCCTTTGGAAGAGTTCTGACGACCAGCATTATCGGGATGAAGGAGATGGCGTTGACTAAGAAGGCCGCGCCGGGCCCGGAGAACTTGAGCAGGGCGGCCCCCGCAAGGGGGCCGATGCTGCCGGCCATGTGAAAGGCGATCGAGCTGAGAGACGAGCTGAGCATGAGGTGCTCTCTCTCCACGAGCGATGCGATCGTCGAAAACCAAAGCGGCGCGCCCAGGGCGGCCCCCACTCCCATGCAGGCCGTGACCCCGAGCAGCATCCACGGGCGGACCTGTCCGGTCCACACGAGAATCGCCAAAGTAAGAGCAAGGGTCATCTGCACGGACTGGTTGGTCAGCATCAAGGTCCGCCTGTCCTTGTAGTCGGCAAGGATTCCGGCCGGCAAAGTGAGAGCCAGCATCGGGACGTACTGGACGACGATCAAAAGGCCGACCATCGCAGCGGATTTGGTGAGGCTGTACATCAGCCAGGAGGTCACCGAGAGGTGGACCATGCTGCCGATTCCAGAGAGGAGAACTCCGCCGAGAAGACGCCCGACCTTGCGCGTTCGCAGAACGGTCGAGACCCTTACTTTTAGCCCTAAAGTCGCCTCTTGCACAGCCCTCACTTCTCGTCTGATGAAAGATTCAAGACGTGCGAGAGCAACAACCCATCCGCTTTTGTGAAGAGGCTGCGCCCAAAAAATGCAAAGCGCACGCTGTAAAACCAGAGTAACACGGCCCGTTGAAGCGCCCCAGTGAAACCCGCGCATATTCTCGACTTTTCCTAAAAGGAGAACAGTTGAGTTACGCGATAAGCGACTTTCTGCAGATTCGAACAGCGGCACCGACTTCGTTTTCGGCCGACGGCTCCAAGATTTCGATCTCGTCGAACCTTTCCGGCACGATGCAGCTCTACAGAACGGACCCTTCGGGCGGGCAGCTGGTTCCCATCACGTCATTCGACGAGCCGGTCTCGGGCGGCTACCTGCCGATGTCCGACCGGTTGCTCATCCAGATGGACGAAGGAGGCAACGAGCGCAGCCAGCTCTACCTGATCAACGACGACGGGTCAGGCTTTGAGAAGGTCGTGTACGACCCCGATTACATCCACGAGGCCGGGGGAGTGAGCCGCGACGAGCAGACCATCGCCTACTCATGCAACCGCCGTAACGGCGTGGACTTCGACATTTGGATCCACAGCCTGAAGACGGGCGACGAGCGATGCGTCTTCAACATGGGCGGGTACGCCTTCGCTTCCGGCTTTTCACCCGATGCCCGATTTCTGTCGGTCGTTCGAGAATCCGAGCGCAACGGAGACAACGACATGTACCTCGTTGACCTCGAGACCGACGACGTAATCCACGTCACACCCCACGACGAGGAGGCCTCGTACAGCGCACCCAGCTGGCTTCCCGACTCGTCCGCGTTTTTCTTTTCGACTGACGAGGGCCGGGAGTTCGCGTCCATCGCCAGGTACGACGTGATGGATGCATCCTGGAAGTACGTAATCGAGACGGAATGGAACGCGACCTGCACGGTGGACCACGCCGGCAAGCATTTGCTCGTCAACTCCAACGTCGAGGGGTATTCGCAGTTCGATCTATACAACCCCAAGACCTTGAAGCTGAAGCACACAGTCCCGTTCGAGTCGAAGGGGGTCGCATTGCCGGTGTTCTCCAAAGACGGCCGCTATCTCGCCTACTACCTGATCTCGCCGATCGAGCCGGGGGATGCGTGGCTGTACGACACGCAAGCCAAAGAGACGTCGCGACTGTCGATCAGCCCGAACCCGATTCCTCCGACGGAGTTCGTCGAGCCGGAGCTCCACCGTTTCGATTCATTCGATGGCGAATCGATTCCCGCTTTCCTGTTCCTCCCGGAGGGCTCCGGCCCCCACCCCGCGGTCGCCTTCATACATGGGGGGCCGGAGTCGCAGTTCAGGCCGGTGTTCTTTCCAATCATCCAGTTCCTTGTTCACAGCGGGTACGCGGTAGTCGCCCCGAACGTGCGCGGATCGATCGGCTACGGAAAGCGCTACCACCACCTCGACGACGTAAGGAAACGCCTCGACTCGGTGAAGGACCTGGCGGCGATGCACGCATGGCTGGCGAAGCGCGGCGACATCGACCCGAAGCGGATCGCCCTGATGGGGGGTTCGTACGGCGGTTACATGACTCTTGCGGGCCTGGCATTCCAACCGGACCTGTGGGCAGCTGGCGTCGACACCGTCGGCATCTCGAACCTGGTTACGTTCCTGGAGAACACCTCCGCGTACCGGCGCAAAGTAAGAGAGCGCGAGTACGGCTCGCTCGAGAAGGACAGGGATTTTCTCCTGGAGGTCTCGCCGCTAACACACATCGACAAAATGAAAGCACCGCTCTTCATCATCCACGGCACGAACGATCCGAGGGTCCCCGTGGGCGAGGCCACGCAAATCCACGAAGCCCTGACCGCAAACGGAATTCACTCCGAGCTGCTCATTTACGAAGACGAGGGCCACGGCCTGGCCAAACTAAAGAACCGCCTGGACGCCTACCCCCAAGTAGCCGCCTTCCTGAATCGAGTCTTGGCGCCCTGACGTCGAAGGAACACTTTCGACAACAGCGCCGCGCTTTTGCATAAAGAGTCCATATAGAGCACTTTTTCGACAACAGGGCCGCGCTCTTGCATAAAAAGTGCACTCGCTGGCCGGCGGTCCTCGCCGAAGTGCAGCAAAAAAAAGAGGCCCCCGAAGGGGCCCCATTCTTTGCTGGCTTGCTTAGTGATCTTCGGAACCCTCTCCAGGGTTTCCTGCATAAGCGTCCAGTGCGCCTTTCAGCTGAAAGACGTGCATCTTCACTGAGTCCTGCACTGCGGCGGGGGGAAGGCCGACCGCTGTGGCAAGAAACTCACCGAAGTTCGTGATGTAGCCACCCAGCTCCTGAACCGCCTTGGCTTGACCCTCTTTGTTGTCTCCAGCCGTCGCCGTC
>DATLOJ010000096.1:0-3936 GCA_035536315.1 Actinomycetota bacterium | reverse complement strand
TGGCCGCAGCGAAGGGGCTTGATGAAATGGCCAAGAAGTATCCGGCCCTCGTCATCAAAGGGGGCATCCTCGACGGAAAGGTCTTCGGGCCGGATCAAGCCCAGGCGCTAGCGAAGATCGAGCCACGCGAGGTATTGCTCGCCAAGCTTGCCGGCATGCTGCAGGCTCCCCTTCAGTCGGTCGCGAACCTTCTATCGGCCCCACTGCGGCAGCTTGGATACGTGCTAGGCGCGTACCAGGACAAGCTGAATCAGGAAGTCCCCGCCGAGGTGCCAGCAGAAGGCACGACATCCGAACCGGAGGCCGCCGGCGAGCCACAAGAGGCCGAGCCGGCGAAGGATGAGAAGCCTGGTCCAGAAGTTAACGAAGCGACGGCCGAAGCATCCGACGCGACCGAGTCGAAAGCCGAAGCCACTTCAGATGATGAAGTTGCTTCAGAGCCTCCTGCCGCCGCATCGGAGGCGGTCGGAGACACCTCGGGAGAGAGTGGTTCCGAGGCGGCCCCGGCACCTCGGGAGAGTGAAGAAACAAGCGAAGCAACGCAGCAGCCCGTCAACGGAAACGACCAAGAGTCTTAAGGAAGATAGGAGAAAGAAATGGCAACAATGTCATCAGGAGACCTTCTCGAAGCAATCGGTGAGATGAGCGTCATCGAGCTTTCGGAGTTCGTCAAAGCATTTGAAGAGAAGTTCGGCGTGACCGCAGCCGCCCCGGCAGCCGCGGCGCCGGTAGCGGCAGGAGGCGGTCCGGCAGCAGGCGGTGAAGCCGAGGAAGAGAAAGACGAGTTCGACGTCATCCTGACGGCGGCAGGGGCCACCAAGATTCAGGTCATCAAGGAAGTCCGTGCTCTGACGAGCCTCGGACTGAAGGAAGCCAAGGATCTGGTCGACTCTGCACCGAAGCCCGTGCTCGAGAAGGTCAACAAGGAAGCAGCCGCGAAGGCCAAGGAAACCCTCGAGGCCGCAGGTGGCAGCGTCGAGCTCAAGTAGCCGAACGTAAATTGACTGACACTTTGGCACACGAAGAATCCGGCACGCTCCCTCACTGGGACGTGTCGGGTGTCTTTCCGGGACTCGACTCCCCGGAGTTCGAGAAGGAGTTTGCGCGGCTCAAAGAAGAGGCGAGCGCGATCCGAACCCTTTTTGAGGAGCGGTCGATTCGCGGGGAGCAGAGCCCTCCACCAGACGCGGCGCCCGCCGCTCTGCTCGACGACGTGCTCGTTCGTTACAACGCGTTTCGTGAGGACCTGGAAACAGTCGAGTCCTTCATCTATGCCTTCTTTGCGGTGGACAGCCGGGACCAGCGGGCTCAGGCGAAGCTTTCAGAGATGAAGATGCTCGAAGTCGAGGCTGAGAAGATCAAGCTTCGGCTTGAAGCCTGGGTGGGTACTCTCGATGTCAACGCGCTCGTAGAAAAGTCGGAAGTTGCAAGGGCGCACGAGTTCGCTCTGCGACGGGCCCGTACCTCCGCCGAGCATCAGATGAGCGAAGCCGAAGAGGACCTTGCGGCCGGGCTTTCGGTATCGGGTAGTAAAGCTTGGGAGCTGCTGCACTCCAATTTGAGCTCCCAGCTAGAGGTCGAGGTCGAGCTACCGGACGGCGCAACCAAGGTCCTCCCGATGAGCGCGGTGCGGGGCATGGCTCACGATCCCGACGAGCCGACCAGAAGGGCTGCTTACGAGGCTGAACTGAAGGCCTGGGAACGAGTCTCGGTCCCCCTGGCCGCATCGCTTAACGGAGTAAAGGGCGAGATGAACGTCCTAAATTCTCGCCGAGAATGGCCGGATGCTCTGGCGGAGTCGCTGCACCGCAACAACATCGAAAGGTCGACGCTCGAGGCGATGCACGCCGCCTGTGTCGAAAGCTTCCCCGACATGCGCCGATACCTCAGCGCGAAGGCAAAGCTGCTGGGGAAGAAGGCGCTGCCGTGGTGGGACCTGTTTGCGCCGGTCGGAGATGCGGAAACAGCAAAGCTGTGGCCCTACAAGGAAGGATCGCAGTTCATCGTCGATCAGTTTGGCTCGTACTCCGAGAAGATGGCGGGCCTGGCTCGCCGTGCTTTTGAAGAAAATTGGATCGACGCGGAGCCTCGTCTCGGAAAAACGAATGGCGCATTTTGTATGCACCTTCGAAAGGGAGAGTCCCGCATTCTCTCCAACTACGAAACGTCGTTCGACAGCGTTCACACTTTGGCGCACGAGCTGGGCCATGCGTATCACAACTTCAACCTCGCCGAGAGGACGTTTATCCAGCAACAAACTCCCATGGCTCTTGCGGAGACCGCCAGCATCTTCTGCCAGACGATCATCACCAACGCCGTACTAGATGTCTCGGAAGGGATGGATGAGCTGCGCATCCTCGAGGCCGACCTGCAGGACGCGTGTCAGGTTGTGGTCGACATTCACTCGAGGTTTCTCTTCGAAAGTGAGGTCTTCAAAAGACGGGAGGCTCGCGACCTGTCCGTAGATGAGTTCAACGAGCAGATGCTCGAGGCACAAAGAGCGACGTACGGAGACGGCCTGGATCAGGAATATCTGCATCAGTACATGTGGGCGGTGAAGGGGCATTACTACGGCTCCTCCTTCTACAACTATCCCTACACGTTCGGTCTCTTGTTTGGACTTGGACTGTTCGCGCAGTACCGGCAGGATCCGGACAAGCTACGAGCCGGTTACGACGACCTGCTTTCCTCGACGGGCCTTGCCAACGCGGCCGACCTGGCCCGCAGGTTCGGCCTGGAAATCGACAGTTTCGATTTCTGGAAGTCGAGCCTGGATTTAATCAGTGAACGAGTAGACCGCTTCGAAAAGGCGGCTGAAGCTCACACGAGCTAGTTGAAAAGGGCTGCGTCAGAAGGCTGGGGACCGGCCTCGAACTCCTGCTTCATTCTCTCGATTGCCGCATCATCGGCCGCAAGGTCGATCACGGTCCACGCCATCGCAGTGGCAGCGTCGGCGATCGCTTTGTCCCCGGCAGGTTGCACCGTTGCCGCCGCGAAGTCGGCCTGGTGATTCACGGCAGGCATCGAATCGATGCTGATCATGGGATGAATTGCCGGTAGCACCTGGCTGACGTTGCCCATGTCCGTCGATCCCGCCGCCCGTTCCACGACCGCTCTTGGTATTGCAGTGCGACCCAGCGTTTGCAAGTTGTTCTCGTAGAGCGCGCCGACGGTCGGGTTCATCATCACAACGTCGTAGTTGTTGCCGACCCAGTGGACCTCAAGCTCGCATCCGCTGCCGACTGCGCCTGCCTCGAAACACTTCAAGACTCGGCTCTTCAGAACGTCCAGGTCATCCAGATTTGCGGCTCTGATGAAGTACCGAGCCGAGCACAGCTTCGGCACAATGTTGGGTGCGTCTCCCCCGTGAGTGATGATCCCGTGGATCCGCTCGCTCTGCGCTATGTGCTGGCGAAGTTGGGCGACGGCCTGATACGAAGAGACGACTGCGTCCAGGGCGTTGAGTCCTCGCTGGGGAAACGCCGACGCATGCGATTCGCGCCCGTGATAGTTGATCTTCACGTCAGCCCAGGCGAGTGTCGGGAAATCGACTACTTCGAGGGGGGCGGGGTGGACCATCATCGCCAGGTCGGCGCCGTCAAAGGCACCGGCCTTGAGCAGGTCGATCTTCCCGCCACCTGATTCTTCCGCCGGAGTCCCGAGGATGGTTACCCTCACACCCAGATCCCCAGCCAGCTCACTGAGTGCGATGGCAGCTCCAATGGAAGCCGTACCAATGATGTTGTGTCCGCACGCGTGACCGATCTCGGGCAGGGCGTCGTACTCGGCGCAAATGATTACGTGGGGGCCGGAGGTTCCTGCGGTCGCTCTGAATGCCGTCTTCAGGCCATGCGCGCTTCGTTCGACGGTCATCCCGTTGCCCTCTAACAGTTCGCACAAAAGCTCGGCAGAGCGAACCTCCTCGTAGGCCAGCTC
>DATLOJ010000095.1:0-4036 GCA_035536315.1 Actinomycetota bacterium | reverse complement strand
CTTTATCGTCGCTTCATGATGCGTATCGCAGAGTCGATCGCGAGAGCAAACGGACACGGTGCGCTCATCACAGGAGAAAGCCTTGGTCAGGTCGCTTCGCAAACGCTGCCGAACATGGCCGTCATCGAGTCTGCCGTTCAGTCACTTCCCATCCTTCGGCCGCTCGTGGGCAACGACAAGCTCGAAATCGAGCAGATGGCAAAGCAAATTGGGACCTACGACATCTCCACCGAGCCCCATCAGGACTGCTGCGTGCTGTTCGTCCCGAGAAAAGTCACCACGAGTGCACGCTCGGAAAACATCGAGCGGGCCGAGCAGTCGTTGGACGTTGACGCCCTGGTCGAGAAAGGAGTCGCCAACGCCACGGTCGTAAAAGTTGGAAGTCGGTAATCAAAGGACCGCTACGTGGAAGGAGAATACGGGCTCTTTCATCGTTGCCGACACATGGACCTATCGAGAGGAGCATGCAAGTGAAAGTCGAGGCACTAATTATCCAAGTGAGCAGCGCGCAACCCGAAGAACTCCGCAAGTTCTACAAAGATGTCGTGGAACTGGAGGTCGACGAGCAGGTCGGTGGCTTCAAGCTCGGCACGGGACATATGACGATCGATGCTCATAGCGAGATCACCGGGCCAACTAAGGAACCGGCGCGCGTTCTGATCAACTTCTTCGTATCCGATATCGACGCCGAGCAGTCAAGGCTCGCCGGAAAAGGCGTCACGTTTATCCGCGACCAAGGTCGCGAGTTCTGGGGGGCCGTTATCTCAACCTTCGCCGATCCAGACGGCAACTACTGTCAGTTGATCGAGTTCCGTCCGGAAGAGGCAACCGCCGAAGGTTGAGCCCAGCAAACCCTTCAAGAGCTGCGCTGTCTAGCGGCCCTCTTCGCTCCTGCGGTCTTCTTTGCCTCGCGAGATCCCACCGTTGACGAATCCGTATACGCCGCCTGCGAAGGCCCCGATCAGGCCGAAGATGATCGTCGTCACGACCGCGGAGTCTCCTATCTGGTAGTTGCGCGAGGCGAGCCAGCCGGCAATAAGACCGATGACCATTCCGATGAACGTCGCCGCTAGGCCCCATTTTGCAGCCGTGCCCCCAAGTCCCTCCGCGGGGTTGGATCCAATTCCAGTCTCCAGCTCGTCGCGCTGCTCCGCCCCCGCCGGTTCGGGGGGAGAGTCGCTGGGGTTAGGGAGACGGTCGCTCATCGTCGCAAAGCTACAGCAGTCACGCTCCTCGAGTCACGTTTACGTGGCTCTGAGCCTGGGGGCCGGAGGGGGCGCCTTGCCCTCCATCTCGATAATCGAGTGAGCGAACCTTCTGGCGTTGTCCACCGAAACACTTCTGTGGACCGGTGGGTAGGACTCCAACCTCTTTAGAGCCTTGCGCGCCTGCATTACCGAACCGCGCGCGTTCCCGCTCGAAGCGTGATGCATGGCGATCGTGACGTGAATGATGCCCTGCAAGAAGTCCCGCTCATCCGCCGGGGCGTCGACCCACTCCTCCTCCCAAATCTCGTGGGCGAGGAAGTATTTGCCTTCTTCGAACAAGGTGAGCCCTTCAGCCAAAGTTGGCGTCATGGACGCACCCGCGCCTTCATCCAGAGGTCCTCGGTCTGTCATTTGCTCATCGTATGACCATCAAATCTCCGTAGTAATGTTCGGCGGCTATGTACCAGTCCGAACAACCCGCGGTTGTGGTCGAAAATCTCGTCAAGGTGTTTCCACAAAGCAAAGGCGAGTCTTTGCGTGCCGTCGATGGCGTCTCGTTTCAGGTCGAGTCCGGCGAAGTCTTTGGATTCCTGGGTCCGAACGGAGCGGGTAAAACGACAACACTCGAGATCATCGAAGGCATTCAAGAGCCCACATCGGGCCGGGTCCACATACTTGGTTTGGATGTCTCGACCGACCTCGAGATCATAAAGCCCAGAATCGGCGTACAACTTCAAGCGGAATCGTTCTTCGAGCGGTTGCACCTCGACGAGATCCTCGACATCTACGGCAACTTCTACAACATGACCGTCGATCCCGGCGTGTTGCTGGAGAGGGTGGGACTTACCGAAAAGAGAAAGTCGTTCCTGAAACAGCTGTCCGGCGGGCAGCACAGGCGATTCTCGATAGCAGTAAGCCTCGTCAGCGATCCGGAGGTCATCTTTCTCGACGAACCGACGTCAGGTCTCGAC
Source organism: Actinomycetota bacterium (assembly GCA_035536315.1). Taxonomy (GTDB): domain Bacteria; phylum Actinomycetota; class CADDZG01; order JAHWKV01; family JAHWKV01; genus DATLOJ01. The sequence goes on along the minus strand of DATLOJ010000095.1, from coordinate 1,857 downwards.
CCCCAGGCAAGAAGAAACCTCTGGGATCTAGTGGAGGCTATGAGAGCGGAAGGTAAGACCGTCGTGCTCACCACGCATTACATGGACGAGGCCGAAACTCTTTGTGACCGTGTTGCGATCATCGACCACGGCAAGATCAGGGCCATGGATCAACCGTTGAAGCTGATTCAAGCCCTAGACACGGCGTACCACATTCGCTTCACGACTTCGACCCCCGTTGACGAGGAGGCCTTGCTTGCACTACCGGGGGCAGCCGGCCTAACTCAGTCCGATTCCAACGGCAGCCCCAGGTACGACCTGCAGGTACACAACCCCGCCGATGTTCTTGCGAAGTTCTCCCGCATCCTCGGTAAGAAGGTCCAGGTGGAAGACTTGCGCGTGGAACCCTCGACGCTCGAGGAGGTCTTCCTTCACCTGACCGGAAGGGAGCTGCGCGACTGATGCTCGCCAAGCTCTTCGTAACGAACCTAAAGATGTTCACGCGGGACAAAGGGACCCTTGCGGCAACCTTGCTTTTTCCGGTTCTGATGAGCGTTATTTATGGCCTCGCGGTCAAATCCAACGTCAAGCCCTTGAAGCTGGTCGTGGCCGCGTCACCAGCGCCAGCTTCACAGCAGCTCATCTCTGCGCTCGAGGGTGCGCGGGAAAAGAACATCAAAATCTTCATTATTCGCAGGGTCAATAGCGAAAAGGCAGCGCGCGAGGCATTCAAGTCGACTCAGATCGATGGAGCGCTGATCGTCCCCGACATAACAGAAAAAGGTGTCGTGACCTTCCTGTATGACGAGAAATCGCCTGAGAAGTACTTCCGGGCAATCGGACTGGTCGAGGCGGCGATCAAGAGCTACAACCTGCAGCGTGCCGGGGCAGTCGAAACCGTCCAGTTCTTGAGACAGGGCCTGCGCGGCGGAGATCGCGGCCAGGGCTTTGAAGCGTTTCTTCCGGGCCTGTTGATGTTCACGGTAGTTCTGAGCTCTCTCAGCTTCGGAGCATCGCGGATCATCGGCTATAGGGAAACGGGGGTCTTCAAACGGCTGATGGTGACGCCACTGAGGCCGCGTGTTTTTCTTTCTGCGGAGATTCTTTCCAGGGCGACGATTGCCTCAGTCCAAACCACGGTCGTCTTACTGCTGGCGGTTGTGGCGTATGACGCCCAGGTCAAGGGGGCCGCGTTCTGGCTGTTTCTTCTTGCCATCATGGGTGCCCTGTTCTTCGTCATGATCGGATTCGCGATCAGCGGCATGTCGGATTCACCGACGGCCGCTGCCGGGGTTGCCCAACTCCTCGGACTCCTGCTGATCATGTTTGGGGGCGGCTTCCCGACCTCGTTCCTTCCACCGGCACTCGGCAAGATCCTGGGTTACCTGCCGGTGGCCCCGATGTCCGACGCCATGCGAGTTGTGATCCTCGACGGCAAGAGTCCCATCACCGCCGCCCCCCGCGAATCGATCATCCTGACAACCTGGGTAGCATTTTCAATAGCCCTCGCCTACCTAACCTTCCGCTTCCGGGAACCCAGCAAGAAACGCTAACTTTTGCTTTTCTTTGTCGCGGAGCTCATCGCGAGCCAGGTAGGGCGGCGGAGTCAGACCGGCAGTGCGACTCTGCGCGTACGAATGTGCCGATCAATATGCGGCCCGAGCGCAGAACCGCCAGGGTGGAGCAATGACGGGCTGGGCTCTGCCGCCCGGACACGGCGCCCCTTTACGGGGAGCGGAGCCGTTTGCGGACCGTCTCGCGGCAGACCGGGTCGCCTCGGGCTACCGACAACTCCGACTCCACGATGCTCGGGTGCCCCAGGGCCGACATCGCACCTTCTTTTAGCGCTGGGTCGATGATGGCCACAAGGTCAGAATG
>DATLOJ010000094.1:0-11236 GCA_035536315.1 Actinomycetota bacterium | reverse complement strand
CGGGTTGTCGGCCGCACCGGCCGACGTGGCGATCGTGCCGTTGTCGATGTTCACGGTCCAGGTCTTGGTGTCGCCGGCCGAGTCGATGTCGTACTGGACGACCGCCTGAGTCGATGCGGCTTTCTCGGCGTCGAATGCGGTTTCCATTCCCTTGAAGATCTCCTCCAGCGTTGCGTCTACCCCTCGGGCGTCTATGGCCGTTTGGATGTCCTCGTCCGACTTTCCCTTGATCTGCTCGGCAAGCTCTGCGGCCGGGTCCTGCGCCATTGTTTCCTCCTGATGTTTGTGGACGCCACAGCCTATATGGAACGCGTGGACCCTAGTGCACCTACGAACCCCCTGACGGTTACCCTTGAGCATGGCCCCAAGGAGGTTTCGAGCTTCAACTACCGCGCTCTTAGCGGCCCTTTGCCTGCTTGCGCCGGCATGCGGGCCGGATCAGCGCAATCCGATAACAACGGCCGGGCAACCCACTCCCTCGCTGGAGCCGTCCCCGATTAGAAGTCCCATCGACCTTGGTCCGGTGGTGGCGGTTGAGCCCGCATTGAAGGCGACAATCCCCGCAGGAATATCCAAGGAGATCACCGAGTACGTGAGGCAGACGCCCGGAGTAGCGGCGGCAGCGCGGGTGACGCTTGCGAACGTGGCCGTTGAGAGCCCGACCACGGGCAAGTCTGAAGTCAGCATCGCCGCCGTGGATCCCGCGGAATTCCGCCCGCTTGCCCCCGACGTCACCGCGCAGGCCAAGTTCGTGTGGGAGGGGCTCGCCGAAGGTCAGTTCTTTCTTGCGCATGAGGAGCAAGACCGGCTCGGCCTTCAGGCAGGAAGCGCCCTTCTTGCAACCGGGCCGGGAGGCAAGTCCGCCGTCAGAGTTGGTGGCATCGCCGCGAACGGAGTCCCGAACCTGGCGGGAGCCATCACGTCGGTGGCTCGGGGACACTTGTTGGGGCTCGGCGATCCAACATTGCTCTTGGTGGGCCTGCAGCAGGGGACCAAACCAGAGCAGGTAATCAAGGATCTCGGAAAGCTCTTGGTCGGCGTGCCCTTCTCTTCAATCAAGCCACCGAGCGGAAGAGCGTTTCTAGCAGGAAAGGCCGCCACGCAGGCAATCGGAACCTTCCGGTACACAAACAACGCAGACGGCACGATCACGCAAGACCCCGCCTGGGTGCAGAACTTCATCACATCGAAAAAGGTGCCGATCTTCACCGGTGCCGTGAAGTGCCACAGGGTCATGATCCCGCAGCTCACGGCAGCCCTCAAGGAGCTAGAGGACGCGGGCCTCGCGCATCTCATCGATCCCAAACAGTACGGCGGTTGTTACGTCCCCCGGCACATCGACCGTGATGTCAACAGGCCGTTATCGATGCACGCGTGGGGCCTTGCCATCGACTTCAACACAATCGACAACCCGCAGGGGCACACTCCCAAGATGGACCCGCGCGTCGTGCAGACGTTCGAACGGTGGGGCTTCCGATGGGGGGGACGCTGGTCGATCCCGGACGGCCACCACTTCGAGCTGGCTGCAATCGTCAAGAGCTAGTGCTCCGTCGGGAGCACTAAACCGGCAGAACTCCGTGCTTTCGCCAGGGTCGCTCGACCTTTTTGTTCTGCGATGCGATTAGCCCCTGGATGATCACTTTGCGAGTGTCCGCAGGGTCGATCAGGTCGTCGAGAAATGACCAGCCTGCTGCTACATACGGGCCAATCTGATCGCGAACGGCATTGATCAGTGTGTTCCTCATCTCATCCTGTTCTTCCGGGGCGGCTGCCTCTATCTGCTTTCTGAAGATGATGTTGACGGCGCCTTCCGGCCCCATCACGCTGATCTCGGCGGTTGGCCATCCGACGATCAGGTCGGGCTCGTAAGCCCTGCCGTTCATGACGTAGTAACCGGCGCCGTAGCCCTTTCGCAGGACCACTGTGATCTTGGGCACCGTTGCTTCAGAAACGGCGAACAACATCTTGGCGCCGTGGCGGATGATTCCCTGTTTCTCCACCGCGCTTCCCACAATGAACCCAGGGCAATCCATCAAGAAGACGAGCGGAATGTTGAAGGCGTCGCAGAGCCACACGAAACGCGCTGCCTTGTCGGCAGCGTTGATGTCGAGTGCACCCCCCAGGTGCATTGGCTGGTTGGCAACGATCCCGACGGAGCGGCCCCCCATGCGCGTGAAACCCGTGACTATGTTCTTTGCCCATTCGGGTTTGATGGGAAAGAAGTCACCGTCGTCCGCAATCGACTTGATGACCTTGCGAATGTCGTAGGCCTTGCGCGGGTTGGCCGGAACGATGTCGATCAGATCCTCGCTTCGGCGGTCCGCCGGATCCTGCTCATCTTTGAGCGGCGGAGCCTGCATGTTCGATGACGGAAAGTAGGAGAGGTACTTTCGAACAACCTCGATGCATTCCTCATCGGAGGCGACCTCGATGTCTCCAACCCCCGAAACCTTGCAGTGAACCGCCGAGCCGCCCATCTCCTCCGCGGAGACATCCTCGCCAACTGCGGCCTTCACCAAATGGGGGCCGGCGAGTGCCATGTTGGACGTCCCCTTGACCATGGGGACGAAGTCCGCAAGGCCGGGTATGTAGGCGGTACCGGCTGCGCCTGGTCCCATCATGGCGGCTACCTGCGGGACGACACCGCTCATGATCACCTGCTCGCGAAACAGGTCGCCGGTGCGCGCGAACATCGACCCAGACGCTTCCTGGATTCGCGCCCCCGCCGAGTCGATTAGCCAGACAATTGGAATGCGCTCCCTCAGGGCAAGCTCTCGGACGCGCGTCGCTTTGATCTCACCCACCATTCCTATTGAGCCGGCCATGACGGTGAAGTCGTACGCGATGACTGCGGCGCGGCGGCCGTCGATATCGCCGAATCCGGTGACGCATCCGTCTGCAGGAGTGTTCTTGCCTTGCATCTGCGGAGACTGGGACTGGTGGTGGGCAAGAAGCCCCATCTCCAGGAAGGTTCCCGCATCGAATAGAAGATCGAGCCGCTCCCGAACGGTCAGCTTGTTTTGAGAATGCTGGCGCTCGACTCTCTCGGCTCCACCCATCTGCAAAGACTGATCCCGCCGGCTTGCGAGCTCCTCCACCTTTTCTTTCATGGTGGGTCCTTCGTAGGTCAGCGTGGGCATGGGTTCCGCGGGCTGGTCGCTGCTGGATGGCGCGTCTTTCATCGGTTGCCTCCTTGGCGCTTCGCCGGGGGACTTAGGCCCCGAGTATTTCCTGCGCCGTCGGAGTCAAGGCTACGCCGAACGCGAAGACGAGCGAGGCCTGAACCTCGCTCGCCCAATCGCACTATCTCGTCCCCCGAAGCCAGCGGGGACTCAAACTTCAAAACGAATCAAACCGGAGCTATTAAGAGTGCTCCTCACCCGGGCTGGCACCATCATTTATCGGCAGCGAGTCCTCCAAAGCTTGAGGACCTCCTGAAGAAAGTTTTGAAACGATGTCGGCGATGGCCTCAGCCGGGAATCGCCGGTGCCCACCGAGCGTCATCACGTAGGGGAGCTTTTGCTCCTTCGCCCATCGCGAGATGGTCTTTGGCGATACGTGAAGAAGACGCGCCACCTGGGCTGTGCGCAGATACTGAGTTTCAGTTCTGGTTACCAAACTGCCCTCCCGAGCGTTTGAAGGCCGGCCCCAGGGGGCCGGAGAGAATGCTTGCTTAGCTTAATACTAGAACGTTCTGGGGCTCGGCCGTCTACCAGACACTGCGCACGTATCCCCCGTCCACCTGAATTGCCGCTCCATTCACGAAGGATGCCCTTTTTGAGCATAGGAACGCCGCGACCGCGGCGAACTCCTCGGGCTCGCCCACCCGTCCCAAGGGGATCTGCCCTGCCATGGCTGCGAAGGCGGGGTCTGACGCGTCCGCTCCAGTGGGAGCTCCAGCAAGCGTGGCAAGTCTCTGCGTTGCGATCTGTCCCGGCATCAAGCAGTTGACTGTGATGCCTTTGCCGGCGATTTCATCGGCAAGGCTCTTCATGAATGCGTTGGTCGCCGCACGAGCGGCGTTCGACAAGGCCAGTTGCGGCGCGGGCTGCTTCACGGTGGTCGAGGTCACCGCGAGTATGCGACCCCACTCGTTACGTTCGATGTGAGGGAGAGCCTCCCGCACCATCCTCACGGCCGACAAGAAGTTGAGATGAATCGCATCGAGCCACTGCTCATCATTCATGGAGGCCGGGGGGCCGGGCGGCGGGCCGCCCGCATTGGTGACAAGAACCTGCAACCCGCCTAATACCTCGGCCGCCTCTTGCATGAAAAGCTTTGCGCCGTCGGCAGTTGCAACGTCCCCCACGACGGCGTGCACCGAACGTCCACTCTTGGAGCGAATGGATGTTGCTGCATCCTCCAGCGAGTCCTTTGTCCGCCCGCAGATCGCAACGTTCGCCCCCTCCATCGCGAGCTCCGTGGCGATTGCCAGGCCAAGACCCCTGCTCGCCGCGGCAACCGCAGCCGGTACGGATTCCAGACCCAGGTCCAAGGTGAAGTTCCTAGTGGGCTTCCGCAGAAGTACGTCGCCGCACCGAGAGGGCACAGGCGCCCCGAGTGCAAGGCGCGAGGAGGGCGCATACGCGTGCCGTACGCAACCGACGAGGAACGCAGCAATCGGGGATGGATGTGCCCTCGAATGCCGGCGTAATTTTGCGGAGGCCCACTTAGACGATTACGAGCTTGCCGGTCATTCCCTGGTCGCGATGGAACTTGCAGAAGAAGACATACTCACCGGCCTTCAGCCCGGTCGCCTCTGTGTTGGTCTCTTCACCGGGGGCGGTGTCCACGTCGAGGCCGGTTCCCTCGACGGAGAAGTTGTGGGTGCTTTTGCCTCCGTTTTTGATCTGCAGGCCCTGAGACCCCTTCCCGCGAACGCAAGATGGACTGAAGACGTTGTCGGTCTCAAAGATCGCAATCGTTGGGCCTGCAGTGTGGTCTTGACACGGATCGACTGCATCAGGTGAGGCCTCTTTCACATCGCCCGGCGTAACGAGCGGCGACTCCTGAGCCCTGGCCGGAGACTCAGTTGGATCAACTGAGGGAGTATCGCCACCACATCCGGCGAGTAGCAGCAAAACGACCATCGCGCCGAGGAGAGTCTTCACTCGCCGAACCCTATGCGATCGGCCCTCGCCTTTCTCAAGGGACACCGTCCTTGACCGGGGCCTGTTCAAACTCAACTTGGGTGACCGCGTCGTCCGGCTCTGATACCACCGCAATAACTCCAAAGTAGGCGAGCACAGCAGCTCCCGCGAGAAGACCCGCAGATACGGCCTTCCAAACCAGATCGTCACTTTTGAACAACGCGACTGCCGCGCAGCCTGCAGCAGCTGCAGCCGCAACCAGTGCCCCGATCGGAAAAAACGGCACAAGGCCCCCTCCCGCAAGAAGCAGCAGAACGCCGAAAGCCAGCAGTGAAGACCGGGGGCCGGAGGCGTTGCGACTTGAAGCACCCAAGAGAAGGGATTCTAATGAGCGCCGACAACCCGCGGCAGAAAGGTTCGACGAAGGTGGCGGACGATACTGGAATCGATCCCTCGGTTCCCCCAAGCGGTCCCGGCTGCGTCGAGTGCCTGGAAACTGAGGGCTGGTGGTTTCATCTTCGGCGCTGCGCGCAATGCGGTCACGTCGGATGCTGCGACTCGTCGCCTTCGCAGCACGCCAGCCATCACGCCGACGCTAAAGGACATCCGATCGTTCAGAGCTATGAGCCCTGGGAGGACTGGTTCTGGAACTACGAAACACAAGATTACGAGGAAGGCCCCCTCCTAGCGCCGCCCAACGAACACCCTCTCGAGCAACCGGTGCCGGGACCGAAGGGCCGGGTCCCGAAAGACTGGAAGAAGCGTCTGAACTAGTCGTCGATGTCCGCGCAACCGGGGCAACTCGCGTGGTATCAAGATTTAGCCCTCTTTGAAGTTGCCAGTTCGTGCGCGGGCGGGAGGAGCCGAGGCTAGCCGCCTCCGCTGGATTTAGATCACCCTCTCTCCACCGCGCCGGACTTTTGGAGAAAAGCGCGCCGCTTTTTGCGAAAAAGTACCGAATAAGGAACTAGAGGAGAAAAGCACCGCGCTTTTGTAAAAAATGTCCCCGGAGCGTCGGCCCGTCTTCGGCGCTTAGCCTGCCGAGACCTTCAGTTCGTCGAACCAGGCGCTGCCGGGGCCGTAGAGGATCGGCCCGAAGCAGATTTTGTCGGCTCCGGCCAGCGGCGGCGTATGCGCCTCGTACAAAGACCAGTCCTGGTCCCCGGCTCTCCACTGGTCATCTGATGGGAACCACCCGCCGGCGTCGCCACCGGCGGCGTCGTAGGCACCAATCCAAAGTGCGGCCCCCTGGCCCGCTGCACCCTGAGTTTTGATCCACCCGGTCAGCCGAAAGGACTTGCCTTCGAACCCGTCCGGCTCGACACACTGGATGAGACTCGTGTCTATACCTTCCTCCGCCTCTTCCTCGAAGCCCAGCCGTATCAATGCACTCGAAGCTCCGGATTTCTTCGTGTTTGGATCGACCTCGAACAGATAGAGCTCGGGCTCGCCTCCCCTTCTGTCCCATCCGGGCGGGTCACCATCGCCCGCAGCGGGTTCGTCGAACCCGAGATTCTTTGCATTCGTCAAAACACCTGGATCGGACTCACCCTTCGAGACCTTTATGACATTGCAAGCCGGCAGCAACAGGATGATCGCTACCACCAGTGCGAACCTTAATGCCGAAGTTCGCATCGTCATTCGGTAGTTACCTGCAGATCGTCGAACCAAGCCTTCCCCGGTCCCCACAAGATTGGGGCGATGATTGCGCTTTCAATGTCCGCCGGCATCTGAACAGTAGCTTCGAACAGTGTCCAATCTCGTGCTCCCATAACCAGAGGTGTCACGAGAGTTTCGGTAGTGGAGGCCGACGGCCCATATCCGAGAACTCGAATCTGTGCCCCCCTGCGCGGATCTTCTGGCATCGCCGCCTCGTCCAGATTCGGCTTGCTGCACTCCTCGCACACCTGCGTGTCTTCAACCTTTATCCAGGCCTTTACGCGAACGGTTTTCCCTGCGAAAACAGACCCTTTGTACTCCTGGTTGAAAGCGCCCCACAAAACCTGGCCTGGACGTGCTCTTATGTGGGCGCTTTGCTTCCCGGACCGTCGCACGTCGTCCACGACTTCGATAGCGTACGTTTCGGACTTGTAGTGCCATCCCGGGATTTGGTCTCCCGGCTCTCCTTCCTCGAATCCGAGGTTATGTGGCTTGTCGCGCTCGATGGCTGGCTGCTCCGGCTCTTTCACCTTTACGACGTCACAGCCCGATGCAAGCACCATCGCCATGGCGAGCACAAGTGCACCTCGCTTTGTCATTCGGCTGTTATCTCGAGGTCGTCGAACCAGGCCTTTCCCGGCCCCCACAAAACCGGAGCGACAATCGCCAAAGTGATTTCCGCCGGCATTTGAGCGGTGGCTTCGTACAGTGTCCAATCCTGAGTTCCCATGACAAGAGGGGTCACCAGAGTTTCACTTGCGAAGACGTCGTCGCCGAAGCCGAGAATTCGTACTTGAGCTCCCTTGCGCGCGTCCTCGGGCAGCACCGACTCGTCCAGGTTTGGCTTGTTGCACTCGCCGCACACTTCGGTTCCTTCAACCTTTATCCAGGCCTTCACTCTGACTGTTTTCCCGGCGAAGGCCGGGCCTTTGTAGTCCTGGTTGAAGGCACCCCACGAGCCCTCACCTTCGGCTCGTATGTGCGCGCTCTGCTTGCCCGACCGTTTGATGTCGTCCGCGACCTCGACGACATAATCTCCTGATTGGGTGTAACGCCACCCGGATATTTCTTGTTTTCCTGGCTGTCCTTCCTCAAATCCCAGATTGTGAGCCGTTCCCTGCGGCCCCGACGGCTTCTCGGGCTTGACGACCTTGAAGGCGCCGCAGCCGGAGGCAAAAATGAGGGTCATTGCCAACACACATCCCATTGATTTCTTCAAGGCCGCCTCCTGAGATTTGTTCATGGGCACGAATTATCCGCCCGGTGAGAAAAGATTTAATGGTGCAGCCACCACAGTTACCGGAGTGCAACCACCCCGGCAGCCACCTGGGGTACACCCTTTCCCCTTCCAGGGAATCAAGGCCACAATCTCACTCATGAGATCACGCAGGACCCCCCTCCGCGTACTTGCCTACGCTGCGCTGGCGGCCTATGTCGTCGCCCTGTACTTCGCTATCGCGTGGTTGGGGGATTTGGCCGGCATGCCGGCCGGCAGTCTCCTTCCTGCATTGGTTGCCACGACGGCGATCTCGCTGACGTACGCAAGAGCCCGGCAGGTATTCATTGATTTCTTAGAAAGACGCTTTGGGAGTGGACGCATATCCCCGGAAGAGGCGGCTACCCAACTGCTCCAGAAGTGGGTGGCCGAAGTTTCCACAAGCGAGCTGCTGACCTCGGTTGCGGAGGTCATAGGCCGCGCCACGGGGGCCGCCTGGGTCGAGATCCGCCCAACAGACGGATCGTGGAGCCCTTCCCGTTGGGAATCGCGCAATGCGAAGACTGGTGACGACGACCTATTCGAGCACGTGCTCCCAATCGTCTTCGAGGGCGAGCTTCTCGGTGAGATTGCGATCCTGAGCGCGTCGCCGGAGGGACCTACGCCAAAGGAACGGGAGCTCATTGCGGGCCTCAGCGATCAGATTGCTCTGACCATTCGAAACGCCATGCTGACAAGTGACGTAAGACGACAGATCGAAGAAATCATCCGGCGCACAGCCGAGGTCCGGGCCGCCAGACTGAGGACCGTGGAAGCCCAGGATTCGGAAAGACGAATGCTCGAGCGAAACATTCACGACGGGATGCAGCAGTACCTGGTTGCGATGGCGGTGAAGCTTTCGCTGGCCAAACGCTCGAATCATCCAGACAAAGCTGCGGAAGCAATGGCAGGAGTGGCTCGCCTCGCTGGGGAGGCCCTGGCGCGGCTGGAGGAGCTAACGAGCGGCGTCAGCTCGCAGGTCCTTTTGGAAGAAGGCTTAGAGAGCGCTTTGCGAAAAGCTGCGACGGCCAGTCCGGTGCCCGTTGAGATTGAAAACTCCGGCGTCGGCCGTCTTCCCGAGGAGGCCGAGATTGCAGTGTACTTCTCATGTCTCGAGGCGTTGCAGAACGCGATCAAACATGCTGAGGCCTCCACAGTTCACATAACACTGAAGCGGGAACGCGACGAGCTCATATTCAGCGTCTCGGATGATGGAAAGGGGTTCGACGCAAATCGCGTAGAGGCGGGACTAGGGCTTCGCAGCCTCTCGGACAGGCTCGCTGGTCTCGAAGGATCGCTGGAGATAAACAGCGGCCAGGGTGACGGGACGGAAGTCGTCGGCAGGGTCCCCATCAGCGAGCAAAGGATTCGATGATGAGGCGCGTCAGGAGCATCCTTGCGGCATCGTTGGTCCTGATAACCGTGGCATTGCTCGTGCTGGACGTTGCCATGTATGTGTTGAACCGCACGGTTCCCGAGGGCCCTACAGAGCAGTCTCCGGAGCACTGGCTCGAGTACCTCAGCTATACGGTCGGAGTCATCGGCATTCTTGCCGGCGCGGGGATCGGTTTTGTCCTCAGCCAAAGAAGGCACCGGAACCCAATCGGGTGGCTGCTCTTGTTTGGCACCGCCCTCACCCAGTTGGGCTCGGCAATTGGTGAGTTGAGGATCTATCAGCGAAATGTCGGCACGGAGGTGGGAGCGTTCGGCTTCCAGATGCGCCTTCCCGAAGCAGAGTTCCTTGTGTTTTTGTCACCGCCGGCCAGGGCCCTCGGGCTTGCCGGGGCCTTTCTGTTTCTGATGATTCTCTTCCCCGATGGCCGCCTCGGCTCTGCGGGCGGCCGCGCGGTCTTTACGTTAACGGCCGCTCTAACGTCTGTGTTCCTTCTGGAGGCCGTATTCGGGCCGAGCGTCGGGGGCCGTGAGAATCCCCTCGCAGTTTCGTGGCTATACGAGATCATCGCCTATCAGCTATCCGTGCTGAATCAATCGATCCCCCTTTCCTACCTCAGCTTCCTTCTGACCATTCCGCTGACCGGGGCTTTCTTCGTGGGGCGTTATCTGCGATCGCGAGGTGAGAGGCGGCTTCAGATGAAATGGCTTGGGTTGGCCGCATTCATCAGCGCTGTCGGACTCATCACCACACTGGTTGCGTATTACACGAAGGGCTTCTTCGAGATCTTCATTCTCGACATCCGCTGGGCCGATTGGACCATGCTCGTCTTGAACCTGGGTTTTACGCTGGTGCCTATTGCGGCTGCGGTCGCCATCTTCAAGTACCGCTTGTACGACATAGAGGTCATCCTCAAGCGCAGCATCCTCTTCGGTTCTCTTGCTCTGTTCATCACTGCCGGTTACGTCGCTCTCGTCGTGGCGCTCGGATCTGCACTCGGGGGAAGAAGGGGATTAATTCCTTCCGTCCTGGCTACGGGACTCGTGGCAATCGCGTTCGAACCGGTCCGATCAACGAGTGAAAAACTCGCCAACAGATTGGTCTACGGAAAAAGGGCCGCTCCTTACCAGGCTCTGATCCAGATGACCGAACAGATGAGGGCCGCCCGACCCATGGAGGAGGTTCTCCCCGCCATTGCCGAGACGATCGCAGCTGCTACCGGGGCGCGAGGAGTAATGGTCACCCTCGAACTCTCAGGTGGCGGCGCGGCAGATGGGCGCTGGGGGGATGTCCCGGAAGAGGCATGGCCAAGCGAGGCGGGAATATTTCCGATTCTGAGCGATGACTCCGTAATAGGAGACGTTCAGCTATTCAAGTCGAAGGGGAATCCCGTCAACAGAGATGACGAAGCCGTTATGCGGGCTCTTCTCCCCCGAACGACTCTTGCCCTCGTCAACATGAGGCTGGCCTTACAGCTAAGAGACCATTTGGCCGAGACCAGGGCTCAGGAACTGGCCTTGAAGGAATCGCACAGGCGCCTTACGAACGCATCGCTGCAGACCCGGCTCGCGTTTCAGAGGGAAGTGCACGAAGCTGTCGCCTCCAATCTTTCGCAAATCCAGGACCTGACCCCAGACACCAGCCTGGAAACCGAGGAGCTGGAAGATCTGATCGATTGGGCGGCCGGGAAGACAGCAGAGGCGCTCGAGAAAGTCAGAGAGATCGCAAGGGGAATTTTCCCTGCTCTGCTCACCGACAGGGGGCTCGCGGCAGCTCTCGAGGCGGAGATATCACGGTTTCCTTCCCTGGAAGTAGTTGTGGATCCTTCTCTTAGCAGCC
>DATLOJ010000093.1:0-11423 GCA_035536315.1 Actinomycetota bacterium | reverse complement strand
GCTATGCGGAAGGACTTAACACTCTCTGCTCTGGCTGCTTCCAGCTCCCTTTCACTGACGGAACTGGCCGGAGTATTCAGCGGAGAGAGGTTTCTCCTAACGCTGTCGTCGGATACGTTCAGTTCCGGCAAGCGTTCAGCGAGTCCGCTGTAGAAGCTCGCGGTGATCGCGACGAAGATGAGCGCCCCCGCAAGTTGCGGCCCTACGCGCGAGATGGCGTTGTTGAACGCCGACGCGGCCCCGGCGGATTTTGAAGGTACAGAGGTCATCAGGGCAGTGGTCAGGGGAGCTACGAAGATTGCCAGCCCCAGTCCGAACAGAGCGAAGCCTGGGAGGAAGTCGACCAGGTAGCCGCGGCTTGGAAGGAAGGTCTCGGGGTCGGAGAAATCCAGGATCCAAGGTGTGCTTTCGGCGGGGACGCGCGCCAGCAGCAGTAAACCCAAGCCGAGGATCGCGGGGCCTACTGTCATGAACCAGCGAGGGCCGTAGCGTCCGGCGAGGGTGCCGAACTTCGTCGAGAGAGCGGTGAAAAGCAAGCTTGCAATCGCCCCGCTCAGCCCGGCCGCGGGCTCGTTGTACCCAAGGGTTCCCAGCACGAAGAGGGATGCGAGATAGCCGCTGAGGTAAATGGAGGCATAGATGAGCAGCGTGGAGATGTTCGTAACAGTGAAGTTGCGCGAGCGGAAGAGTTCCGGCCTTATCAAGGGGTTCTTTCTTTTCAAGATCATCATCGGAAAGACGATCGAAGCGACAGCTCCAATGATCAGCGCGACGAAGGCTACGGGCTGCTGCCAGTTCTGTTCCTGCCCTCTTATCGTCCCGAAAGTCAATCCCCCCACTGCGAGGATGGCGGTGAGGCTGCCCATCCAGTCCACGGAGCCCTCCATGGATTCGTCCCTGGACTCTTCGATGTGACGGATCGCAGGGTAGAGGGCCAGCGCGGTCAGCGGGACGTTGATTAGAAAGGCTGCCCTCCATGAAACCGAGTTGATCAAGACGCCGGCCAGCACCGGGCCGAGAATCACTCCGGCCCCCGAGGCCGCGGCCCATAGACCAAACGCTCGTCCCCGCTGCTCACCTTCGAAGGCATTGGTCAGGATCGCCAGCGATCCTGGAACCAGGAATGCACCGGCGGCTCCTTGAAACAAACGGGCGACGATGATCGTTTCCATCGATGGCGCCAGCCCGCAGAGCAGTGAGGTCACTCCGAACCCAACAAGACCCGCGACAAACAACTTCTTTCTCCCGTACCGGTCTGACAGCGCGCCGGCCGGGATGAGCAAAGCGCTCAGCGTCAGCAGGTATCCGTTGTAAACGTACGACTGAGCTTCGAGGACTCCGAAGATCTTCGACTCGAGCTCCCGGCCCATTCTCGGAAGCGCCACACTGACGACGCTCGTGTCGAGAAACACGATCGCCGAGCCGAGGATGACGACAGTGATAATCCAGCGTTCCCGCGCGGTCATCTTCTTAGCTGCGGTCATTGTTTCCTCCCTGACCGAATCTCCAGATTCAGGAGGGATCCTCTGCTTTCTCCATCAGTACTTTCGGAACGCTCTTGTCCGGATCTGCTCTGCGCGCGGTGCTGCCAACCACGATTCCTGCGGCAAGCAGGACGAGGTTCTTGAGGACGAACTCGCCGATGACGGTGAGCTTCAAGGGGTTGCCCCCGATGAATGTTTCGCCCGGCTTGATGATGAAAGTCAGAAACGTTCCCGCCATCTGCAGAAAGAAGATCAAGAGCACAAGCCGGATCGCCCACCCGGTAATGAGCCCGAGGCCAATTACCACCTCCACTGCCCCCAGGGCTGGAACCACGATGTCCCTTGGGAACCAATAAACGGTATCTGCAACCAGGTCGGCAACCGGGCTCACCCCAAATATTTTCAGAGCGCCGAACCAGATGAAAACGACCCCGAGTGTGTAGCGGAGTATCCGGATGCCGTACCGCTCCATGAAGGAGATGGCGCGGTCGTCGAGCCTGCGAAAGCTATCCATGGAGCTCTACTCGATCGGCCCGAATGCCTGGTTCAGCAGAGCTTCCTGCTCACCTTGATGCGCGGAGTAGCTCCCTGCGGCAGGGCTCGCGCTCTCCGTTCTGAAGACCCCCGGGAGGTGTACGCCGAGTTGCTTTGCGAACGCGTACTGGATGTAACCCCAGGCCCCCATGTTCTCCGGCTCCTCCTGAACCCACCGGGCTTTCGCTTGCGGATGACTCTTCAAGACCTCGGCCACCTCGGAAGCGGGGAATGGGTAGAGCTGCTCGATTCGGACCAGATTCGTGTCCTTTGACTCCTCTTTTTCCATTCGTACAAGCAGGTCGTAGTAGATCTTTCCGCTGCAGAACAGCAGCTTGGCTGCGCCGGTGCCGCCGGGCGTTGCCAGCACCGGTTGGAAGGAGCCCTCTGCGAACTCGCTTGCGACCGATCGCGCCGCCGGAAGACGCAGAAACGATTTGGGGGTCATGACAATGAGGGGCCTGCGGCGCTCGCCCAGAGCTGCTTGACGCCGAAGTAGGTGGAAGTATTGAGCTGGGGTCGAAGGCATTGCGACCGTCGAGTTGTCCTCGGCGGCCAGTTGGAGAAACCTTTCCAGCCGTGCGCTCGAATGCTCCGGCCCCTGACCCTCGTAACCATGAGGAAGCAGCATGACAAGCCCGCTCTTCTGCGCCCATTTGTCCTGCCCTGCTGAGATGAACTGATCGATGATCACCTGAGCGCCGTTGGCGAAGTCTCCGAACTGCGCCTCCCATATGACAAGGGCATCGGCGCGACTGACTGAGTATCCGTATTCGAACCCAAGCGCCGCGAACTCAGAGAGCAAGCTGTCGTAGGCGAAAAACTTGCCTCCGTCCTTCTCGAGAGTCTTGAGAGGTACGAACTCCTCTCCGGTCTTTTGGTCCACCAGCGCGGAATGTCTCTGGCTGAACGTGCCACGCCTGGTGTCCTGGCCCGACAGCCTGACGGTCCTGCCCTCGAGCAGAAGCGAACCCAAGGCAAGAGCCTCACCCAGGGACCAGTCGGCGCCTCCCGAGTCCAGAGCCTGGGCTCTTTCGGCAAGCCACTTCTCAAGCTTCGGGTGAATGTTGAAACCGGGAGGAACCTTGGTAATGGCCGACACGACGGCGTCGAGAACAGCTCTGTCCACCGCAGTCGAGAAAGTGGGGTTCTTCTGCTCTTCCAGGAACTTGCCGGTCTTGCCCTGCTCGCTTTTGCTCTTCGTTTGGTCAAAGGCCACTTGAAGGTTCGCCCTGAACTCTTCCAGCGCCTCCTCGGCCTCTTCGATGGTGAAGTCAGAGCGATTGACAAGTACTTCCGTGTAGAGCTTTCGCACGGACCTCTTCTGAGTTATTCGAGCGAACATCAGCGGCTGCGTAAAGGCAGGTTCGTCAGCCTCGTTGTGGCCCCACTTGCGATAGCACCACATGTCGACGACCACGTCCTTGGTGAACGTCGACCTGAAATCGAAAGCAAGGCGCGCGGCCCTCACACAAGCCTCGGGGTCATCTCCGTTTACGTGCAAGATGGGGGCCTGGACCATCTTCGCCACGTCCGTCGCGTAGGTAGACGATCGTCCGTAGTCCGAACCAGTCGTGAAGCCCAATTGATTGTTGACGATTATGTGAATGGTGCCGCCGGTCGAATAGCCGCTCAGCGCCGAAAGGTTCAAGGTCTCGGCCACCACGCCCTGTCCGGCGAAAGCGGCATCACCGTGAAGGAGAACCGAAAGCACCGGGTAGCGCTCGCGCTGGTCGAGTACGTCTTGCTTGGCTCGCACCATGCCCTCGACAACCGGGTCGACCGATTCGAGGTGGCTCGGGTTTGCAACCACCGAGACCGGAATTTCACCTAAGTCGGAAGTGTGCACTCCACTCGCGCCGATGTGGTACTTAACATCTCCGGACCCCTGGGCGCTCTCCGGGTCGATGTCTCCCTCGAACTCACGGAAGATCTGGGCGTAACTCTTGCCGATGATGTTTGCGAGAACGTTGAGCCTTCCGCGGTGGCTCATTCCAATCACCACCTCGTCGAGCCCATCCTCGACAGAGCGTTCGAGCACTGCATCGAGCATTGGGATCACGCTCTCGGCCCCCTCGAGGCTGAACCGCTTGTGGCCCACGTACTTCTTCTGCAGAAATGCCTCGAATGCCTCCGCTTCGTTGAGCTTGCGTAAGATCCTTTTCTGTTCGTCTTTCGCGAACGCGGGGGCCGGAACCTCGACCCTTTCCTGAATCCACGCCTTCTGCTCCGGGTCGGAGATGTGCATGTACTCCACGGTTCCCGTGCGGCAGTACGCGTCCCGCAAGACGCCAAGAATTTCGCCGAGCGTCATTTTGGGCTTGCCTGCAAGCCCGCCCGTCGCGAACTTGCGATCGAGGTCCCAGATGGTCAGTCCGTGGTGCGCGGGATCGAGCTCCGGGTGCATCTTGGGTGGCTTGGCATCGAGGGGGTCCAGGTCGGCGATCAGGTGGCCACGGACCCGGTAGAGGTTAATGAGCTGCAGAACGCGGGCCTGTTTCTCTTCGGCCTCGAGCGACTCCGCATCGGGGTTTACGTCTCTTCTCCATCTGACCGGGACGTAGGGGACTCCCATCGCTTCGAATAGCTCTTCGTAGAAGCCCTCTTCTCCGAGGATGAAATCCTGGATTTTTCGCAGAAACTCGCCACTCTCCGCGCCCTGGATGACTCGGTGGTCGTACGTGCTGGTCAGGGTGACGACTTTTCCGACTCCGATCTCGGCGAGGGTCTGAGGGTCCGACGCCATGTATTCGGCCGGATAGGCAATCGTGCCGACGCCGACTATCACGGCCTGACCGGCCATGAGACGCGGGACGGACTGTACGGTCCCGATCATCCCGGGGTTGGTGATCGTGACGTTCGTTCCGGCAAAGTCGTCGCCGGTCAGCTTTCGGGACTGAGACCTGGAAATCATGTCCTCGTATTTGGCGATGAATTGCGCAAAGTCCAGGGTCTCGGCATCTTTGATGTTGGGGACGACGAGAGTTCGGCCGCCGTCCGGGCGCTTGAGGTCTACCGCCAACCCAAGGTTGACGTGCTCATGTTTTTCAACGTGAGGCTTGCCGTCAATCTCTCGGTACGTCACACGCATGCCGGGCATTGCCGCTGCTGCTTTGATGACGGCCCACCCGATCAGGTGCGTGAAGCTGATCTTGCCGCCTTGCGTCCTCGCGAGGTGGTTGTTCAAGATGCTGCGGTTGACCTCGAGCAGCTTGGCGGGAACTACGCGCACCGAGGTTGCGGTGGGAACCGAAAGGCTTTCCTCCATGCGCTGTGCGATCACTGAGTCGGCGCCGGTCAGCGGCTGGAGATTGTCGGGGGCACCTGAGGACTCGGTGGGCGGCTCCGCAGCCGGCTCGGCTGCGGCTTCTGCGGGTGCCTTCGCCCCCGCTGCCGGCCGTTCCACGCCTGCGCCGTTCGCGCCGGTCAGGTCCCTGGTAGAGGTGTAGTCGTGGAAGAACTCCTGCCAGGCCTCGGATACGGACCGAGGGTTGTCCTGGAACTTCTTGAACATCTCCTCGATCAGCCAGGCGTTCGGTCCGACCTGTGATCTATCTACGTCAGCCATCGATAACGATGGTATCCCTCCCCGAAGGACACCGGAGGGGACTTATGCTGAAGTCCATGAATACCGACCGTGTCTCACCTTTCGTTCGTGACCAACTTGGTGCCTCAGCTCTCATGGACTTTGTCGTCGGCTCGCGGTGGGCGGAGCGCAGAGGTGCTGCGGGAATATCGGACTTCGTCTTCGGCAACCCTCACGAGCTCGCGCTCCCGGACTTCCACGAGGCCGTGAGGAAGTGGTCAGTGCCGCAGGACCCTTCGTGGTACGCGTACAAGATGAGTGAGCCGGTTGCACAGCAGACCGTCGCCGCGACGCTGAGGAAGCGAACCGGGATGGAATTCATGCCCGAAGACGTAGCCATGACGAATGGTGCGTTTGGAGCCCTTGCGGTCGTCCTCCGAGCTATAGCCGGCGCGGGCGACGATGTCGTTTTTTTCACGCCACCATGGTTCTCTTACGAATCTCTGATCAAGGTGACGGGGGCCGGCGCGGTAAGAGTTTCGTTGCAACCGCCGGCTTTCGATCTGGACACCGATGTACTCGCTAAATCGATAACTGAGCGGACGAGAGCCGTCATAGTCAATACACCTCACAACCCAACGGGACGCATTTATTCCGCCGAGACTCTTTCCTCAGTCGCGCATGTGCTGAGGGAGGCATCGCAGAAGTGGGGCAGGCCGGTCTATTTGATCTCTGACGAGGCCTACAACCGGATCGTGTATGACGACGCAGAATTTCACAGCCCCGTCGAGTTCTACAACGAGGCATTCCTTGTGTACACGTACGGCAAGACGTTGCTGACCCCGGGAGAAAGGCTTGGATACATAGCGCTTCCTCCCACCATGCCGGAAAGAGAACTGATGCGCGCGGCCATTCTCATGAGCCAGATCAGCACCGGCTGGGCATTCCCGAACGCAATCCTTCAGCACGCGCTACCCGACATCGAGCCCTTGTCCATCGACATCAAAGCCCTCCAGGAAAGGAGGGACATCATGTTCGAGGGGCTGACCGGTATGGGCTATGAGTTGAGGCGGCCCGAGGGCACCTTTTATCTGCTCGTTCGTTCTCCGATCGAGGACGACCAGTCGTTCGTGAATCTGCTTGCCGAAAAGGATGTCTTTGTTATGCCGGGGACAATGGTCGAGCTGCCCGGATGGTTTCGAATCTCCTTGACTGCCTCCAAAGACATGGTGACCAGGTCTTTGCCAATTTTCGAGTCGGCGCTGAACGAGGCAAAGGTGCCGGCCTAGTGGTGCACAAGATGCTCACTTCAGGAGCTTAGAGAGCCGCCTGTCTTTGAGAATCTTTCCACCGGTCTGACAGCTTGGGCAGTAGCTGATCGTGTGATTGTCGAAGTAAACCGGCTTCAGCTCTTCAGCGCACTGGGGACAAGGCGTGCCCTCCATCCGATGGACCTTTAGCGGCATCGGAAGCTTGTCCGGGATCGGAATGCTAAGCACCTCGCGGTAATGGTCGATTGCCGATTGGAGAGTGAAGACTGTTGCTTCCCGCAACGCGGTCGCTTCTTCCTCGGTCAGGGTGTCTCCGCGCTTGAACGGCGACAATCTGGCTTCATTGAGAATCTCGTCGGCCCAGCTTCGTCCAACTCCCGCGATGACGCGCTGATCCCGCAGCAGAGCGTTTAGCGGCCGGGGGGAGTCGAGCAGCTCGGAGAACGCGGGAGGGTCGGGCCACGCTTCTGGACCGAGCGTCGAGATCGACTCCTCGGTTGCTACGTCCTTGGTGTAGAGAAGCTTCGCCCACATCGACTGCTTCGTGCCGAACTCTCTGAGTCGGAGCTCCGTGAGGTCCTCGAGGAGGAGAGTCATTTTCGTGATCCGGTCCTTGGGGGATCCGGGCTTGTCGAAGAGCTGCACCCTTCCGGCCGACATTAGGTGGACAAGCAGTGTCAGATCGTTGCCAAAGTCGATAAGCATGTGCTTTCCGATTCTGCGAAACCCTTTGATGACCTGGCCGTGAATGTCATGCAAGGGAGGGTTGAAGCTCTTGAGTGTGCTTACGCCTCGCACCGTGGTGTTCACAGTCTTCAGTCCGTTCACGCGCGTACTGAGGAGTTCGGCGGTAACCTCGATCTCGGGTAGTTCCGGCACAGGATTGAGGATACGACTGGACGCTGTTAGCAGGTTCTCCAACGCTGCATCTTCTCTCGGCCTGCAGATTGATCCGCAGCGCTTTCCGGATGGCACGCGCACAGCGGAAGATGCTGCTCGAGCGGTAGGGTGCGACCTCGGTCAGATAGTCAAATCGCTGGTGTTCGTGGCCGGCTCCAACCCCGTAATTATTCTTACGTCGGGGACAAACCGTGTTGATACCGCAGCGGTGGGGCGGATATTGAAATCGGAGCAGATCCGGCGAGCGGACGCGAACGAGGCAAGAGCTGCCACTGGTTACGCGGTCGGTGGAACGCCGCCCTTTGGATACCCGGCTCCTCTGATGGTCTTGATGGATCGGGACCTGCTTCTTCATTCCAGGGTCTGGGCTGCCGCCGGAACTCCCGACACCGTCTTCGAAATCGATCCGAGCGAGTTGCTGAAAGCCTCGGGAGCACAGGTTGCAGATATCAAGGAGTGAACGAACACCTGCTGGTCAGATGGCCCGGAGGTCTCTCCTGGGGGCTCTTGGTGCCCTTCTTTGGGGCTTTGGTACTCCGAGCTCGATGAGGCGCACGGCCCTGGCGCGCTCGGGCCGGCAAGGCTCCAGAAGCTCGATCATCAGCTCGTCGCTTCCTCTTCTCTTCCCCGTAAGGGCCCAGGAGACCAGGTGGGGAAGGTGGTAGTCACCCACGCTGACCGCGTCGGTATCGCCGAAAGCGATTCGGGCCGTCTCCGCGGCCGTCCATCTTCCAACGCCCGCGATGCTCAACAGTCTGCGGTAAGCGAGCGCGAGTGGCATCGAGACGGTCTCCTCGAGGCGGTCCGAACACTCTGCAACTCTGAGCAGTGTTTCGGCTCTTTTGCGTTCGACGCCTAGTTGGTGAAACGCGTAGTAAGGAAGCTTTCTGATTCGCTGGGGATCGACCGGCAGCGTCAATGAAAGTGGACCCGGAGCGGGCTCGGAGTAGCGCTCGGTCAGCATCCGGTAGGAGTGGAACGCTTCCTTTGATGTCACCTTCTGTTCCAGCACTGCGGGGATCAGCGCGTCGCACACCATCCGAGTCTTCGGAAACCTGAGCCCGCGCAGCTTCCGCGAGAGCGGCACGAGTTTCGGAATGGCCGGAGGATCGCCGGCCCCCGAGTCGTGGGCGCCGACCATGTCTCGGGCGTTCTCGATGACCCACGACGCGCCGTCGCCCCAGGCTTCCACCCGTATGCCGTCCGATGTTTCCGAGAACCGCCCTGCGGCGGCTCCCGATGGTGTTCGGAATGACCTGCAGACGGCTCCCGGAGCCAGACGGGTTGTGGGATCCCGCGGTCCATGACGCATCGGCGACATCGAGAGCATGACGTCCAGGGGTCCATCGGTCTGGATGAGACATGAGGCGAATTTAATCCGGTGCACCGCACGATGTTGCCACAGGGGAGCGGCGGGTCATCTGCGACTTTTCGCGGGCTCATTGGGGCCCACTAGTTACTCGGCGAAGGTTGCGATGGCGAGAAGGGCGCGATCGATTGCGGCTTTCGCCTCCGCCGGTGACGCGACCCCACTCAACAGGAATGAGAACCACACGCGTCTTCCGGAGGCCGTGATCGCATACCCGGAGAGCGTGTTGACTGCGGTGAGGCTCCCGGATTTTGCGTAAATCCGACCGGCCCCCGGCGTTCCGCACAAACGGTTCCTCAGCGTCCCAACGATGTCACAGGAGACCGCAAGCGAATCTCTGAATGCGGCACCCTGGGCAGCCTCTATCTTCATGAGGAATGCCACCTGCTCCCACGGAGTCTGGCGGTTCTCGATCGACAGACCGGAGCCATCAACCATGTGCGGCCTGCCCACGTCGAAGCCCTCGGTCATTTTGGCAATTGCCTCCGTGCCCCCGGCAGTCGTTGGGTTGCCGGCCTTCCTGCCGATCTCCTTCATAAGCATCTCTGCGGCGAAGTTGTCCGAGGACTTGAGCATGTTGGCGACGATGACGCTCATTGGATCCGACTCATGCGCAGCAATCAGAGTGAGCTTCCCGTTTGGCGGGCCGACGGAGGCAGCTCCCGCTACTTCGATGCCAGCATCCTGGAGGGCCTTGTGGAACCAGATGATGTTTCCGGATGCCGGATCGGAGAGGTATTCGGCATCGGTCCGCCAATTGTTCCGATCTAGCGCGAACGCAGACAGGCTCCCGGAGTTGAACGGCACGAATTCAGCCTTCCAGCCGTTTACGTTGCGGGCTCGGTCATACCGGTCTTCATCCGCGTAGACATGCCCCTGCACGAAGCGAACGCCCGAAGCCGCGATCTGGAGCGCCTGCGCCTGAAGCTGCAACTTGGTCAGGGTCGGATCCCCGCTACCCACGAGAACAATGTGTCCCTGGAGCCTTCCTTGTTCGTCGACCTTTCCTGTTCGGAAGATCTCTGTCCGAAAGCGGGTATCGCCGCCAAGCTGCATCAACGCCGCCGCCCCTGTATAGATTTTTTGAGTGGATGCGGGAGGCATCGGCGAGAGCCCGTTCACATCCACTACATGGCCAAGGCCCTCGACGGCAACCGCCATAGCGGGGTGCGCGGCGGTTGAGCCTTCGAATGCTCCGAGGATCGCACCTCGCAGCCGTTCCCCCGCCGCCGGTTGCCGCGCCGGTAGTGGCTCGGGTGCGGCGACGGCGAGAGGAGGCCCAGCTTCTCTATGAGGAGGGACGTCCTCGTTCACAACGATCGCTCGGACGGCCCGCATCACAGCTGCTTGCTGAGGAGCGGTGAGCCCAAGGACCCCCGCTGCGACGAGAATCAGACACCAGACCGAAAGCGCGATCCGATAGAGGGCAGGGGTATCAGGTGTGGTCATACCCCTCCTTAAACGGCAGGTGGAGCATTGAGGTTTAGTAAGCCAAGCAAACTTTGTAAAAGGGGTATGAGTAGGTACATGGAGAAACCTGACGTTGTTGTGATTGGGGGCGGTGTCGCTGGCCTCTCTGCTGCTACCTGGCTTGGCAGGCACCGGATCCCGACTGTGGTCGTGGACAGCGGCGAATACCGTAACAAATGGGTTGAAAAGGCCCACGGTTACCTGGGAATGGATGCGATCTCGCCGGCCGAGCTCCTCGAAAAAGCCAGGATGGACCTCAAGCGCTACGGCTCCGTGACCATCCGCAAATCAACCGTCAACAAAATAAAAGTTTTCGGTGGCGGCTTCGAAGTGGAGGTTCCCGAGGGTCCAATCAGCTGCGGCAGGATCATTCTCGCGACGGGTGTCGTCGATGCCTTCCCGCAGGTCGAGGGCTTTTTCGACTATTACGGAAAGTCGATCTTCCACTGCCCAATGTGCGACGGCTACGAGACCCAAGGCAAGAGTGTGGCCGTCATCGGATGGAGCCGCGAGGCGGCAGCCCTTGCCGCAACAATTTCAAACTGGGCGGCAAACGCGACTCTTGTTACAGATGGTGAACATCTGCGGACTAGTCCGAAGGACGAGGAGGATCTGGCGAAGTTGGGTGTTGAAATCGTTACGGGGGAGGCGAGCGCGCTCGAGGGGGAGAACGGCGAGCTCAGTGGTTTGCGGCTGGAAAGCGGAGAGCTCGTCGAATGTCAGATGGCGTTCTTTTCGATCGGAAACTCTCCGGCCCCCGAGCTCCCGGACATGCTCGGGCTCGAAAGGACCGACGAGGGGTCCGTTGCAGTCGACTCCAACGGCGAGACAAGCGTGAAGGGCGTCTACGCCGCGGGCGACATGACACC
>DATLOJ010000092.1:0-2941 GCA_035536315.1 Actinomycetota bacterium | reverse complement strand
TCCGCCTATCTGGTGGATTTCGAGCAAAGATTCCTCGCGCCTTTGCCGGACCGATCGAAGCACGCGGACCTGGCCGAGACCGAGGAGGTTGTTTCCAGCATGGCCGGAAGAGCCTTCTTGACGAGGGCCCCGGTGACGGCTAAGAGGCACGAAAAGATTCGGGTCTGGGTCCCAATCATCGAGGGTTCAGATCGAACCGGCGTGCTTGCGATGACGTTCGGTACCGTGGATGACGACGTGCTGGCCGCTTGCATGGATCTGGGGATGCTCGCCGGTTACCTCATCGCCGCGCATACGCGCTGCACGGATGTCTACCAGCTCCACAGACGGCGCAAGTCGATGTCGCTTGCGGCAAGCATGCAGTGGGACCTCCTGCCTCCGGTCGTCCTTTCTACTGCCCGGTGCACGGTAGCTGCCCGGCTCGAGCCTGCCTACGAGGTTGGGGGGGACTGCTTCGATTACTCTCTCAATTCCCCGGTCCTGGATGTAGCCCTGGTCGACTCGATGGGCCACGGTGTGTCTTCGGCCATGATCGCCTCTCTGGTCATCGGCTGCTACCGGCACGACCGGCGCGAGGGCAGGAGCCTCGAAGACATGCACCGCTCGATAGACGACGCTCTCAACAGGCAGTTCCGCGGAGATGCATTCGCCACCGGCCAGCTTGCTCAACTCGAGTTGACGACAGGCCAGCTCAGTTGGATAAACGCGGGCCACCCTCGGCCCTTGCTCGTGCGCGGGGGCCGCGTGATCAAAGAATTGGAAGGCCCGCCGGTGCTGCCGTGGGGACTTCAGGACCAACCGGCCGTTACGTATCAGGAGTCTCTCGAGCCCTCAGACGAGATCTTGTTCTACACCGATGGAATAACGGACGCGGCCAACTCCGAGGGAAAAGAACTCGGTATCGACCGCCTGATCGACATAACCGGGCAGTGCGCTTCCGACCAACTTCCCCCGGAAGAGATCGTCAGGAAGATCGTGGAAGCAGTGATGCAACATCAGGGCCGAAAGGCTCGGGACGACGCCACGCTGATGATGGTCCAGTGGCACGGTGGGCCGTGATCAGGTCATCGCCTAACTAACAAGACAGGCGGGCCTCGGTACCAACCCGACGCAGGGTCTAACATCCTGAAAGTAGTCCCGGGCGACTCGGGGGAAGGAGAACATCATGGGCAAGATCACACCTCACCTTTGGTATGACAAGGAGGCCGTGGAGGCGACTGCGTTGTACGCCTCTGTGTTTCCAGACTCCAAGGTCAGCAACGTCAATACGATCAAGGACACTCCCTCGGGGGACACCGACATCGTGTCGTTCGAACTCTTCGGCCAGCCGTTCATGGCGATCAGTGCCGGCCCCCTTTTCAAGTTCAACCCCTCCATTTCATTCATGGTCATCTGCGAGACCAAGGAGGAGGTCGATGACTTCTGGGGCAAGCTCTCCGAAGGTGGCTCGCCGCTCATGCCGCTCGACTCGTATCCGTTTAGCGCGCGCTATGGATGGACGGCAGACAGGTACGGCCTGACCTGGCAAATCATGCTTGATGAACAGCGGAGCTCGGGCCAGCGCATCACTCCCATGTTGATGTTCGTTGGTGACATGGCCGGAAAAGCCGAGGAGGCCTTCGACCTTTACACGTCGGTGCTCCCGAACTCCGGCAAGGGCGAGCTTCTTCGATGGGAGGAAGGCGAGGCGGGTGAGCCGGGAGGAACCATCAAGTACGGAAAATTCAACTTGGCGGGGCAGGAGTTCGCGGCTATGGACAGCGCAGGGCCCCACCCCTTCACATTCAACGAGGCGATCTCTTTGATAGTGAGTTGCGACTCGCAAGAGGAGATCGATCGTTACTGGGAGGCCCTCTCTGCCGTCCCGGAGTCGGAGCAGTGCGGCTGGCTCAAGGACAAATTCGGAGTTTCGTGGCAGATCGTGCCATCGGCGATGGACAAGATGCTCATCTCGAGTGACGAGGAGCAACTCGCTAGAGTTACACAGGCCTTTCTCCAGATGAAGAAGTTCGACATAGCTGAGCTCGAGCGCGCGTACGCGGGAGACTAAAACAAGGAGGGTTCTACTGATGGCGAAATTTCACACGTATCTGAACTTCCCCGGCAACGCCGAGGAGGCATTCGAGTTCTACAAGTCGGTATTTGGCGGTGAGTTCGCGTCGGCCACTCGCTTCAAGGACCTGCCGATGGAGGGAGTGACAATCCCCGAGGCCGATCAGAACAAGATGATGCACATCGGACTTGTCGTAGGCGACGGCGCATATCTGATGGCGAGCGACGCTCTGGAGTCGCTCGGGCAAAACCTGATCCAGGGGAACAACGTCTACGTCTCGGTCTCTCCTGAGAGTCG
The DNA here is from genome assembly GCA_035536315.1 of Actinomycetota bacterium. Lineage (GTDB taxonomy): Bacteria > Actinomycetota > CADDZG01 > JAHWKV01 > JAHWKV01 > DATLOJ01. The sequence continues at coordinate 591 of DATLOJ010000092.1, read as the reverse complement.
GGAGGAGGCGGACAAAATATTCAACGGTCTTTCGGAGGGCGGAGAAATCGAGATGCCGATCGCAGACCAGATATGGGGCGACTACTTCGGCAGCTTCAAGGACAAGTTCGGAGTCGGGTGGATGGTGAACTACAGCCCGCCGAGGGAAGAGAGCTAACGAAGGCCATTCACCTACGGTCTCGCGCACCTTTTGCGCGTTGTGACGCCTGGCGCAGGTGTTCAAACGCGCAATAAAGGCGACCTAGCGGGACTGTGAAGGTTCGCGACGCTTCAAGACCAGACGCCGAAGCCGTCGCGAGCATCTACAACCACTACATAGCGAACTCGGTGATCACATTCGAGGTCGATCCGGTGTCGGACGAGGAGATGGCCCTCCGTATCGCGGAGGTCCAGACTTCTTCCTACCCGTGGCTAGTCGCCGAGCTGGATGGTGTCGTGGCGGGGTACGCGTACGCCACTCAATGGACGCAGCGTTTCGCTTACAGGTTCTCCGCCGAGGTGACCATCTACCTTGCGTCGGAATTCGGGGGCCGGGGGATCGGGTCTGCCCTTTACGGCGAGCTGATATCTCAGTTGCGAACGAAAGGGATG
>DATLOJ010000091.1:0-40640 GCA_035536315.1 Actinomycetota bacterium | reverse complement strand
CTCCTGATTGAGGTCGATGGTGATGACCTCAAGCCGCTGTATGAGACGACCCTCAAGCGCCTGTCCCGTGAGCTCAAGATCCCGGGGTTCAGGGCCGGCAAGGTGCCGAAGGCGGTTCTGGAATCGCGGCTAGGTGAAGCTGCGATCAAAGAGGAAGTCCTGAAAGACGCCCTGCCCCTCCTTTATGCGAAAGCGGCCCAAAGTGAATCTCTTCGAGCGATCACCTATCCGGACATCGAAGTGACTGAGTACTCGCAGGGCAACAGCTTGAGCTTTACCGCTGTCGTGGAAGTTCGGCCCGAGATCACACTGCCGGAGTACAAGGGCATCGAAGTGCAGAAGCCCTCCGCGCGTCCAACGGAGGAAGAGATCGACGATCAGATCGAGCGTTTACGTGAGCGTTATGCGACCCTCGAAACCATAGGCAGGCCCTCTGCCAGCGGAGACTTTGCCACCATCGATCTGCGCGCGACTCGGCACACCGAAGAGATCGAACAGGCGCGGGCCGAGGGGCTGCTCTACGAAATCGGCTCGCAGGCTCTGGTACCCGAGCTGGACAAAGAGCTCGAAGGTAAGCGCCCTGGTGACATTTTGAAGTTCAACGGAATCCTCCCGGAGTCTTTCGGACCCCCTCATGGCGGGGAAGAAGTGACATATCAGGTGATTGTGAAAGAGGTGCAGTCGCGAAAGCTGCCTCAGCTCGACGATGAGTTTGCAAAGACGGCATCGCAGTTCGACGCCCTTGACGAACTGCGTAAAGAAATTGCAGAGCGTCTCGAAAAAATAAAGGAGGGCCAATCCGACCTCGAGGTTCGGAACCTGATTGTTCAAGATCTGCTCGACCGCACCCAAGTCGACCTTCCGTCTTCGATGGTCGCGGCAGAGACCGAGTCGCGGCTGGCTCGCTTGGTTAGGGACCTGGAGAGAGCCCAGATTCCGCTTGAAAATTATCTCGAAGCCAATGAGAAAACAGAAGAAGAGCTGGTCGAGGCATACAAGGCGTCCGCCGAGAAGGCGGTGGCGGCGGAACTGATACTCGACGCAGTAGCCGAAGCAGAGGGCCTCGAAGTCACGGGTGAAGACATGGAGACGGAGATAGTTTCCATTGCGGAGCAGATCGACAAAGATCCTGTCGAACTCGCGAAAGAACTCGAAGAATCAGGCAGGGTAGGTGTTCTGGCCGGTGATATCCTCAAGAGAAAGACACTCGAAATTCTGGTGAAAGAAGCCAAAATCAAAAGCGAGTCCTAGGAGAACAGCAGATGATCAAGCGTCCATCGATCGAGAACTACCTCGTTCCCACAGTTGTCGAACAGACCAACCGAGGCGAGCGAGCGTTCGACATTTACTCCCGTCTCCTGCAAGACCGCATCATCTTTCTCGGTACGCCCATCGACGACACGGTCGCAAACCTGATCATTGCGCAGCTTCTCTTCTGCAACTACGAAGACGAGGACCAGGACGTTCGTCTTTACATCAACTCGCCCGGTGGCAGTGTGAGCTCGACACTTGCCATCTACGACACCATCCAGTTCATCAAGCCCGATGTCACAACTCTCGTCATGGGTATGGCAGCAAGTGGTGCCGCAGTGCTTCTTGCCGCAGGCGCCCCCGGCAAGCGTTTCGCTCTGCCGAACTCGACGATCATGATTCACCAGCCCCACATGGGAGGGCTCGGGGGCCAGGCAATCGACATCGAGATCCACGCCAAGGAGATCATCCGCCTGCGTAACCTCATCGACGAAGTGCTGGCAAAGCACACAGGCCAGTCCATTGAAAAGGTTGCCAAGGACACAGACCGCGACTTCATCATGACGTCGGAAGTTGCCAAGGACTACGGAATGATCGACGAGATAATCACTCACAAGGAAGAGACCAAAGTTCTCGAAGCAGCACAGACTCAACTAGCAACGGCTTAGGGGGAGGGAACAGTCATGCCGAAGTTTGGCGACGGCGCCGAGTTACTGAAGTGCAGTTTTTGCGGCAAATCGCAGAAGCAAGTCAAAAAGCTGATCGCCGGCCCGGCTGTTTACATATGCGATGAGTGCATCGACCTGTGCAACGAAATCATCGAAGAGGAGCTCTCCGAGACCAGCGAGCTAAAGCTTGAGGAGCTTCCAAAGCCGAAAGAGATCTACAAATTCCTCAATGAGTACGTCGTCGGCCAAGACGACGCGAAAAAAGTACTGTCGGTCGCCGTCTACAACCACTACAAGCGGGTGCAGGCCGGAGCCAAGCGCGACGACGAGGTGGAGCTTCAAAAGTCCAACATCCTTTTGATTGGCCCCACCGGCTGCGGCAAGACACACCTCGCCCAAACGCTTGCTCGCATGCTGAACGTCCCCTTTGCAATTGCGGACGCAACTGCGTTGACGGAGGCAGGCTACGTGGGCGAGGACGTCGAAAACATTTTGCTCAAGCTGATTCAAGCCGCCGACTACGACGTGAAGAAGGCCGAGACCGGAATCATCTACATCGACGAGGTCGACAAAATAGCCCGCAAGTCCGAGAACCCCTCGATCACCAGGGATGTCTCGGGAGAAGGAGTCCAGCAGGCTCTCCTGAAGATCCTCGAGGGGACGACCGCCAGCGTGCCGCCGCAAGGGGGCCGCAAGCATCCCCACCAGGAGTTCATTCAGATCGACACATCAAACGTGTTGTTCATCTGTGGCGGAGCATTCGCCGGGCTCGAAAGGATCGTCGAGAAGCGAACGGGCACGCGGTCAATCGGATTTGCTTCGAACGGGGCTTCGGCCAAGCGGGCGTCCACCATCTTTTCCAACGTGCTTCCGGAGGACTTGCTGAAGTTCGGTCTCATCCCTGAGTTCGTGGGACGCCTTCCGATCATCTCCCACGTTCACAGCCTCAGCCGTGACGCTCTTGTCGAAATCCTCACCAGGCCGAAAAACGCACTGGTCAAGCAGTTCCACAGGACGTTCGAGCTCGACGGTGTGGAGCTCGAGTTCACCGGGGACGCTCTTGGGGCAATAGCCGACCAGGCGATGCTACGTGGGACCGGCGCGCGGGGCCTCCGGGCGATCCTGGAAGAGGTCCTGCTGGACGTCATGTACGACCTTCCGTCCCGTAAGGACATCGGCAAATGCGTCATCGACGCGGACACGGTCCGTGAGAAGGTAAACCCCACCCTGGTACCCCGGTCGCCGGAACGTCCGAAGCGAGCGGAGCGTGGCAGGGAAACCGCTTAGTACTTAAGCAACCCGCAGCCCCCCGAAAGCTAAGGCCGTCACCGGCGACACTCTCTTTCCTGTCGTGCCCTAACATCGCCAACGTCACACAAGGAGCGTTATTGAAATGAGCAAGCAGGTTCCGGAGAAGCCCACATTGGATGGGCTGGAGGAAAAGTGGGGCGCGCTTTGGGAAGCGGAGGGAACATTCCGCTTCGACCGAAGCAAGACCCGCGACGAGATTTACTCAGTGGACACTCCTCCTCCGACTGTAAGCGGATCGCTGCACGGCGGCCACGTGTTCTCCTACACGCAAACGGATCTGATCGTTCGCTTTCAACGCATGCGTGGAAAGGAAGCCTTCTATCCGATGGGCTGGGACGACAACGGGTTGCCGACCGAGCGCCGGGTCCAGAACTTCTACGGCGTGAGGTGCGATCCCTCTCTGCCTTATGACTCGGGATTCGTGCCTCCAGAGAAACCAGGCAAGCAGACCGTGTCCATATCGAGAGCGAATTTCGTGGAGCTGTGCCACCTGCGGACGATCGAGGACGAGAAGGCTTACGAGAAGTTATGGCGGTGGCTCGGACTTTCCGTGGACTGGTCGCTGACATACGAAACTATCGGAGCCAAGGCCAGGCGCGCGTCGCAGCGTTCGTTCATCCGCTTGTTAGATAAAGGGCTGGCTTACCAGGCCGAGGCCCCGACGTTGTGGGACATCGACTTCCAAACCGCGGTCGCCCAGGCTGAGCTGGAGGACCGTGAAGTTGCGGGGGCCTTCCACCGGGTCAGGTTTCATGCCGCCGAAGGCGACGTCGTCATCGAAACTACGAGGCCCGAGCTGATACCCGCCTGCGTTGCCCTTGTTGCACATCCGGAGGACGCGCGGTTTGCAGAGCTATTCGGAAAAACCGTCGTCACTCCGCTGTTCCGATCGCGGGTGCCGGTTCTCGCGCATGATCTGGCCGATCCGGAGAAGGGATCCGGCATCGCGATGATCTGCACGTTCGGCGACATCAACGACGTGACCTGGTGGCGTGAGCTCCAACTGCCGGTCAGGGGAATCCTCGAGCCAAACGGAAGACTGAAACCCATTCAGTGGGGAGGCGATGGGTGGGACTCAGAGGATCCTTCGACGGCGCAGGTCAATTACGACAAGCTGGCGGGCCTGACGGTCAAGAAAGCACAGGCCGCAATCCAGGACCTGCTCAGCGAGTCGGGAGACCTCATTGACGAGCCGCGACCGATCACACATTCGGTCAAGTTCTTCGAAAAAGGAGAGCGGCCTCTGGAGATCCTCACCAGCCGGCAGTGGTTCATAAAAACCCTGGACTTCAAGGACGCCCTGCTGGAACGCGGACGTCAGATCGACTGGCACCCGCAGTACATGCGTGTGCGTTACGAGGATTGGATCAACGGCCTGAACGGTGACTGGTGCATAAGCCGTCAACGATTCTTCGGCGTTCCCCTCCCGGTTTGGTATCCGCTCGACGAGGCGGGTATTCCCATTTACACATTGCCGATAGTCCCCGATGAGGACAGTCTTCCGGTCGATCCGGCGACGGACACGCCGCCCGGTTATGACGAGTCTGCTCGCGGCCAGTCGCGTGGCTTCATAGGGGACCCCGATGTGATGGACACATGGGCCACCTCGGCGATGACCCCCCAAATTGCGGGTGGGTGGGAAGAGGACCCGGACCTATTCGAACGCGTCTTTCCGATGGACCTGCGTCCGCAGGCCCACGACATCATTCGCACCTGGTTGTTCGTCACCGTCTTCAGGGCACATCTCGAGCACGACTCTCTGCCCTTCAAGAATGCAGCGATTGCGGGGTGGGTCCTGGACCCTGATCGCAAGAAGCTGTCTAAGTCCAAGGGGAATGCGGAGACGCCGATTGGACTGCTCGAAGAGTTTGGGTCTGACGCCGTTCGTTATTGGGCAGCAAGCGGAAGACCCGGTACGGACACGGCCTTCGACACAGGACAGATGCGTGTCGGCCGGAGGTTGTCGATAAAGGTTCTCAATGCCTCGCGGTTCGTTCTCTCTCACGCGACGCAAGAGGGAGCCGTGACCAATCTCGTGGATCAGTCGATGCTCGCGAAGCTGCGCGGTGTGGTCGAGGACGCGACCAGCGCGTTCGAGGAGTACGACTACACCAAAGCACTCGAGCGGATCGAGACCTTCTTTTGGACTTTTTGCGATGACTACCTCGAGCTAACGAAATCCCGTGCGTACGGATCGGCCGGCGATGAAGGTGCGGCGTCCGCGGCGAAAGCCCTCGAGACTGCGCTGTCCGCCTTGATGAGGCTGCTCGCGCCGTTTCTGCCATATGTCACAGAGGAGGTCTGGTCATGGTGGCAGGAGGGTTCCGTGCACAAATCGTCATGGCCCGCCCCGAACGAGTGTGGAGAAGGGGGCGACGCGCAGGTCTTCGACTTGGCGGCTGAGGTCCTCGGCCAGATTAGAAAGACCAAGAGTGCGGCGAAGGTCTCCTTGAAGGAAGAGTGCAAACAGGTTTCGATCAAAGCTCCAGCGGCAGCGCTCGAAGCACTGAAGGTTGCAGAGCCCGACCTTAAAGAGGCCGGGAAAGTCGCTGCGTTCGATTATCAAGAGGAGCCCAATTTTTCCGTCGAGGTCACGCTCTGAGTCAAGCCGGCACGACGAAGCAGAGCCGCTACGAGCGCGCGGTCGCCTCGCTCGACGAGCGCGGGTTTGGGATCAAGCCGGGCCTCGATCGCATCAACAAACTTCTGGACCTGCTCGACCGGCCGGAGAGCAACTACCCGGTAATCCATCTGGCGGGTACGAACGGTAAGTCATCGACCACCAGGATGATCGCGATGATCCTCGCGGGCCACGGATTGAATGCGGGCGTCTATTTGTCGCCGCATCTTCAATCGGTGAGAGAAAGGCTGCGGCTGACTGGGCCGAGTGTCGAAGGACTTGCCGACGAGATGATCCCAAGGAACGAGTTTGCAGACTCCATGGAGTACATGGCTCCCTTTGTCGAACAGATCGAGTCCGAAGGCGGTGGTGAGGTCACGTACTTCGAACTGCTCACCGCGCTCGCGTTCGAGTGGATGAGCGAAAAGGCCGTGTCGGTGGGCGTTATTGAAACCGGTCTGGGTGGTACCTGGGACGCGACGAACGTAGTGACGCCATCGGTGGCGGTCATAACGCCAATTGCAGTGGACCACGAGAAGTTTCTTGGGCGCACTCCTGTAGAGAACGCAAAGGAAAAGGCGGGGATCATCAAGCCCGAGTGCGAGGTTGTGATCGGCCCCCAAGAGCCGGAAGTGCTGCGGTTGCTCGAAGAGTCCGCTACAGCTGCCGGCAGTAGGTCTTACGTCTTTGGCCGGGACTATGGCCTCACTCAGGATCTCCCCGGTGTGGGTGGAAGGTTCACCGACGTGAAGGGGGTCAAGGCGTCGTACACCGGCTTGTTCCTCGACCTGCTCGGCCGCCACCAGGTCGAGAACCTGGCAACGGCAGTTGCCGCCTCGGAGCTTTTTCTAGGAAGAGCTCTGGACGAAGACTCTTTGAAGGCGGGAGTTGCCGCGGTGACGGGGGCCGGGCGAATGGAGATCGTAAGACGCGACCCGCTGGTCGTTCTGGACGGCGCGCACAACCCTGCGGGGGCCGCACGGCTCGCGGAAGCTGTGATCGAAAGCTTTGGCAAAGTCCCCACAACGATCGTGCTCGCGGCTTACGCCGATAAAGACCTGGCCGGAATCGTCAATGAGTTGGCGCCGATAGCGTCTTCGTTCGTGCTTACGTCAGCCGAGAGCGAACGCGCGGCGGCACCAGAGGACCTCGAGCGACTTATTCCCGACGGCATAGAGAAACGGGTGATCAAAGGATTGGACAAAGCCATCGCCGAGGTGATTGAGGGGGCCGGATCCGCAGGGCTGGTTCTGATCACCGGATCTCTGCAAACGGTGGGTGAAGCAAGGGAGCACCTGATGGGGCCGGTGGATTGAGCGGCTAAGATGCCCGCCGTGGAGACGACCCTTGTTCTAGTGAAGCCCGACGGTGTTCGCCGCGGACTGATCGCGGAAGTGATTGGGAGAATCGAACGCAAGAAGCTGAAGATCGTCGGGTTGCGAATGATGACCGTCGACGAGGATCTTGCGAAGCGCCACTACGAGGAGCACGTCGAAAAGCCCTTTTTTGGCGAACTGATCGCTTTCATCACGTCCGGCCCGATAGTGGCCATGGCAGTGCAGGGTGAAGAGGCAATTTCGGTCCTGCGAACACTGATGGGTGCCACCGACCCGAAGAAAGCGGCCCCCGGCACTTTGCGCGGAGACTTCGGACTGGAAGTGACCGAGAACATCGTTCACGGCTCCGACGGGCCGGAGTCGGCAAAAAGAGAACTGGGCCTCTACTTCCCCGACCTGGGCTGACCCGCCCGCCCGGTGTCCTCGTAGGCAGGTGACGGACCCCACCGACGATGAGATCGAACAAGGTCTACGAGCGTCGACGGGAAATTGGGACGAGCTCTGGAAAATCTGGCACCAGGTCCAATCAGAACGGGACTATGGAACCTGGGCGGGGGGCCAGAAGGTCGACACAAGAGTCGTTGATGGAGTGGAACAGGCCGTCATCCAGATGCCCTACGTCGAGCATCCCCGGAAGGTTATGCACCTGATCGGTCTCATCTACGAGTTGGGGCTTGTCGTTCCCTTCGACTGGAGCGCTTGGGTTAAAGGGAAGGAATATCCGCGAGACGCATCGCTGGAAGGGGCACCGGTCGCCGACGCGGTTCGCTTGTTGACCGCAATTCTTCGGGCCGATCGCTTCAACGAGGGCACAATTAGGTCGACTCTGGAAGATGGAACCTTCTCGGGCGCGATGACCCGGCTCCTCCACTGGTACACGCATGAGCGCGATTCTTCCTAGGGCAGAGCGGTTGCTGGGGACGAAATATGCAAAAGGGGGTCGCTGACGTCGAAATGTGCCCTATAGGGGGGCTTTTATGCAAAGGCAACGCGCTGACGTCGAAAATGTGCCACGACGGGGGTCGCGGCGAACTAGATAAAAGCGCAAATTCCGACTAATTTTTCTAGGGTGACCCTTCGGCGACCTGCCTGTAGACTACTCCCCAAGTAGTCAGACTCATTCAAGAGCGTCGGCTGGGGGCCAGGGCGTTCAACGGAGCTTTCAATATGGCGAGTAATTCAGCTTTTACATTCCTAGGCAGGGACATGGCGGTGGATCTCGGGACCGCCAACACCCTGGTCTACGTCCGCGGCCGCGGCATCGTCCTGAACGAGCCCTCGGTGGTCGCAATCAACACCAAGACCAACGTCATCCTGGCAGTTGGCCACGAGGCCAAGAGGATGATCGGGCGCACCCCAAGCAACATCCAGGCAATCCGGCCCCTCTCCGACGGCGTCATCTCGGACTTCGACGTCACCGAGAAGATGCTGCGCTACTTCATCCAGAAGGTGCACAAGCGGCGAATGCTGGCCAAGCCAAGAGTCGTCGTCTGCGTCCCATCCGGCGTTACAGGAGTCGAGCAGCGAGCAGTCGAGGAGGCAACGATCGCTGCAGGTGCGCGAAGCGCTTACATCATCGAGGAGCCGATGGCCGCCGCGATTGGCGCCGGCCTTCCCGTTCACGAGCCAACCGGAAACATGGTGGTGGACATTGGTGGAGGAACGACCGAGGTTGCGGTCATCTCACTCGGTGGCATCGTCACGAGCCAGTCCGTGCGTATCGGCGGAGATGAGCTCGACGAGGCAATCATCTCGTACATAAAGAAGGAGTACTCATTGCTTCTCGGCCCCCGAATGGCCGAGGAGATAAAAATTCACATCGGATCGGCGTTCCCGTTGCTGGATGAACCTGTGCATGCACAGATTCGCGGCCGGGACCTTGTTACCGGTCTTCCCAAAACGATCATCGTGTCGGCGGAGGAAATCCGCCGCGCGATCGAAGAGCCCGTCAACTCCATAGTCGACTCGGTTAAGGGGACACTCGACAAGACTCCCCCCGAGCTTGCTGCCGACATCATGGACAAGGGGATCGTTCTTACCGGAGGCGGCGCCTTGCTGAAAGGCCTCGACGATCGCCTCAGGCACGAAACTGGGATGCCGATCCACGTTACGGAGAACCCGCTTACATGTGTTGCAGTTGGATCCGGCAAGTGCCTCGAAGAGTTCGAGGCCCTAAAGCGCGTACTGATCGCCTCGAGCCGCAGGTAGCACCAGGCTCAGCTTTACCTGGGGCAGTCGCCTGTTTTAGCGACCCCAGCCGAGGAGCAATCAGCCAGTGATGTATCGCAAATCGAGCAGAAGGCAGCGCGTCGCGCTCATCGCGCTCCTTGCCGCGACCGCAACGGTCATCACCCTGGACTTCCAGAAGAACCCCGGCGGCCCCATCAGGCGCGTTCAGGAAGTGGCCGTGGCTGTTGTCGCGCCATTGCAGGACGGAATCTCATCTGTGTTCAGGCCCGTGGGGGAGTTCCTCTCGAGCCTGTCGGAGATAAAGGACCTGCGAAAAGAGAACGCTGCCCTAGAGGCGAAGGTGAAGAAGCAGGAAGACCAGCTACGCCGCTTCCCCGAGTTGCAACGTGAGAACACGTCTCTGCGTGAACTCACGCAACTCAAGGACTGGACTGCCGGAAAGACTCTGGGGGCCAGGGTCATCGGAGTCGGGCCATCGAACCACGAGTGGACCGCGTTCTTGGACAAGGGGACGGACGATGGACTTCGGGAGGGTATGTCCGTTGTTGCCCAACAGGGCCTTGTCGGAAGGATCGTGTTCGCGGCAAAGAGTTACTCCAACGTTTTGATGCTCATCGATCCGAAGCATTCAGCGGGGGCTCGCCTGACCACCAGCGGCGACACCGGCTCGGTAACCGGGAGGGGAGAGGATGACTTGCTCTTCAGGCATATCGAACCCGTGACGGAAGTTCAGGTAGGTGAAGCCGTTGTGACATCCGGATACGACCGGGGGATCTTTCCATCCGGCATTCCGATCGGCCGAGTCAGCAGCACCCAAAAATCTCGTGACGGGTTGACGAAGACCGCTCGCGTCACACCCTTCGTGGATTTCAAGAAGCTTGATTCCGTGCTGGTCCTTCTCGAAAGCGGGCCGGTGGATGCTGCGCCGTGAGATATGAGACGAACCGGAATTTTTGCACTCGCCATAGTGAGCGCCGTCCTGCTACAGACGACGCTGTTCGCCCGCACCCTGTTTGGGGTTGCGCCGGACCTGGTATTGGTGGTGGTCATCTCGTTTGCTCTTCTCGAAGGCCCCCTCGCGGGAGCGACGTCGGGTTTCTTTGGCGGACTTCTGCGCGACCTCTTGGTCACCGTGCCGAAGGGCCTTACCGGGCTTTCATACCTGCTCGTTGGCTACGCCGTGGGCCGGATCCGGCCGTACGTTCAGTCGATGAGCGTCTTCGTTCCGATAGCAGCCATTTTCCTCGGCAGCTTGGCGGGGACGGGGTTGTACGAGATCCTTCAAGGACTTCTCGGGCAACAAACAGTTTCGTGGTCGACCGGGGCGCGCGTTGTTGTACTCACGGCCCTCTACAACACGCTGCTTGCGCCGCTCGTCTATCCCGTGATCCGTCGCATAGTGGGGCTGTACCAGAACGAGAAGGTCTACAGGTGGTGAAGCGATGACTCAAGATCCGGATCGCATACGCCTTCGCGTGGCATTTCTTGGAATGGTCTTTCTTTCTCTGCTCAGCGCGCTCGTTCTGCGCCTCTACTCGCTGCAGGTTCTGACGCACAACGAGTACATCGTCGCGGCAGAGCGGAACCGAGTTCGCATTGTTCCCATTGAGCCGGCGCGAGGAAGAATTCTCGATCGAAACGGCGAAGTGCTCGTGAGCATTCGGCCATCGAGAGTGGTTTCAGTTCGACCCGATCAAGTGGTCAACAGGAAAGAGACCTTCCAGCGACTCGCGGACCTTCTCGGCATGACGGTCGAGGAGATTGAGGAGAGGCTCAAAGACAAGAGCGTCTTGCCGTACACCGCTATACCGATCAAGGAGGACGTCCCGAAGGAAGCAGTCGTCTACATCGAAGAGAACATTGACAAGTTTCAAGGGGTGTTAGTAGAGGACCGGCCCATACGCATCTATCCGAAGGGCGTAATCGCGCCACACCTTTTGGGATACGTAGGCGAGATCAACTCGGAGCAGCTCGAGCTCGACCGCTATCGCGACTACCCACCCGGATCGATCATCGGGAAGAGCGGCGTCGAGTATGCATACGAGGAGTACCTGCGAGGAACGCCAGGTAAGAGGAAGATTTCGGTCGACGCGGCCGGACGTGTGATCGACGCTATCGAGGAAGAACGTGTCGAGCCGGTACCCGGTTTCGACATCGTGACGTCCATTGATGCAAGAGCTCAAACACTCGTGGAGGAGTCGCTGGCCGACGGCATCGAAACGGCCAGGAAGGTCTTCGATGAGGAGTCGCAAAAGAAGTACCTGGCCCCCGCTGGTGGAGCAGTGGTGTTGGATCCACAGAGCGGCGAAGTAATCGCGATGGCCTCGTATCCGTTTTACGACCCGGGGGCGTTCGTCGGAGGCATCTCGCGGGCTGAGTTCGACGCGCTTGCGCAGGATCCCGCGAACCCACTGTTCAATCGGGTTACGCAAGCTGCTCACCCCCCGGGGTCGACGTTCAAGATTGTGACGGCCCTTGCTGCACTTCAAGAGGGCGTCGCAACTCGGGGGGGAAAGTACGACTGTCCCGGCTCCATCCGTCTGTATGACCAGACTTTTCGCAACTGGAAGTCCAGCGACTCAGGCGCGATCACTCTGTCCGAAGCGTTGATCCAATCCTGCAACACGGTCTTTGATGCCTTTGGTGCGGAGTTCTGGAAGAAGGACCGAGACGAGCCAAAGATCCTTCAGAACCACGCAAGAGCGATGGGTTTTGGTGCCAGGACGGGAATTGAGATCGGCGGGCCTTTTGAGAGCAGAGGCAGGGTTCCGGATCAAGAGTGGCTAATCGGCATGAACCGCAGATTCCCGGCCCTCTTCCCTTATTCGGACTGGCTTCCCGGTTACACGATCAACATGGCGATCGGCCAGGGTGACGTTCTTGCAACTCCCCTCCAGCTGGGGCAGGCGTACTCCGCCCTTGCTTCAGGGGGCAGCGTCCTTCAGCCGCACGTTGGTCTGCGAGTCATGCAGGGCGAGACAGTCGTTAAGACCGTCGAACCGAAGGAGATTCGAAAACTGACCGTTGATCCTGCAAACCTCGACACGATCAGACGCGCGCTGGAAGGTGTGCCCAGCGAGGGGACGGCTCGCGATGCGTTTGCAGGGTTCCCACTAAACAGTATTCCGGTAGCCGCAAAGACCGGAACTGCCGAGCTGCAGACGAAGCCCCCGAAGCAGCCCTACGCGTGGTTTGCGGCATACGCGCCGGCCGACGATCCGCAATACGTCGTCGTCGTCATGCTCGAGGAGGGCGGCCACGGTGGAGAAACTGCGGCACCCATTGCCAGACGGATTTTCGAGGGTCTGTTCGATCTGGCCCTGTCGGAGATCACGCCGGCCACGAGGACCGACTGATGTCGGCAGGCGGAGTGTTTTCGGGACGGATGACGGCAAGGGCCACAGGCACGCGAGCGGCCATCGGATCCAAGAGCCCCGCGCGGCACATGGATCTGCTCCTCATCGCGGTCGCTTTGACGCTGACGGCAATCGGAGCGCTCGCGATTCGATCCGCATCAAGGGCAAGGCTTATTGCTATCGGTGAGGATCCGCTGACGTTCGTCAAAAGACACCTGGTGTTTCTGGTGATTGCGTCGGTCTTGCTTCTGGCCGCGCTGGTCTTCGACTACCGGCAGCTAAGACATCTGGCGATTCTGCTCTACGGCCTCGGCGTCCTGTCGCTGGTCATCGTTCTGACCCCGCTCGGGCATCGCACTTCCGGATCGCAAAGATGGATCAACCTTGGAGTTCTGCAGGCGCAGCCCTCCGAGCTGATGAAGATCATCTTGATCATTGCTCTCGCGGCTCTTCTTTCCTGGGAGAAGGGGGCCCGCAGGGGGCTGGTTGGGGTTGTGCGAGCACTGGTGATAACAGCGATTCCATCTTTGCTCATTTATCTGCAACCGGACCTTGGCACGGTCATGGTTCTGATAGCCGTTGTGTTCGCGATGCTGCTCGTAGCGGGCACCCAGGTCAGGTGGCTCGTTATGGTCGTATGCGCCGGCGTTTTGCTTTCGGTCGCCCTGTTGCAGTTGGGGGTACTCAAGGAATACCAGGTGGCAAGGCTGACGGCTTTCCTGGACACGGAGTCCGACCTTCAGCGGGCGGGTTACAACCTCGATCAGTCGAAGATCGCGATCGGCTCCGGCGGCTGGGAAGGTAAGGGTCTTCTCAGTCCTGATGCATCTCAGACAAACCTGGCGTACGTTCCCGAGCAGCACACCGACTTCGTATTCACCGCCATCGGCGAAGAGGCGGGATTCCGTGGGGCGGTCTTAGTGCTGGGCTTGTTCGGCCTTCTTCTTTGGAGAACCCTCCGGGTTTCTCTGTTGTCGAAGGACAAATTTGGAACGCTGCTTGCCGCCGGGATAGCAGCGATGTTCGGTTTTCAAGTATTCGTAAACATCGGAATGACCATCGGCATCATGCCGATCACGGGTATTCCGCTCCCATTCGTTTCATACGGAGGTTCCTCGCTCATTACCAGCTTTCTAGGGGTGGGCCTTCTTGTGAACATTCACATGCGAAGGTTTGTGTAGTCATGACAGATAAAGCTGAAGACAAGAAAGTTGTACCTGCAAGACCGCGCCGGCGAAGAGCCCCCGCGAGGAAACCCGCCGAACCAAAGGTAACGAAGGCGCAGGAGAACTCCGCACCGGAAGAGGCACCGGCCACGGAGGCTGCGCCACCCGAGTCCCAAGCGGGCCGCGATGGGCCCCCGTCCGAGAGAAGGCCGCCGTCTCGCGGCCGTCCTCGCGGCAGAAGACGCGCCCCGTCGACTTCCGATTCGGCTCCGGCCCCCGACGGGGCCGAAAGCGCCGAGCCCGCACGAGCAAAGGAAATCGTTGAAAGGCCGGCCGAAGAAAGGCAGCCGGCAGACAACCGATCGCCCGTCGCCGCGGCGAGAACCGAAAGGACCAGGCCCCCGCGCCGCCGTGGGGCAAAGCCAAAACCTGCAGCGGCCTCGGCAACAACGCAGAGACAGCAGCGAACTCCGGAGGAGGGGGCCAGGGCAAACGGGGACTCGGGCCAAAGACCAAGACGAAGGAGAAGAGGATCACGCGACCGCGAGGCAGTCACGGGTCCCGCACGCCCGAGCACCATGGTGGTGTCGGTGGGCAAAGAGCGGCACCAGATCGCCGTTCTCGAGGGACGAACTCTCGTCGAACATTACGTCGCTCACACCGAAGACCGTTCGATCCTCGGAAATATCTACGTGGGCCGCGTTCAGAACGTGCTTCCCGGAATGGAAGCCGCGTTCCTCGACATTGGCGAGGCCAAAAACGCGGTCCTTTACGCGGGAGAGGTTGGCTTCGACGAAGAGGTCGAGGGTCCGACCCCACGAATCGAGACGATCCTGAAGTCCGGCCAGGCCGTCCTTGCCCAGGTCACCAAGGACCCGATGGGATCAAAGGGGGCGCGCCTCACCACAGAGGTGTCGGTCGCGGGCCGGTACCTCGTCTTCGTCCCGGAAGCCGACTTCCTGGGCCTTAGCCGCAGGATCCCAGACGATGAACGTGCACGTCTTCGGGAGTTTGCTTCGCGCCTTCGTCCAAAGCCGCACGGCCTGATCGTAAGAACGGCGGCAATGGGAGTAACCGAAGAGGATCTGACGCGAGACCTAAATCGTTTGACCCGGATATGGGGCGAAGTAGCGGACAAAGCCAGGAGCTCCCGGCCCCCGAGTCTTATTTACGCAGAGCCGGAACTGGTCATCCGCGTTGCGCGGGATCTGTTGACGGGAGATGTCGAGCGGGTAGTCATCGACGATCAGCGGGTCTTCGATGAGGTGTCCACATACGTCGCGGACGTGATGCCCGCGCTGTCCGGCAAGATCGAGAAATACGAAGAAGCGCTTCCTTTGTTCGAGAAGTACCACATCGTCGAACAGCTTCGAAAGGCACTCGACAGAAAGGTGTGGCTCAAGTCCGGGGGCCATATTGTGATCGACCGCACTGAAGCGATGACCGTTATCGACGTCAACACGGGGCGGTTCGTAGGCAAGAGCAACCTGGAGGAAACAGTTCTGCAGGCAAACCTCGAGGCCGCGGAGGAAGTTGCCAAACATCTACGCCTTCGTGACATCGGAGGGATCATCGTCGTCGACTTCATCGACATGGGCTTCGAGAGAAACCGAGCCGAGCTGCTGAGAACATTCAAAGCTGCGCTATCGCGTGACAAGACGCGAACGCAGGTTTATGGAGTTTCGGAGCTCGGCCTGGTGCAGATGACGAGAAAGAAGGTCTCAGAAGGGTTGCTCGAGGCGTTCTCGGATCGCTGCGACAAATGCGAGGGCCGTGGCGTCGTCCTGAACGAGATGGATTAGGTCCTCAACACTCCCTGGCTGTTACTATCAAACGCTTTTTACTGGAGGTCTGAATGTACGCAGTAATCAAGACGGGCGGGAAGCAGTACCGCGTGAGCGAGGGCGACACCCTCGAGGTTGAACACCTATCCCTAAAAGGGGATGAGGCGACGTTCACGCCCGTCCTCGTGAAGACCGACGAGGGGGAGACCCTCATCGGAACCAAGGCGCTCAAGGACTATGAGGTCGCCGTCAAGGTGATCGGGGACTCCAAGGGCGACAAGATCTCGGTTCTCAAGTACAGGCCTAAAAGCGGTTACGCGGTGCGAAGCGGGCACCGTCAGCTGTATTCGATGATCGAGGTCGTTGCGATCGGGCCGAAGGGGGCACCGCGTAAGCCGAAGGCAAAGGCCGAACCTGAGCCCGTCGAGGCGGCAGCGGGGGCATCGGAAGAGAAGGCTCCGGCAAAGAAGGCCAAGACGCCCCGCAAAACCGCTGCTAAGAAGTCCGAGACGGCAAAGGAGGCATCAGAGTAGTCCGGCCCCTCATCGGCTGGTACTCTTTCAAGCTCATGGCACACAAAAAGGGAGCATCGTCCTCTCGCAACGGCAGGGACTCGAACGCCCAGCGTCTTGGAATCAAGACGTACGGCGGCGAACTCATCCCCGCGGGCTCGATCCTTGTTCGCCAGCGCGGCACAAAGTGGCACGCTGGCGACCTTGTCGGCCGCGGCGGTGACGACACACTTTTCGCCAAGGCCCCCGGTCGCGTCCGTTTCCACGAGAAGGCCGGACGCAAATTCGTCAGCGTGGTTCCCGAGTAGATTTAACTCGTCTGCACTTCGCCGGCCCCCGGGCCGGCATTTTTTGTGGCATGAGAGCCTCAAACTTGGGGATATAGGGTTTAACCAATGGCCACCAGCAAGCAAGACAAGACGTTTTCCCTCGAGCAGCAACTCCGAACCGTCAGCGGAGTCGTGGGGGCCGTGGTGCTCGAGAAGCCTCCAGACCTGTCCGAGGTTCAGGTCTTTTGCAGGGCAGGAGCGCGTGACCTGTCCCTAAGGGCGGATCTGGAGAAGATTCTTCAGGAGTCCGGGCATGAAGACCTGATGGATCGTCTGGTCCTGCACGAACTCGCCGCCCACGAGCGGCCTTCAGGAGATGTCGGCCGGCCTCTAATTACAAGCGTGACCGTCGACGACCATGGGAACAACAGCGTTGCGCGTATCAACCTGGTTCTCGGTGACACGGAGTCCGAGGGCCGAGGCCAGGGCGATCAAACGGAATATTCACTTCGTGTTGTCGCGGCAACAGCGCTGGAGGCGGCGCAGGCCTTTATCGAAAAACCCGGCACTTTCGAGCTACAAGGAGTCTCGCTGATCGAGGCCCTTCAACAGAGGATAGTTCTAGTTCTTGTTAGGTCGGAGCTTGCCGGAGGTCGCCTTACGCTTGGCGCATCCTTAGTGGCCGACGGCGCCGTTCACGAGGCGACGGTCAAGGCAGCGCTGGATGCGGTCAACAGACAACTCGGCCTAGCGCTCAGTTCCTAAGCGGTCTCCTAATGCCTCAGCTCGAGTTCGACCGTTTCTACAAATACGACGACCTGACGTCGATTCTCGAGGCGATGGTCACTGATCACCCCAACTTGATTCGCATCGACTCGATCGGCAAGTCACACGAGGGACGCGACATCTGGCTCGCGACCGTTACGAATTTCTCGACGGGTGACGACCTTTCAAAGCCGGCTATTTGGATCGAGGGGAACATCCACGCCACCGAGTTCACAGCCTCAGCGGCCGCGCTCCATCTGTTGGACGTCCTTCTCCGGAAATACGGTAACGACGAGAAGGTGACGCGCGCTTTGGATTCGCGCGTCTTCTACGTCGTCCCAAGGCTCAACCCCGATGGAGCAGAGCTCGCGATGGCCGACAGGCCGAAGTTCATTCGATCGAGTGTCCGGCCGTACCCACGCCAGGACCAGCAGGACGGATTGATCCCCGAGGACCTCGACGGCGACGGGAGGATTCTTTCCATGCGGATCGCGGATCCAAATGGAGCGTGGAAGAAGGCGCCCCAGGATGAGCGGCTCCTTGTAGCGCGCGATCCAGATGAGGCCGATGGAGAGTTCTACAGGTTGCTGCCAGAAGGGCAGATTCAGAACTACGACGGCTACATCATCAAGGCGGCCCCCGATCTGCATGGGCTGGATCTCAACCGCAACTGGCCCGCCGACTGGGAAACCGAGAGTGTGCAGAAGGGGGCAGGTCCCTACCCGACTTCCGAGCCCGAGATAAGAGCAACGGTTCAGGCGATCGTCGACAGACCGAACATCACCGCCTACATCACCTACCACACGATGAGCGCAGTGCATCTGCGGCCCTACTCAGCTCATGACGACGACCACTTCCCGACTCGCGACCTTCGTGTGTTCAAAAAAATTGGCGAGCACGCCACAAGATTGACTGGATACCCGGCGATATCGATCTACCACGACTTCAAATACGAGCCCAAGGAGGTCGTGCACGGCGGTTCCGACGACTGGATTTACGAGCACCTCGGCATCTACGCGTGGACGACCGAGTTCTGGAGCCCGATGAAGCAGGCCGGCATCAAGGACTTCAAGTTCATCGAGTGGTTCAGGGAGCATCCCGTTGAAGATGATCTTGCTCTGCTCAAGTGGAGCGACGAGGTCCTTGGCGGCAAGGGATACATCGACTGGTATCCGTTCGACCATCCACAGCTTGGTCGGGTCGAGCTTGGCGGATGGGACGAGATGTATTGCTGGCGAAACCCTCCGCCCGAGTTTTTGGAAAAGGAGATCAAGTCCCACGCCGACTTCGCCTTGTTCCATCTGCTGATATCTCCGAAGCTCGAGGTCCACACCCTCGATATGAAGCAGGTACAGACCGGAGTCTTCGCAGTCACCCTGGTGTTGCACAACACCGGGTGGCTTCCCACGAACGTCACTGAGAAGGCGAACGAGAGGAAGGCCGTGCGGCCCTTAGAGGTTGAGCTCGAACTACCAGAGGGAGCCGAGATGGTTATAGGCGATCGCAGGACGGAGGCAGGACAGCTCGAGGGCCGTGATCAGAAAACGACAGCGATCGGTTACGAAGTGGACCCGACAACGGACAGGGTGAAGCTCGAATGGGTTGTGTCGGCGCCAAAGGGCGGGACCCTGAAGATAGAAGCACGCCACCAGCGGGCCGGCACCATAGTGCGGGAGCTATCGCTCTCCTAGCCCACGGACGAGGAACTCGTGGAGAAAAGCGCGCCGTTTTTGTATGCCAGTTCCCTATAACGCGCATTTCGGAGAAAAGCGCGCCGCTTTTCTACCGGAGTTCCCAGGGCTGGTCTCTTTGAGTTGAAGACCCCCGGCTAACATGGCCCGATGTTCGTCGATGAGGTGCGTGTCAAGGTCAACTCAGGCAAGGGTGGCGATGGTGCCGTCACTTTTCATCGCGAGAAGTACCGGCCCAAAGGCGGACCCGACGGTGGAAATGGGGGCAAAGGCGGTTCAGTCATCTTCGAAGCCGTGATGGGCCGAAGCTCGCTCTCGTGGCTGAAAGATCATCCCCATCAAAAGGCTCCGAACGGCGGCAAGGGGTCGAAGAACAACAGCACCGGCAAGGACGCTGATGACCTCGTGGTTCCTGTTCCCGTTGGCACCCTGTTCTTCGACGAGAAAGGGACGCTACTGGCCGATCTTGCTCTTCCGGGCGACAGGGCGGTCGTTGCCCGCGGCGGACGCGGGGGCCGGGGCAATGCAGCGTTCAAGTCGCAGAGAAGAAGGGCTCCCGGTTTCTCCGAACTCGGCGAGCCGGGGGAGTCGATGTGGCTCAAGCTGGAGCTGAGCCTTATCGCCGACGTGACCGTGATCGGTTTCCCCAATGCAGGGAAGTCGACCCTGGTCGGCGCAGTGTCAGCCGCGACCCCGAAGGTGGCCGACTATGCGTTCACGACACTGGAGCCATCGCTTGGTGTCGTCCAGCATGGTGATCTGAGGTTCACGATCTGCGACGTGCCAGGCCTGGTCGAGGGTGCTCATACGGGTAGAGGACTGGGAATCAAGTTCTTGCGTCATGCGGAAAGAGCCCTGGTGTTTCTCCACCTGATCGACGCGTCATCGGAACGAGATCCACTGAACGACTACGACGTGATCCGCAAGGAAATCGGCAGCTATGACATATCTCTGCTATCTCGCCCAGAGGTCGTGGTGCTGAACAAGGCGGATCTGGTCACCGGAGACAAACTTGCCGTGACCGTCGAGCGTTTTAAGTCTCGATCTATAGGTGCGATCGGGATATCGGCCGAAACTCGCGAGGGCGTGGACGAGCTGATGGAGATGGTCGGCAATCTGGTTGCGAAGACGAAGGCGGAACGCCCCAAGCCTTCGAGCTACGAGCTGATGCGCGCCGAAGCTGAGCCCCTCTCAGTGGAGCGAGATGGCGAAGCTTGGAAGGTAAAGGGTGGTCAGGTCGACAGATGGGTTGCCATGACGGACCTCAACAACGCCGAGGCAGTCTCTTATTTGCAGCAAAGACTGGAGAAGGCCGGGGTGGAAAAGCTCCTCGAGAAAGCGGGGGCCTCCTACGGCGACGACGTGAAAATCGGACCAGCATCATTTGAATGGTGGCCAGCGGGCCAGGCCCCCTAGCACGGGCGAAGAACACGAATGGCTGAACCTGCGGGTTAATATCGGGGCAACGTTAGCCCGCAGGAGGGTTCATGCCGCAGGAGTACTACCTCGATCTCATCAAGGCCCGCGCTGCTGCTTTAGATCGCCCCTTCTCTGAGGGAATCGATGTGACCAACGGGGTTACAAAGCCGTTCATTGTCGAGCGGGTTTGGTCCGGCCCGGCCGGCAACTATCAGGAACAGTGGTCAATCAGATCGGGTAAGCGCAACGTCGTGTACTCATATCCGGGCCAGCTGATCTTCGTTCGTGGGATGCAATCTGCGACGACTCTCATCGACGAGGTCAACGTTCCGGTGCGGCTGGCCCCCGGCTCCTACCAGCTCGTATTTGTCGTAGAGGGCAGGTTCATGGGATCGGTTGATATCGAGGTGGCTGAGGCGGGCTCAGCCGCAGCCTGAAGATTCTCTTGCCCGCCAGCAGCACCAAACTGGGCATTCACTCATGCCTACGCTAGCTAAGCCGGCCCCCCAGGCGATCGTGATCTTCGGCGCCTCCGGCGATCTCACCGCGCGAAAGCTTGCACCGGCCCTCTACAACCTGTTTGAGCAGGATCTCTTACCTGACGACTTTGCCATCGTCGGTTACTCCCGGTCGCCGATGTCCGACGAGGAGTTTCAAGCCAGCATCAAGAAGGCGATCGAAGCCAACTCTCGCTGCAAGATCACTCCTCGGTGGAGCGAGTTCGCCCGGCGTCTGAGGTACGTCCCGGGCGATTACTTCCTGCAGGACTGCATGCATCACCTCTCGGTCGAGCTCAAAAAGGTCGACGAGGAGCTGGGCACCGCCGG
Source organism: Actinomycetota bacterium (assembly GCA_035536315.1). GTDB lineage: Bacteria > Actinomycetota > CADDZG01 > JAHWKV01 > JAHWKV01 > DATLOJ01. Next base: position 19,474 of record DATLOJ010000091.1, on the reverse strand, counting down.
CGGCAGGCTCTTTTACTGCGCAACTCCTCCGGAGACTTTTCCTGAAATCGGCAAGCGCATCGGTGAGGCAGGGCTTGCCGAGGGCTCGCGCATCGTCGTCGAGAAACCCTTCGGAAGTGATGGTGCGAGCGCAATAGAGCTCAACCGCGTGCTCCACGAGGTCTTCGATGAAAAACAGATCTTTCGCATCGACCATTACCTGGGCAAAGAGACCGTTCAAAACATCATGGTGTTTCGCTTCTCGAACGGAATGTTCGAGCCGATTTGGGATCGCCGGTACATCTCATCGGTTCAGATCGATGTTGCCGAGGACCTCGGGATCGGATCGCGCGGCGCGTTCTACGAAGGGGCCGGAGCCGTTAGGGACATCGTGCAAAACCACATGATGCAGCTGCTGGCCATTCTTGCGATGGAGCCACCAGCGTCGTTCGATGCGGAGTCGATCAGGGACGAGAAGGTAAAGCTGCTGAAAGCCATCTCGCCCATTGATCCGGGCGACGTGGTCAGAGGGCAGTACCAGAAGGGTGAGATCGAGGGCGAGCAGGTGCTCGGTTACAGGCAAGAGCCGAAGGTTGATCCGGACTCCATCACCGAGACGTTCATCGCCCTCAAGCTGTACATCGAAAACTGGCGGTGGGCCCGCGTCCCCATATTTCTGCGCACCGGAAAACGACTTCCCGAAAGAACGACGACCATCACCGTCGTGTTTCACGATGCCCCGCATCTATTGTTCGACCAGTCCGGTATGCAGCGGCCTGAACCGAACCACATAACTATCAGGGTTCAACCGAACGAAGGCATAGCTCTCACGTTCGACGCGAAGGTTCCCGGGCCGGAGATGACCGTTGCGCCAGTCGAGATGGAATTCAGCTACGACGAGTCGTTCATGACCGAGCCTGGGGAGGCGTACGAAAGACTGATTCACGATGTAATGCACGGAGACGCGACCCTGTTCACCCGGGCCGATGAGATCGAACACTCCTGGACGATTGTCGAGCCGCTCTTGCACAGAACCCCTCCAGACTTTTATCCGGCCGGATCATGGGGGCCGGAAAAGGCCGAGGAGCTTGTCAGCCCTGGCTGTTGGTACGTGCGCTGACGCAGGGCATCGAGCTGCAAGTCGTTCAGGACGCCGAGGCGGCAGCAAGAAGGATCGTCCATCTTCTCATCGAACTCAGTCCCAGAAGAATCGGTTTATCCGGCGGCTCGACCCCAAGACGCGCTTACGAGCTTCTCTCGGAGTCGGATTTTGACCTGAGCCGATGCGACGTATTTCTTGTCGACGAGCGCTGGGTGCCGAAGGATGACGAGCGATCGAACTCGCTGATGATCGGCGGGCTCCTTGCATCTAGGACCAAGGCCAGGTTCCATCTGCCCGAGTTTGGTGAAAGCCTCGAGCAAAGTGCGACTGCTTACGCGGCCGAGTTGGAGCCATTCGTCCCCCTCGATCTGGTTCTGCTCGGTCTCGGAGAAGATGGGCACACGGCTTCCCTATTTCCAGGGGGGCCGGAAATAATGGCGACGGATATCGTCACAACGTCGCAAGGCCCCGACTCAGAGCGGATAACTATGACGCTGGAGTGTCTCAATCAATCCAGCGTTGCGTTGTTCCTGGTTACCGGTGAGTCAAAGAAGAAAGCTGTTCAGCGGCTAGTACAAGGAGAGGACATTCCGGCCTCGCGGGTTCGCTCGAAGCAAAGGCTGATTCTGGTCTGCGATGAACCGGCCATGCCGGGGGGGATCGCTTAGCTGTTCTTCGTGAGAGCTATCTGGTCTCCGATGCTCACTCCCGAAGCCTGCATGAGGCCCTTGTTCACCTCGACTGCCGACACGTAGTTGGCGGAGGGCGGGTAATGGGGACACGGCTCCGCCTCACATGGGGGCATTTGCAGAATGTCCACGATCTTGCCTTCCTCATTCCAAAACGCGATATCCAGAGGTATCAGGGTGTCCTTCATATAGAAGGCCCCGCGGTGCGAATAGCCGAACTCGAAAACCATCCCAGCGTCCGCCGGCATCGATTTCACACCCATCAGGCCTTCGGCTCTTCTCTCCTTAGTTGAAGCAATCTCGACTCGAAGTTCGAGAAGCGTTTGTCCTTCGCGACTGATGACAAGCTCTCCTGAGGGCCACCCCTTGATAAGAGGTGCGGGCTCGCTTTCGAGCGGGCTGGGTTGGACAGTATCTAGCGGTCGTTCCGGTTTCGAACTTTCGCAGCCCGGAATCAGCAATGCCGCCATCAACAAGCATGTCAAGAGCGGGATTTTCCTGAATTCACGATGTCTCATCCGACTCCCCCTATGCTAGTGCACCCTCAGATGACGTTTACCGCGTTAGGGCGGCGCAGACTTCCGCCATGCTGCGTTCTCAGTCGCCCACATACCACTTGGTATGCGGGCTCCCTGCGGCCTTGCCTGACGAAACTCTGCATCCGTCCTAACATCGCCAACGCCACCTGAGGGAGCACTTTGAATGGTCCAAGAACACAGGCGAATTGGCATTTTGGGGGGAACTTTCGACCCCATACACGTTGGTCATCTCATGCTGGCGGAGGAGGCCCGCGTGCAGTTTGGCCTGGAAGAAGTCGTCTTCATACCGGCCGGAACACCGTGGCAGAAGGGCGAGGCGACCGATGCCGAAGATCGCTACATGATGACCCTGCTGGGCACGGCGGACAACCTCAACTTCAGCGTTTCCCGGATCGACATTGACCGCTCCGGACCAACGTACACACTCGACACCCTTCAGGAGCTCAATGCCTTTTACGAGGGTAGTGCCGAGCTTTACTTCATCACCGGAGCGGACACCATCCGCGAGGTCTTTACGTGGAAGGAACCGGAGAAGGTTCTTCAAGCCGCTCGGTTTGTCACGGCTGCCAGGCCTGGGTTCGACCTCGGTGACCCAGCGCTTCTGGCCGAAAGGGTCACGTTAATGAACGCGCCGGTAATGGACATTTCCTCAACCGACATAAGACGCCGCATCTCGGAGGGCATTGCCTTCAGATACCTCGTTCCGGAGCGAGTGGCTCAATACATCTTTGGCAGAGGCCTTTATTCGAAAGAGAACGTTCCACAGGAGTCAGATGTCTGACGAAGACGAGACGCACGAGGCGTTCGAAGTCGAGATCGAGGAGGACCAAGAGGGCATCGGCGATTATCGCAGGCGTTCGCGCGGCCCCCGATCGCAGCGGGCCCTGGAGATCAAAAAGGCCCGCAAGCAGAAACGCCGGCGCACGATCATGGCGGTTGTGCTGCTGTCCGCTCTCGCTGTCGCCGGAGTCATTGGGGGAGCGGCTTTTCTATCGAACCGACGCGACGCTCCTGTTGAGCAAACTGAAGAGAAACCAGGCGCGCTGCAAGAGACATGGCTTGTGATTGGAACCGTCGAAGCCGACCCATCCAAACAGGCGGACTGGATGTTGATCATGTCGTTCGACAAAAAGAGAGGTTCGGGACTCGTGCTTTATCTGCCACGCTCGACCTTTTCTGAAATCCCCGGCCACGGACTGGAGACGATCGACAAGTCGCTTGCCCTCGGAGGAGAGCCGCTGGCTCAGTCGACAGTGTCAAACCTGTTGGGTGTTGAGTTCGATCACTACCTCCGTATCTCAGACCAGGCGCTGCAAGCTCTCTTCGATCAGGTCGGGCCGCTCGAGATTCAAGTTGACCAAAAACTCACTAGGTCCGAACCGGACGGCAAAGTCATTACGGTGTTTCCAGAGGGGACTCAACCGATGGATGGTAAGCGAGTGGCCGAGTACCTTGCCTTTACGACAGAGAACGGCGACGAAATCTCGCGCGGCACGCGGCACTCTGGGGTGTGGTTCGCGTTGTTGGAAAAGTTCAAGGGTAAGGGAGGAGATTTGGGCAAGGTGTTTGCAGCCTCGTTTCCTGCTTTTGTGACCGATGCGAGTGAGACGAAAGTGTCGGCGTTCGCAACGAGTTTCGCCGGCGCAAAAGTCGACGCCATATTTGAAACGCTGCCTGTGAAGGCCACCGGCGTGGACTCCGGGATTCAGCTGTACGCGCCGGAAAGAGAGGCGGTCGAGCAACTGGTCGATCGGTACCTTCAGGGGTCACGGCCCGGGGGCTCCAGTAAGACCGGAAGAAGGGTCGAGATTCTGAACGGCAACGGCGCGCCGGGAATCGGCCAGGAAGTGTCGGCGCAGCTGATAGCCAAAGGCTTCAGGGTCATCCTCGACCAGAACGCGAATCGGTTTGATTACGCCACAACGCAGATCGTGGTCTACTCAGATGAGAAGGCCTCCCTGGCGACCGGTAATGAGATCAAGGGGATTCTCGGCGTCGGAGAGGTGATCATTTCTCGCCAGAGTCAGAGCGTTGTTGATGTCACGATTGTCGTGGGCAAGGACTATTTGGACACAAGAGGATGAGCGAAAAACTGAACGACTCGAAGACCAAAGCTCTGATGGCCGCCGAGGCGGCTTCGTCGAAGAAAGCCGAGGACATCATTGTTCTCGACGTCGGAGAGCTACTTGGGATCACAGACTTTTTCGTGATTTGTTCCGCGCGCAACGAGCGTCAGGTGGCGACTGTTGTCGACGAGGTTTTGAAGAGGCTGAGGGAGGCCGGCATCAAGCCGTACCGTGTCGAGGGCGACAAGGAACAGCGCTGGGTTCTGATCGACTTTTTAGACATAGTGGTGCACGTCTTTCATATCGAAGAGCGTGAGTTCTACGAGCTGGAGAGGCTTTGGCAGGACGCGCCGAGGGTTCCGTTTGACGAACAGACGGACGAGGCTCTCGCCGGCGGAGGCCGCGCATAGTGGGCCGCGGGGGACGGAGGCGGCGGCCTAGAGGTTCGAGGCCGGCGCCCGAGAAGCAGCAGCAGAGGCAACCGGGCCAAAGGCTCAGGCGGCGCGGCAATAGGCCGCGACGACCTCAGGAGTCGGCCCTGGCCGCGATGGCCGCGCCAAGGCCCAAGACACTGCAGACGCTGCCTCCCGACGGAACGATCCTCGAGGAACTGATCGACGGGATGAAGGAGGAGTACGGCACTCCGGCCACCCCGCAGGAGTACCGCTTGCAGATTCGGATCATGCCGGAGGAAGCAGTCCCCGAACCGTCGTCCCAGCCGGCAGCCAACGGCGACTCCGGTCCGCGGGTCCGCCGGTCCCGGAGAAGGGGAAGGCGAAGCCGTGGGAAGGGCCGGCCAGACAGGATTGAGTCCGCAGCGAAGCCGAATGTGGAATCCGGCTCAACGGACTCGGGGGCCGAACCGAACGCAGAGCCGGATGGGGCGAACGCGGAAGCCGAGTAGAGGCCCTTTCAGTTAAGAGGCGAAATTTTCTCTACGTTCTCGGCTCGTACCTCATCGCCACGGCCCCCGAGCCCAACTCGAGCTTGCTCACAAGCCTCAAGTCGATCCACTTTGTGAGCCCTGCGAACAAGGTTGGCCCATGGCCGGCTAGCCGGGGATGCACGATGATCTCGTACTCATCGATCAATCCCAGCTCCGCCAACGCCAGCGGGAGCTGCACGCCTCCAGTAAACAGTCCCTTTTCCGACTCTCGTTTGAGCTGCTTGACGGCATCCTCCAAATCGCCGTGTACGAGCTCCGCGTTCCAATCGACCCGGTCCAAGGTGCTGGACACGACGTATTTCTTTGCGGCGTCGATCGTCCTGGCGAAGGGTTCCATCCAGTCGGCCATTGATCCAGGGCGCGACGGTAGCCTCCAGGCTGCTTCCATCATTTCGTAGGTCACCCGGCCAAAAAGCAGGGCATCAGCCTGCATGAGGTTCTCAGCGGCGTGACGATGCAAGTCTTCGTCAGCGAACCCTGCTCGATGGTCGCAGCATCCGTCCAACGTGACGTTTATGGAATACCTAAGGGGTCCCATCACCTAAGACTACCGATACGCACAAGTCCGGCGAAAACGGTTCGGGGGTACGAGTATCATGCCGCATGCGCAACGGCGGGTCAGTACGGCAAAGGGTCCTCCTCTCGGTGGTGGTCGCCCTTGTTCTGACGGCGTGCGGCGGCGGCGGCGAGAGCACGACCACCGCCCCGGCGGCGACTGCGTCAGCGGGGCCCACCGCAACTGCGGCGGCAGGCAAGCTCAGCACGTGCGTGCTCACGCTCGAGGATGTCAAGCGCCTAACGGGGGTCGCCTTCACGGAGGTGGACGACAAGCCTGACGAGAGCTCCCCCAACTGCGGGTACCGGATCCCTCCGGATCTCGGGAACTTCTTCTACGTGAACCTGGACCGCTACTCCGGCGAAACCGCGAAGTCGGTCTTCGCCAAGAGCAAAGGGCCGTCGGCCTTAGGCCCCCGCCGTCAGGAGCCCACCGACCTCCCCGGCCTAGGAGACGAGGCCTTCTGGTACGTCCCCGTCCCCGCGGGGACCTCCAAGGAGGACGAGGTCCGGGTGGAGATCCGCCGCGGACGCGACATCATCCAGATCAATGTGCGCCTCATTGGACTACCGCAGGAGAAGGAGTTCGAGGCCGCGACGAAAGGTGCCAAGGAAGTGCTCGCCAAGCTGCCCGCGGACTGATAGCTCAGTTCTCTGGCATCGCGCCGGCTACCGCACCTGCGCTGGAACGGCAAGAGCCGAGCGCTATCGTGAACGCAATTTGGTGGAGCTGAGGGGACTCGAACCCCTGACTTCCACGCTGCCAGCGTGGCGCTCTACCAGCTGAGCTACAGCCCCGAAGCGACCAATTTAGCAGTTGGCCACATCCCCGCAACGTCCTCAGCTGGACCAGGTCCAGCTGAGGTTCTTGTGAAGGTCCTGCGCTGGACCAGGTCCAGGTTTTCTAGCGGGACACTTCGGATTCGAACGGGATAGTCTCGAAAGAGTTGATCAGAGTCGACGCGTCGTAGACGCAAGGAGGAATCACAATGGGCATGACCTCGAAGCAGATGCTCGATGAGGCCCGGCAGAACGTTCCGGAGATCTCGGCCCCCGACGCCAAGGAGAAGCTCGACAAGGGGGAGTTCGATCTCATCCTGGATGTCCGTGAGCCGGCAGAGTGGCAGAACGGCCACCTCGAGGGAGCCATTCACATCCCCCGTGGGCTGCTCGAGTTCCAAGCAGACCCAACCTCGCCCATGGCCAACGCCGAACTGACCGCCAAGCAGGACGCCAGGATCCTCGTGCACTGCGCGAAGGGGGCCCGCTCCTTGCTCGCAGCAGACACGCTAAAGAAGATGGGGTACGAGAACGTTGCCTCAATCGCAGGCGGGTATGACGATTGTGCCGCGAGCGGCTTCGCCATCGAAAAGGAGTAGATCCAGGCAAGGGGTAGGACCTTCTTCCTATCCCTGACCCTCCCTTCGGGTGACCCCGAAGAAGCTTCGCCCCTTCCCCGACCGGGGGATCCTGTCCCCACATTGGGTCTCTTGTCGGGGACCCGTCGCGAAGTCCATGCTTTGAAGGGCAGAACAAGGTGAAAGAGAACCCTGCTTCACGATAGTGTTCGGTCCCCGGGGGAGAGGTCTTGGTTTTCCGATGGAAGCAAAGGAACTGACGCACACATCCGAGCTGGAATTCGCGGATTCAGCGCGCCTTCGTCTGCTGATCGCGGATGCGCAGGTCGATGTTCGGCGGCTGATCTCAATGACTCTCATCGGTAGCAGGTTCGAGGTTGTGGCCGAGGCCCAGGACGGCGTCGAGGCAGTAATGCAGGCGATCCCGCTCAAGCCCGACATCGTGCTGATCGACCTCGACCTACCGAAGCTGGACGGAGCAAGTACTGCAGGTATTCTGCGGGCCGCCCACCCCGACGCTGTGATCGTTGCTCTCGCCGCCGATGACGCCCCCGCCCCCTCATGGGCGGATGCCTTTGTGCTTAAAGAGGAGATGGCCCTGCTTAGGACTGCCCTTGAGCGGCTCGAGCCCGTGGCCCGTGTCTCGGCAGCAGTTACTCTGCATGAGGCTGACTCCGGTCCGCCTGCGAACTATGAATTTGTGGCGGCCGCCGTAAGGGCAATCTCTTCCGATCTAGACCCTGAGCATGGCTTCAGAGCGTTTGCGTCCCTCGTCAGCCAGATGGTCGCTTTCGAGGCCCTATCCCTTTACGGGGTCAAAGACGATGTCCTTCAAGGAATCGCTTCTTTTGATCAGGACTGTCGGGTCTTGACCGTCCCGGAGGAGTGCCCGATCGAGGGAAGCCGCTTTCAGAAAGTCATCGCCGCGCGGAATTCAGACTTGGCCGAGAGAGCCGAACGACTGATTTCCCAGGATGGCTCTTCTACGAAGGACGGATCGTCCTTGCTGGTCCCCCTTGTTCGCAACGGCGAGGTGTTCTCGGTCATCGAGGTCCTGTTTTCCGAAGAGACCGGGCCAGATTCCCTCGAGGTCCTATCGATCAAGCGGCTCGCCCCGGCGATTACTCAAGCTGTCCTGAACATGCTGGCGTATCAAGAGCTGCGTGAGAAAGCCGCCGTGCTCGAGCGTGCCGACGGGAACAAGAAATCCCTGATGAGCCTGTTTGCGCACGACCTTCGTATTCCCCTATCCGTAGTCTCAGGTTTTGCGGGAGCCCTCAAGCAGCATTGGAATTCTCTTCCCGAAGGAAAGCGGTTAGAGGCGGTTGACGCTATCCACCGCAACAGCAGGAATCTTGCAGCCATGATCGATGAGGGGTTCGAGATCGTCATGGCGGAAGCCGGGGAGCTCGAGTTCGAGTCTGTCGCATTTAACCTGGGTGAGCTTACGAAGACGGTCGCGAACGATTTTGCGGGCACCATCGCGACCGAGGTACGAGTTCACATCCCATCGCATCTGCCGCTGGTATGCGGAGATGCGCGCAAGACCTGGCGCGTCATCGCCAACCTGGTGACCAACGCGATCAAGTACGGGGAGGGAAGCCCCGTCAGGCTGGTAGTCAAGAACATGGACCACGAAGTCCAGGTTTCGGTGATCGATCAGGGCAACGGGATCAAGGCATCGGACCTGAACGCGTTGTTCGACAAGCACCACCGGCTTCCCGAAGCCGAGGAGAGCGGAGCAAGCGGCATTGGAATGGGTCTGTACGGCTGTAAGGTGCTCATCGAAGGGCAACGGGGCCGAATCTGGGTGGAGAGCGAGAGGTTCGAGGGGTCGACGTTTACGTTTACTCTCCCGGCGTCTTACGACGAAGCGGCGCCCAACGAATCTGATGTCCAGGCCCCCGAGCCTTCAGAGGAGCAGCCCAACGCTCCGGCGCGACACCCCTTCCCACATCTCAAGAGCGGCCGGAAAGCCCGGAGGATGCTGGGTTAGCAACCTCACCATCTGCGATGAGAGGTTTAGGGGTCTCAAGCGGTAACCTGAACGCGTGATTGACAGCGATATAAAGCAGCTCGCCTCCGGCCCCAACTTCGCCGTGCTGACCACCATTCTTCCGGGCGGGCAACCCCAGGCTCACGTCATGTGGGTGGACTGCGACGACGATCACGTACTCATCAACACGGAGATTCACAGGCAGAAGTTTCGCAATGTCCAGCGGGACCCCAGAGTCACCCTTGCGATTTGGGATCAGCAAAACCCCTACAAATTCGTTGAGGTGCGGGGCAGAGTCGAGGAGACGGTGGGGGGTCAGACCGCCCGGGACCACATCGACTCGCTATCGATGAAATACCACGGCAAGCCTTACAGCGAAAAGGCAATTCAGAGCGAGCGAGTGATTCTCCGGATCTCGCCGACAAGGAAGGTCGCACGCGGATAGCGTCCGAAAACTGGCCGCTGGGTCAAGCTGAGACTAGGATTGTCCTATCGCCAACTTGATCTGGGGGCAACATGAAAAATCGGCAGTACCTGGACCACCTTGCAAAGGTGGACATTTTCCAGGCCCTAACAAAGAAAGAGCTTGGCCTGCTTGGAAAACTGGCCGAGACGATCGATATCGATTCGGGATACCCGTTGGTTCGCGAGGGTACGACGGGACGGGAGTTCTTTGTAATCGCGGAGGGCAAAGCTGCGGTCAAGCGTGGCAGTCGCAAGATCGCGACGCTCGGCCCGGGAGACTTCTTCGGGGAGCTCGCCCTTCTGGATGGGCATCCGAGAAACGCGACGGTGGTTGCGGAAACTCCGATGACAGTGGTTGTGCTGGGCCAGAGAGAGTTCCTGGGTGCTCTGCACGATGCCCCGACCCTTGCAATGAAGCTCCTCAAGGGAATGGCTCGCCGCTTGAGGGAAGCAGACAGCCACACCCCGAACTAACTTTTCAGCAGCGGCCTAGCCAGGTTCGAAGTGGACCGTGACACGGCCCACTTCACGCCAGGTCCCGTGAACCTCGTTTTCGATTCGAGTTGAAGCTTGGTGCGCCTGCTCGATTGACAACCCTGGGGCGGCCGTGCAGTGCACCACCACAACCAGCTCGCTCCCGGTCCGGGTTACAAGCACTTCGTGACAGTCCTCCACCTCGGGCAGCTGCAGGGCAAGAGCCCTCGTCCACGCGACGAGCGTCGACTCGTTGGCGGTGACGTCGCTTCCACGTTCCCCCGGACTATCAAGAGGCTCCATGTGGGTGTCCACTCGAACGACGCCGGCAATCTGATCCACAATCTTTTCCTCGAGCCTGTCGGAGATGGCATGGGCCGTAACGACTGGCATGCTTCCCGGAAATTTCGCGTGGAGGGAGATGTGAATCCCGTCGTCATGGTCGGTGACATAGATATTGTGAACCTCCGTCGCTTCAGACTCGAGGGCCGCGAGTGACAGAACCTTCTGGCGGATGAGGGCTTCGTCCGCCAGGGGTTCTACATGCACGACGACATCTGCTCCGGGCTCGATCGCTCTGATCACGCGCTCAACTTCCTCTGTCACAAGGTGCGCGGTCTCGAGGGGCATGGTCCTGGAGATGGCGACGATGACATCGGTCTGCGCTTTGCCTCCCGCGTAGCGGACTCTCACTCGCCGCACCTCCTCGACTCCCTGCACGGCTGCGGCGGCCTCTTCGATGGATTGCACCGCTCCTGCCGGCGCGACGTCCATAAGGACGCTCACCGCCCGCCGCCCCAAACTGAGACTGGCGGCCGCGACGTACGCGGCGATTGCGAGACTTGTGATGGAGTCGGCCTGTGGAAACCCGAGGCGCACGAACACAAGACCTATGAGGACGGCGATGGAGCTAAGCAAGTCCGCGGTGAAGTGCAGCGCATCGGCTTCCAGAGCGGCGCTTTTGTAAGTGCGGGCCGCCGACCGGAGGGCGGTTGCCCTGCTGAGATCCACGACGATCGAAAGCCCGATGACAGCGAAGGTGTACCAGGCTGCGGTCGCCTCGACGGTATCGGATCTAAGGCGCGTGATTGCGTGCAAAGCTATGTACATAGACAGACCAAGCAGGGCAACGGTCTCGAGCAGTGCAGAGATGTTCTCCGCCTTGCCGTGTCCGTAGGGGTGGTTGGCGTCAGGCGGTTTTGACGCAATTCGTATCGAGACGTAAGTGAGAGCCGTGACGCCGGCATCGAGAGCTGAGTGCGCGGCCTCGGACAGAACGGCGAGGCTTCCAGAAGCCAGGCCGGCCGCAAGTTTGGCCGCTACGAGGCCAAGAGCGGCAAGCAGGGATATGAGAGCGACGCGTTCCGCCTGTCTGCGGCGCCCGCCCCCATCGGGGGAGTTCACTTCAAGGTCTTTATATAGGCGATTAGCTCCTCAACCTCTTGATTGCTCAGAGAATTGGGTTTGATTACCGTTTCCATCAGGCCCGTCGGGAAGCCCTTAACGGTCTTCGCAGATGGCATGAGCATCGACTCTCGCAGGTATGCCTCGTCAGCGGTCACAACGGCTCCATCGTCGAGCTCCACCCTGGAACCAAACAGACCTTTCCAGGTTGGGCCTACGGATTCGCTTCCGTCGGACGAGTGGCATCCCGCGCACCCCTTGTCCTCGGCTATCGCCGGACCTGCGTCGGGAGCTTCGGACTCACCGTTGCATCCCACCATCGCGAGGATAGCGAGCGTGACCACAAATCGTTTCAAGCCGCTATCAGTATTCCAGTCACGTACATCACCGTAAGCCCAACGGCGATTCCTAGCATGGCAGGGGGGCCGGAAGCCGCGCCGGCCCCCTCTTCTTTGATGGCCAGCATGACGTCCACGACGACCTCCGCGATCGCACCGGCCGCGATCGCAAGGAAAACCGCAGCGAGCGTGGGCGAAAAGAAGAACCCACCGATCCAGGCCCCCAGTACCGTCGGCAGGCCCGCAATCGCGCCCAGTAGCGCAAGTCTTCTGATTGCGATCTTCTTGTCCCCGAGAATCGAAACGATTCCGAGACCTTCGGTGGTGTTGTGAAGGGCGAACCCCACGACAAGGAATGCGCCGAGGGCGATTTGGCCGATGCGATAAGCCGCGCCGACGGCAAGGCCCTCTCCAAGGTTGTGCAACCCGATGCCTGCTGCAACCAGGAACGCGACGACGACTCTGCGGTCCCCTCCCGTGCGTTTCCGAAACCAGCGTGACGCAGCGAATATGACGGCGAAGCTGCCGATTGCCGCGAAGGCGATCAGACCGATGCCCCCAAACGCAGCGGGCAACGCCTCGGCAGACTCCAGCGCTTCGGTAACCGTCTCGATGCCCAGAAAGATGAGGACGCCGGCCGTGAATGCCATGAAGAAGATGAGCCAGGAACGGGGCAGGGTTCGAACGAAGGGCGCAAACCCCATTCCAAGCAGAACGGGAATGAGACCGATGTAAATGCCGAGAAGGCCGAAGGTGATGATGAACTTGCGGTCGATCGGAGGAGTTTCGGTTGCCACCTCGATGGAGTGCGGAAATGTGAGGCCGGTCGATGACACGAGCGCGACCTCAACGGGCTCGCCTTCGACCCATGGGTACTCGATGGTCACAGTTGCGGAACGAAGCCGTTTGATGGTTCTGCCGGGTTCGATCTCGTGGTCCCAAAACGCGTCGTCGACCAAAACCTGAGAGACGACCACCTCGGATGGCCCTCCGTTTGTGACTACCAGGACGATCTTTCCGGGCTCGAGCTTGACCCTTCCTACGGTCAGCTCCTCAATCGGCGGAAACTCTCCAGGGAACAGCCCCCTGGGCCCGGCCTTGATGAGGAGAAAGGCCATGAGCGCAATCAGCAGCAGAGGAATCAGAGCCCACGCGATACTTGTCTTCTTCGCGCGGGGTTCGGTCTTACTCAATCACGTGACCTCGAACATTCCGGCCCAGCCGAGCTCGGCGAATTCGGAGACATGGGCATGGAACATGTAAGAACCGGGCTCCCGATAGCTGAACTCGAGGATCGAGCGCTCTCCCTGGCCGAGGATGATCGTGTCGGTGAAGTTGTCGGGCTCGAGCTTGGTCCCGGTCCGGAACTCGTTGAAGAACGTGGCGTGAGAGTGGAATGAGTTGATCAAGTCGAACTCTGTGATGTTGACGAGGTAGACGCGAATCAGCTCGTTTTGCTTCACATGTATCGGGTGGCGCATGTAGTAATGGGCGACCGAGTTCACGGCGTAGATCTCGTTCTCACCGTCCAGGTTCGTGTCGAAGCCGTTCATCATCATCACCATCTCGCGGGCGGGTGGCCTTCCACCCGGCGGGTCGACGATGAACGTGCCGTAAAGGCCTTTATGGATGTGCCTTTTCAGCGGGGGAGTGTGGCAGTGGTACAGATGCAGGCCAAAGGGATCGGCAATGAATTCGTAAGTAAACGTCTCGTTGTGTTTGACCAGCTCGAATACACCGTCCATTCCCGCTGAGTGAAATCCGTGGAAGTGAATGGTGTGGGGATGCCGTCCGGCGTTGGTGAAGTTCACCCGCACACGGTCTCCGGCATTCGCTCTGAGAGTCGGCCCTGGCACCTTTCCGTTGTAAGCCCAGGCCGGAAAAAAGACGCCGGGGGCGACTTCGATCTCGACATCGACCGAGGTGATCTGGAACTCGCGTAGCACGGTTCCGTCCGGCTGAATCGACTCCTTGCCGCGGTCGAACTCTTCAAGATAAGTCATGGGATTGAAGATCTTTGTGTCCACTTCTCCGACGGTGGTGTTCCCGAAGTGGTCGCGCAAGTGCTGTTCGTGCTGGAAGGCCGAAGCCTTCCGGCCCCCGCGCGTTAAGAGGCCCGCCGCTCCAAGAGATCCGGCTGCAAGAAGCTGCCGGCGAGTCAGGGCAAGGCCGCCCTCATCTTTGGGCCTGCGCACGAACAGTCGTGGCATCTTCATGCTGCGGTCACCTGAGAAACGAAGATAGAGGAGGCCAGCTCGCCGCCGATCGCGTGGCGCTTGCGCCCGACCTTCACCCAGACCGGGCCTCCAAACGGGGATTTCTTTTCGACGGTGATCTGCGCTCCCGGCCGCAGGCCCAGCGAGTCGATGTAGCGCAACATCTCGGGATCCCTGTCGGAAACTCGCTCGACCCTTGCGGGCCCGGGGTGCGACTCAGTCAGCACCTCATGCCGCTTCTCGCTGTAGCGGCCGCTCTTCGGGGGGATGGGATCTCCGTGGGGGTCGTGAGTTGGGTGGCCGAGTGACTCGGCCATCCTGTCCTCCAGCTCGTCCGAGAGGAAATGTTCCAGCACTTCGGCCTCCTGATGGACGCGGTCCCACGGGATTCCAAGCGACTCGTGCAGGTAGGACTCGACCAGGCGGTGGTGGCGAACGACCTCGAGTGCCACCCCTCTTCCAGTGGCGCTTAGTTCCACCCCTTTGTACCGCTTGTATCTGACCAGCCCGGCTTCGGCCAGTCGTTTGATCATTGCCGTCACCGAGGCGGGGCTCACGCCCATACGCTCCGCAATAGCGGACGTGGTCACCTCAGACGCGTCCTGGCCGAGGAGGTAGATGACTTTGACGTAGTCCTGGACGGATTCGGAAGGTGCCACAAACATTTATTTTAGTCTTATCTAAATCTCCACGGCAACCTTAGTGCGCTGGGTGTGCGTTACGGTTACCGGTCCAATGGAAGACCGTTACGAACCGCAGACATTCGAATCGCGCTGGGCAGAGGATTGGAACGCCCGCCGAATCTACGCGGCCCCCGAACTCCCGGGGGAAAAACCGAAGCGGTTCGTAATGGAGATGTTTCCTTACCCGTCGGGGGATCTCCACGTCGGGCATGTCGAGAACTATTCAATTGCGGACGCGATGGCGCGCTACTGGCGCATGAAGGGATTCGAGGTCATGCACCCGATGGGGTACGACGCTTTCGGGCTCCCGGCTGAGCGTCGGGCCATGCAGCTGGGCATCCACCCCCGAGAGGCCACGATCACCAACATCAATCAGATGAGGTCGTCCTTCCTGCGTCTCGGTTTCTCCTACGACTGGGATCGGGAGGTGATCAGCTGCGAGCCGGAGTACTACCGGTGGAATCAGTGGATATTCCTAAAGCTGCTCGACAACGGTCTGGCGTACCGGACCAAGGCGGCGGTCAACTGGTGTCCCGTGGACAAGACCGTCCTCGCGAAAGAGCAGGTGGTGAACGGCAGTTGCTGGAGGTGCGGCTCGGAGCCCGTGGTGCGGGACCTCACGCAGTGGTTCCTAAGGATCACCAACTACTCGGACCGGCTGCTGGACGACATGCCGAGGCTTCGGTGGAAGGACTCCTTGCTTGCCAAGCAGCGTCACTGGATCGGAAGGAGCAGGGGAGCGGAAGTCACCTTCGTGCTGAAAACGAAGGACGGCAAGAAAACGATTGAGATGCCGGTCTTTACAACCAGACCCGACACCTTGTGGGGAGCAACCTTCTTCGTGGTGGCAGCCGAGCATCCTTCCGCGCGGGATCTGGTTGAAGGAAGCGGCCAGGAGAAAGACTTCGACGACTTCGTCCGACGCGTCCGTCAGCAGACGGAGGTCGACAGGATGGCAGGCACGGGCGCGCGCCTGGGGGCCGAGCTACCCGCCGTCGCGATCAACCCGGTAAGCGGTGAGGAGATACCCGTCTGGGCGGCGGACTACGTCCTCATGGGATATGGAACCGGGGCGATCATGGCCGTCCCGGCACACGATCAGCGCGACTTCGAATTCGCTCGCCAGTACAAGATTCCGATTAAGCCTGTTATCGCTCCCGATGATCAGCCATTCGACGAAGGGACGGTTCTCGAGGCCCCGTACAGCGGCCCAGGTCGGATGATCCACTCCGGCCCCTTTGACGGGACGCGTGTAGATCCCGAGACGCGCGAGGGGATCGACAAAGTCATCGACTGGCTCCAGAGCGAGGGCAAGGGATCCGGCGCCATCAACTACCGTCAGCGCGACTGGCTCGTATCACGCCAGCGTTACTGGGGGACTCCCATCCCAATCATTCACTGCGAGGACTGCGGCGAGGTTCCGGTCCCATACGAACAACTTCCAGTGGTCCTGCCGGATCAGGCCGACTACACCCCCAAGGAAGATGCTGTGAGCCCCCTGGCCAAGAACGAAGAGTGGGTCAACGTGGCGTGTCCCAGTTGCGGGAAGGGAGCCAAAAGGGAGACCGATACGCTCGACACGTTCTTCGACTCGGCCTGGTACTTCCTGAGGTACTGCGATCCCAAGAACGAGGAGATTCCCTTCGATGCCTCGAAGGCGAACGCGTGGGGGCCGGTCGACTTCTACTTCGGAGGTGAGGAGCATGCCGTCACGCATCTCATCTTTGCGAGGTTCTTTACCAAGTTCTTTGCAGACCAGGGTTGGCTGAACTTCGAGGAGCCTTTCGAAACTCTGTTCAACCAGGGTTACGTGACGCTGGTGGGCAAAGACATGTCCAAGTCCTCGGGCCACATCATCGAGGCGGCGGGGACGATCGACAGATTCGGCGCGGACGCAGCCAGGGTATTCATGCTCTTCTGCAGCCCTCCAGCGGACGATTACGACTTCGACGCAGACGGTCAGGACGAGATCGGGCGAGTGGCCTTCCGCTGGCTCTCGCGCGTATGGCGAGTCATGGGCGAGGTTTCGGACCATCCCCCCTCCGATGAGCTGAGCAGGGTCCTGCATCGAACGGTCAAGGCCGTTACGGAAGACATGGAGGTGTTCGGGCTGAACACTGCTATTGCCTCATTGATGACCTTCGTCAACGAGGTGACAAAGTCGGTAGGTCCCCCACCGAAACAGGCCGCTGAGACCTTCCTCAAGCTCCTCGCCCCCTTCGCCCCATTCATCACCGAGGAGCTTTGGCACAGGTACGGAAACGAGGGGTCGATACATTTCGAGCAGTGGCCCGATTACGACGAGAAACTGGCCTCGCCGGAGCAGGTGACGCTTGTGCTTCAGGTCAACGGGAAGGTCAGAGATAAGGTGCAGGTAACTCCCGACATAAACGAGGAAGACATGCGCGAACTAGCACTGTCGAACGAGAAGGTCAGGTCGCATCTGGATGGGGCAGAGCCGAAGAAAATCGTGGTGGTTCCTCCAAGGCTGGTGAACGTCGTTGTCTGACGTACGCACGGACTCCAACCTCACCGCGGCGGAAGCCCGGCAGAGGGCCTTGCTCATCGACAACGTCTCTTACCGAATCGTTCTTGATCTCACCCAGGGGGATTCCTCGTTCGGCAGCGAGTCCTCGGTTCGCTTCAACTGCAAGCAGCCCGGAGAGTCAACCTTTGTCGATCTGCTTGCCCGATCCGTTCGATCTGCATCGCTCAACGGCGAAGAGATCGATCCTTCGACCTACGACGGCCTTCGGATCAAGCTGGACGACTTGCAGGAGACGAACGAGCTCGTTGTGGATGCCGAGTGCGCGTTCACCCGGGCGGGCGTGGGGCTTCACTGGTTCAAAGACCCAGCCGATGACCTCGTTTACATCTACTCAGATCTCGAGCCGTTCGAGGCACACCGCGCGTTCGCGTGCTTCGACCAGCCAGATCTGAAGGCAACGTTCGATTTTGAGGTCGAAGCTCCATCCGGCTGGGTGGTCGTTTCCAACATGAAGCCATCAAAACGCTCGGCCGCTGAGGAAACCGGACGCTGGACTTTCGAAACTACGCCACGTATCTCGACCTACATCACCGCTATCTGCGCCGGCCCGTACGCCGAGTTCAAAGACGCATTGGGCGATGTCGAGCTGGGTCTTTACTGCAGGCAGTCGATGGCGAAGTACCTGGACCCGGAGAACATCTTCGAGATCACACGGGGCGGCTTCGACTACTTCAACGAGAAGTTCGACTTTCCTTATATGACCAACAAGTACGACCACGTCTTCTGTCCCGAGTACAACCAGGGGGCCATGGAGAACCTCGGCTGTGTGACCGTCACCGAGACGTACATCTTTCGCTCGAAGGTCACAGGGTCCACGCTGGAGCGCAGGGCCGAGACGATTCTTCACGAGCTCGCGCATATGTGGTTCGGCGACCTCGTCACAATGCGGTGGTGGGAGGACCTGTGGCTTAACGAAAGCTTCGCGACGTACGAGTCGATCATGTCGCAGATGGCGACTACTGAGTTCACCGAGGGCTGGACCACGTTCGCAAATGGATGGAAGACGTGGGCTTACCGTGAGGACCAGCTCCCCGGAACGCACCCAATCACCACCGAGATGCCCGACACCGACTCGGTCAGAGTCAACTTCGACGGCATCGCGTATGCAAAGGGGTGCTCGGTTCTCAGGCAGCTCGTCGCGTGGGTTGGCGAAGACGCGTTCAAAGAGGGTCTCCGCGACTACTTCAAAACGCACCAGTACGGAAACGCCGAGCTTGCCGACTTTCTGTCGGCCCTAGAGAAAGCCTCGGGGAGAGAGTTGGGAAGCTGGGCCAAGGAGTGGCTGCAGACCGCTGGCGTCAACACGATCACTCCGCGATTCGCGTTCGAGGGCGACAAGATCTCGTCCTTCGTGCTGGAACAGACTGCCGCCCCCGAACATCCGACTATTCGGTCTCACCGGATTGCGATTGGGCTTTATGACGACTCAGGGGGCAAGCTAAAGAGGACAAAGCTGGTCGAGATCGACGCGTCCGGCACTGAGACAGAAGTTCCGGAGCTTTCCGGAGTGCCGCGTCCGGCGCTGGTTCTTCCAAACGACAACGACCTGACCTTCGCCAAGATAAGGCTGGACCCGCAGTCCCTCAGTGTGATCAGGGACAGAGTTTGCGAGATCGACAGGCCGCTTTCGCGCGCAGTTTGCTGGGCTGCTGCGTGGGACATGACCCGTGATGGCGAGATGAAGGCACGCGACTACATAACCATGGTCGAGCGAAACCTTGGCAGGGAGAGCCAGATCACTGTGATCGAGTGGACCTGGCTGAAGACGTATCACACGCTCGCTTTCTTTGTGGATCCGGCTGCGCAGGTATCGACCATCGAGGGTTACACCCGGTACGCGTACGACCAAGCCACCACCGTAGAGCCGGGTAGCGATTTCCAGCTCGCCTGGACGAAGGCCTTCGCGTCCACGGCAATTACGGATGAGCAGTTAGATCTGGTCCAGGACTTGTTGGACGGGACCGGGCCGATCCCTGGCTGCCAGGTCGATTCGGAGCTCCGCTGGCATCTGATCCAGGCTCTTGCAGCTTCGGGGAGGGTGGATGAATCTCGGATAGCCGAGGAGCTGGACACCGACGCCACGGAAACCGGGCAGAGGTCCGCGGACATCGCAAGA
>DATLOJ010000090.1:0-5011 GCA_035536315.1 Actinomycetota bacterium | reverse complement strand
AGGCGTGCCTTGTCCGGAACCTCGTTTCCGCAGTTTGGGCAAACCTTCAAGCGGACCTCCTCAGAAAGTTCCCATGAAACCGGCGAAGACTCCGATGAATACAAGGAGGAAGAAAACCAGGAACAGTCCCCAGAAGGCCGTTCCGATAATTCCAAGAATGAGGCCGGTCTTCGCCATCCCCTCCCCGTCCAAGGCCCCGCCGCTGGCTCTTATTGACTTGGAGGACTGTTTTCCCAGGATGATGGCAACGATCGAAAGAACGAGTGGACATGCGAACAGCCCGAGGATCCCGCAGATGAGGGCCGCCACAGCCTGGCCGTCGGTCGTTAGAACGGTGACCTGGGGGCCGGGATACACCACGGGCTGCGCCGGATCCTGAGCAAAGGGCCCTTGGCTGCGCTCAGGAGAAGGGGCCTGGGTCTGTGCGGGCGTCTCCACGACCGGTTCTGCTCTGTAATTTTCGGTCGGCAGGACCGCGTTGCAGTTAGCGCAGACTCTTGCGCTGTCGGGTGATTCCGAACCGCAGTTGTTACAAACTTTCATCGGGGCCCCGGATCGGTTGCCGGGTGAGGGTACATGACGTAGCGTCGAGCTCGTGCAGTCGGAGACTTTTGAGTCGCGACGGGGGGCCGCGCTGCAAGCCTCCTTCCTGGCAACCATTTTTGGCGTGGCGGGAGTTCTCGCTCTGACCTCTCTCGAGCTGCCTTTGCTCTGTCCACTTAGAAGGGCGACGGGCATCCCGTGCCCTCTTTGCGGAATGACTACGGGGACCACGGCGCTCGTGTCCGGACGCTGGTCCGATGCCCTCAGAGCAAATCCACTGTCATTCCTTTTCGTGCCGGCAGCAGCCGGATTGCTCGCAGACCGTACGGTGCGTGTGTTCCGTCCAATGCCAGAGTGGCGGCTGAAGTTTGGAAATTGGTGGCTCGCCGCAGGGGCAGCGATACTCCTCGGATCTTGGATTTTCCAGTTGATTCGGTTCGGCTTTATATGATGAGCTTCGCCGGGCAGTTTTAACCGTAGACTCCCCGCAGGAAGGTGGGGGAGGAATCAACCAACTCACCAAGGTACGTAAACCCCCGCGGGGGAGATAGGAGCAGGGTAAATGGGTCAGGAACCACCCGCACAACCACCGATGCAGCCGCCTCCGGGCGGAGCCGAGCCAACGTCGACGGCCGGCGGAGGTGTCAGTTACACCGCAGGAGCCGGAGGCGCACCAACCAAGGCCACCGACTGGTGGAAGCGGCTCGTTGCCGCAATCATCGACTCGGTCATTTTGGGCGTTGTTGGAAACATTCTCGGCGGAATCGTGTTTGCAGGAATGTTTGCAGGCATGGGGGCCACTGAGTTTGATCCGGAGACGGGCCAGATTGAAAACCCCGGGGCCATCATGGGGATCATTGCAGCCCAGGGAGCTTTGATGCTCGCTCTAGTCGTATTGGGCGCCGCCTACTACGTGATCATGCACGGGCTGAAGGGTCAGACAGTCGGGAAGATGGCGCTCAAGATCAAAGTCGTCGACGAGGCGACGGGCGGGCCCATCAACTACGGAATCGCCTTCAAGCGCTGGCTGCTTCCAGGGCTCGTCGGAGTCATCACTTGCGGAATCTTCTCGCTTATCGACGGTCTCTGGCCCCTTTGGGACCCCAAGGGCCAGGCTATTCACGACAAGGTGGCGAAGACCCTGGTCATCGACGCATAGCCTCAAACTGCACTAACAAAACGGCCCCCGGAATTCCGGGGGCCGTTTTTATCTATCCTCTCCACATGGGAAGCAAAGTTCTGCTGGTGGAAGACAATCCCTCGGTACGGGAATTGATATCGGTCTTGCTCTCGAGTGAGGGGTACGAGATCGTCGAAGCTGAGGACGGCAGGGACGGTCTTACGAAGGCCAGGCAGATGCATCCCGACCTGATGATTCTCGACCTGATGATGCCCGGTGTCTCTGGGGAGGGCGTTATTGCCGAGCTGCAGAAGGACCCGGGGTTCGAGTCGATGCCGGTGATGGTGGTGAGCGGAAAAGATGAAGGCATGAGTGAGATCAAGGACATGCTCGGAGACGAAAACGTGTTCCAAAAGCCGTTCGAGCCAGTTCGCCTGCTCAACCGTGTCGTCGAGTTGATCGGTCTTCCCAACAATGGCTGAGCTCTCGTCGCGGTCCTTGACCGCAGATATTCAGTCGGCCATGAAATCCGGAGACAAAGAGCGGCTCTCGGTCTTGCGCATGCTCGCGACTGCACTGAAGACGGCCGAGGTCGAAAAGGGGGGCGAGCTTGCTCCCGACGATGCCCTCGCCGTTGTGGCCCGGGAAGTGAAGAAGAGACAGCAGACTGCGGACGAGTTCGAAAAGGCAGGAAGGCTGGATCGCGCAGAGGCCGAGCGCCGGGAGGCCGAGATGTTGAAAGGGTGGCTGCCAGAGGAACTCCCCGACTCAGAGCTTGCAGCCCTTGTCGACGCTGCAATCGCTGAGACCGGCGCCTCCACTCCCCAGGAGATGGGGAAAGTCATGGCGGCGCTGATGCCAAAAGTGAAAGGTCGCGCGGACGGCAGAAAAGTCTCCGAGCTTGTTAAGAAGGGGTTGGGAGGCTAAAGGGAGCGGCTCAGGCCTCCGTCGCGTCCGCGGCCCAGCCCACCCATCGCGACACGTTGATTCGAATTACCGGGCCGTCTATCGGCGTGTCCGAGTACTGAGCGTATTTGCTCTTGAGAGCGGCGACGGCCTTGTCCCACTCCTTGCCGTCCGGAATGATCGTGGCATTTCCACGTGCCTGAAGCCAGGCAAGCCGGGACCAGTCCTCATCCCACCGGTCGACGAGGAATGCAACGCTTCGCGTGGCCTCGATATCCCGCAGCCGCTGAAGATCGTTAGAGCTTTTGGTCTTGCCGTCTACGGCCGTCCACACGACATCGCCGGCCCACGTGAAGCAGACGGGAATGATGTGGGGGGATTCGTCGGCTCCAATCGTGGCGAGGTAACCGACGCGGGTTCGCAGCAGCCACGCGAAGTTCTCTGGGGGGCCGCTCACGGGCCGATTATAGGTGCGGCTTCACCGAGCAAAGCGGATGTTCGAATCAGATTCCGAGCCGACCTTGGACTTCATTGCGCACCAAGCAGACCTTGCGACTACGGCGCAAAGCCGACTTTGGACTTCATTGCGCGCAAAGCAGACTTTGCGACTAAGGCGCAAAGCCGGACTTTGCCTTCTAAGGCGCAAAGCCGACTTTGCCTTCTAAGGCGCAAAGCCGACTTTGCGACTCGCACTCGTTATGACTTCGACGTATGCGATGCGCGATCCGTGAACTCCGACTGTTTTGCCCTTGCGATCTGTAAGCCACAGCATGGTGCCGTCCTCGATCACGGAGTCGATTTGTTTCGAGAAAGGCTCCAGGTCCTCATCGAGCTCCAGCGTTAGTTCTTTGGCTTCGGCGATGCCGATTTTCACGTCGATCACGTTTCCTCCGATTCGTATTTGAGCGCTTAGGATAGGCCGATGGGACGTGAGGAGCATATGGACCCCAGCTTCGATGACGACGACTTCGATGAAGAGTTCGAAGACATCGACGATGCCGAGCGCGAGGCTCTCCATCAGGACCTTCTGGACGTCAGGACTCTGAAGAGTGCCCTTGGCTCCAGAGGAGTCAAAGGAATTGTTGTCTTCTGCGCCGATTGTGAGGACGACCACTTCCTCGGCTGGGATCTTCTCGCCGGAAACTTGCAAGAGATTCTCGAGTCAGGAAGGCCCCCGGTGCATGAGCCGGCGTGGGAACCGGATCCCGATGAATATGTTTCGTGGGATTACGCGCGCGGCTTTCTCGACGGATTCGAAACGTCAACCGAGGCCGGAAGCAGCGGCCAAAAGTGTGGTTTTTGTGGAAGCGAGCTTCCTGAAGGCGGCTACGAGTGGGCGTACTGCCCGACCTGCGGCAAGGACTTGTCTGTGGTCAACCTGGTGAATTACCTGCGGCGCCAGGGGTGGACGCGAGAGCGTGTGCTGGTCTTGCTCGCTGAGTGCGGGTTCGAACCTCCGGCGTTTGAGGTCGAGGCACCCCCATCGATCGACCTGACCGTAAAAGGCGACGACAAAGGATGACGACGGCGCTGCACGCGCTCATCTCAAAGTATCTGGCCGATCACAACGAGCTCGACTGGGAGCCCGACGGCGAAGATGCCTGGTACATCCGCATGGACGGCGAAAGCAAAAAGGGAATCTCGATGATTCTCAAGATCGCGGAGCGCAACTTGTACGTCGAGTCGTACTTCATTCGCGCGCCGGAGGCCGAAGTGCAAGCGGAGGCTTACAAATGGATTCTTCAGCGAAACCTGCGTCAGTATCTGCGCTTTGCATGCGACGACGAAGGTGCGATTCACCTCGTCGGGCAGGTGCCACTTGGCTCAGTCGACGAGGACGAGGTTGACCGGCTCGTCGGCAGTGTTCTGGAATATCAAGACTCGCACTTCAGACCCTTTCTTCAAATCGGATTCCCGAAAGCGCTGGAGGCAATCCGTCAGGGAAAGCCGGTGCCGGAGGAGTAGTGGCTCGAGTATTCGCGCTGGCCAATCAAAAGGGCGGAGTTGCAAAGACAACTTCGACTGTTTCTCTGGGGGCTGCTCTGGACGAGCAGGGCTTGCGAGTCCTGGTGGTCGATCTTGACCCGCAAGGCAGCTTGACCTATTCGCTTGGTCTGGATCCAGATGCCATCGAGATAACTATCCACGACGTCCTTCTGGGACGAATGCCGGTTAAGAAGGTCGTTCAGCAAACGGAAGGGATGGACCTTCTTCCTGCCAACATCGAGCTCGCGGGGGCCGAGTTGTTCCTCATCTCGAAGACCGGACGGGAGTATGTGCTGAAAAACGCGCTGGATGAGTTGGCGCAGGACTACGACGTGATTCTGATCGACTGTCCACCGTCACTGGGAATACTCACGATCAACGGGCTCACCGCAGCAGACGAGGTGATCATCCCGTTTCAATGCGAAGCTCTTTCTCAAAGAGGAGTAGCGCAGCTGA
>DATLOJ010000089.1:0-10167 GCA_035536315.1 Actinomycetota bacterium | reverse complement strand
CGAACGCTTGGGGTGTGCCGCTGGGCACGCCTATGTCCTCGATGCTTTGACTGGGCGATTGAGGCCCACCTCAATTTGGTTTCCCGCCATCCCGGAGGTCCTCCGGGACTTCAAGAGCATCACCGCCGAGAGCGACTTTGCACCGGGGGAAGGGATGCACGGTGTCGTGTATGAAACGGGAAATCCTTCCTGGGTGGAGGATCTGAAGTCGGAGGAACGCTTCATACGGGGAAAGAGTGTGAAGGACCTCCCGTTGGCCTCCGCTGTTTTCGTTCCGGCTCGGGTTGGGGACAAGATCGAGGGGGTCCTGGAGTTTTTCTTTGAGGAGCGGCGACCGGAAGACCCCGAATTGCTGGGAGTCCTCGATCGAGTCGGTTCTCAAGTCGGAGAGATCATCAGGCGGCAGGACTCCGAGCGCGTCCTTGCCGAAAGACTCGAGGAGCTTGCCCGGTCCAACTCTGAGCTCGAGCAGTTTGCCTATGTGGCTTCTCATGACTTGCAGGAGCCTCTGCGGATGATCACCAGCTACCTCCAGCTGCTGGTCGAGGGGTACTCGCAAAGCCTGGATGAAAAGGCTGAAAAGTACATCGACTACGCGGTGGATGGGGCCAAGCGAATGCAGGAACTCGTTCAGGACCTGTTGACCTTTTCCCGCGTCGCAACGCACGGAAAAGCCCCCGAAACGGTGCCCGCGGATGAGGCGTTGGATACGGCGCTTCACAACCTCGATCAGGCAGTGAGCGAAACCGGGGCGAAGATCAAGCGAGAACCCCTGCCTCTTGTCCAGGCGGACAAGGGCCAACTGGTGCAGGTGTTTCAGAACCTAATAGGCAATGCCCTCAAGTTCAGCGGGGAGCATGCGCCGGACATCTCCGTGAGCGCACAGCGAAATGGGTCTTCATGCGTTTTCTCGATTAAGGATCGAGGTATAGGGATTGCGCCCAGACACGCAGAAAGGATTTTCACCATCTTCCAGCGGCTACATACAAAGAGCGAGTACCCTGGTACTGGAATAGGTCTTTCGATCTGCAAGAAGATCATCGAAAGACACGGAGGCCGTATCTGGGTCGACTCAGAGCCGGGCGCGGGAGCCGAATTCAAGTTCACCCTGCCCGTTGCCTCGAGAGGAAGCTAAATGGCACACAAAGCGAGACAGTCGGTCGACATTCTTCTCGTTGAGGACAACCCCGGGGATGTCGAGCTGACCGAACATGCGCTCGGCAGGAGCGAGTCCGGGGCAACTCTGCGGGTGGTCTCCGACGGGGAAGAAGCCATGGATTTTCTGCGAAGGCGCGGGGGGCACGCATCCGCTCCAAGGCCGGATCTGGTGGTCCTTGACCTCAACCTGCCGAAGAAGGATGGGCGCGAGGTACTAACGGACATTCGCTCCGATCCCGAGCTGAAGCATCTGCCGGTGATCATCCTAACGAGCTCGAGCGCAGAGTCTGACATCGAGCAAAGCTACAAGCTGGGAGCGAACTGCTTTGTCACGAAACCGACAGATCTCAAAGACTACAGAAACGTTGTCGGAGCGATTGACAACTTCTGGTTAAACGTAGCCACACTGCCACCCAAGTAGGCCAAGTTGGACCGGACGCTCAACGTCCTATTAATAGAAGACAATCCCGGCGACGCCGACCTCCTGCGGGAGTATCTCGGCTCAGGAGGAAGCCAGCAGTTCGCGCTCGATTGGGTCGAGCGTTTGTCCGACGGTGTGTGGCGGCTTTCCAATGCACGGTATGACGTGGTGATGGTGGACCTAACCCTTCCCGACTCTCACGGTCTTGAGACATTCGCCGCAGTCAGGGCACACTCACCCTCCGTTCCCGTAGTAGTCCTCACCGGGCTCGACGACGAGAACCTTGCGCTAAGAGCAGTCCAGATGGGTGCACAGGACTACCTGATTAAAGGGACCGTCAACGCACAGATCCTCGTAAGGGCGATTCGTTATGCGGTTGAACGCAAAAGGGCAGAGGAGGAGCTCGCTCGAACAGCGCAGGCTTACGAGAAAGAGAGAGCCGTTGCGGAAATGCTTCAGCGAAGCCTTCTGCCGCAGGATCTCCCTCGCCTGCCCGGAGCGACGCTCGCCGTGCGCTATCTCGCCGGCGGGCCGGATGTCGAGATAGGTGGGGACTGGTACGACGCGCTCTCCATTCCCGGGGGCTGTATCGGATTGGCTATAGGGGATGTTGTTGGAAAGGGAGTTCCAGCAGCGACCGTTATGGCCCAGGTGAGAAACGCTCTTCGTGCCTACGCCGTCGAGGGGCACCCTCCCGCCAAGGTTGTCGAACAGACCGCTAGATTCGTCAGCGAGGTTGCACCTAACCAACTGGCGACCCTTGTGTACGCCGAATTCGATCCCGAGAAGTACACGTTGACCTATGTGAATGCAGGCCACCCACCTCCGATCATCATGAGTCCCGACGGGAGTGTCGGTTTGATTGCCGAAATAGGGTCCCTGCCACTTGGTGTCAGCCAGGATCACGCATACAAGGAGCGAACCATTGACCTGCTTCCCGGCTCGGTTTTGCTGATGTACACGGACGGGTTGGTTGAGAGGCGGACCTCTTCAATCGACGAAGGTCTAGACGCACTGTTGGAGGCGATAAAGCAAGGCCCGGAGGATCTCGAGAGTCTCTGCGATTTCACGATTTACCGGATGAAAGAACCTGGAGGCACATACGACGACATTGCGATGCTCGCTATGAGGGTACTTCCGGCATTCGAGGGTCTCCTGAAGATGACTCTTCCCGCGGACCAGGAAGTCCTCGGGCCCCTCCGGCGCTCACTCACAAACTGGCTCGAGGGGGCCGGCTTGTCCAGAGAAACCGCCTTTGATGTTTTGGTCGCGGTTTCCGAAGCAGCAGCCAACGTCATAGAGCACGCCTACGGTCCGGCGCCCAGTAAATTCGAGATCGAAGCCGACCGCCAGGATGAGGAAATTGTCATTGTCGTGAGAGATTTCGGGGCGTGGAGAGAGTCGCGCAGCAGCGATAGAGGCAGGGGACTCAAGATGATGGAAGCGCTCATGGATTCCCTGGAAGTCGTGAAAGGGAAGGGAACCACCGTAACTATGCGGAAACGTCTGGCCAAGCCCGAGGAGGAGGGCGGCCTATGACCACGCAGATAAGGCTGGTGGTCAAGCCCGGCATTCTTGCCCCCGTCGTGAAACTCTCCGGCGAGATAGACCTTTCGAACGTCGATTCGCTTCTCAACGGGATCTCCGAGGCGGTTCCGAACTCAGCCCTCGGAGTCGTCCTGGATATCAGTGAGGTGACTTACATCGACAGTTCCGGAATTCGGCTCTTGTTCGATCTCGACCGAAGGGTACGGACACGCCAGCAACGTTTGGGACTAGTCGTTCCGGACGATTCCCAGATTTTTCGGATTTTGCAGATGACGGGAGTAACGGGCGAAATACAGATCTACGACACGGCGGAGCAGGGAGCGAGAAAGCTCGTTCAGGATCCCCCTCTTTAGCTGATCTCCGGGAACTCGTCCGGATTCCTCTCTCGTGCTATCGAGTAAGCCGCTTCGATAATCTGCTCTTTGTTGGGTTTGGTGTAGTACTGACCGTCGGTGGCATAGGCAGACCTGTTGGAAGCGGCGCTCAACGTTGCAGGAGCAGAATCCAAGAGCTCAAAACCTTTTTGGTCCTCGAGGACCTTCTGAAGGATGTATGCGGAAGCTCCGCCGGGCACGTCCTCGTCCACTATTAGCAAAGCACTCGTCTTTTTGAGGGATGCGGCGATGACGTGGTTCAAATCAAAGGGGTTGAGGGTCTGGACGTCGATTACCTCTATCGTTACCCCGAGCTGAGCGAGGTCCTCGGCAGCCTCAAGAGCGATCCTGCAGCAAGCGCCGTAAGTTACGAGCGTCAGGTCGTCTCCGTCCCTGAGCACCTCCGGAACCCCAAGTGGAACCGTGATAGATCCGATGTTGTCGGGAACGCGCTCTTTCAGGTAATAACCACTCAGGACCTCGATCACAACGGCCGGGCTGTCTGACATAAGGAATGTGTTGTAAAAACCGGCAGCCCTTGTCATGTCGCGGGGAACGGCCAGGTAGATCCCGGGGCAGCTGCTCAGGATCATTCCCATCGGAGACCCGGTGTGCCAGATTCCCTGAAGCCGGTGACCCTTCGTCCGGATTATCACCGGCGCCTTCTGCCCTCCGTGAGTTCTGTAGTGCAGCGTCGCCAGATCGTCCGTCATTCCTTGCAGGGCATAGATGAGGTAGTCCAGGTACTGGATGTCGACGATTGGCTTCAAGCCACGGAGCGCGGCGCCGACTCCTTGTCCGAGGATCGTTTGCTCTCTGATGCCGGTGTCGGTTACGCGCAACTCTCCATACTTATCTTGCAGGCCGTCAAACACCTTGTTCACGTCGCCAAGCTTCCCAACGTCCTCGCCTACCACGAAAATTCTCGGATCCTTCTTGAAGTTGTGATCGAAGCAGCGAACTAATACGACGCTGCCATCCACGGTCTCCGAGTTTTCGGAGTAAACAGGGCTCCGCTCCGGAACGCGGAGTGGGGATTCTTTGGAGGAGGAGTAGAGGTGAGACGTGTACCTCTCGGAGTTTGCCTGCCTGAATGAACCCAGATGCTGGGAGACTCGTTGTCTGGAGTCAAGATCGGTTCGGCCGGGCAGGGCTGCAAGAGCTCGGAACATGCTCGAGTGAATCAGCTTGCGGTTTAGCTCCGTCGGCTGTTCCAACTCCTTGATAAGTGCCGACAGTTCATCCGATCCCGATTCGGTCTGAAGGTCCCTCAAGACCAACAGAGCTCTGTCCGCCTCCTCGCGAATGGGTGCTTGATAGGCATCCCACGCGGCCTTTCGCTCTTGCTCGACGATTCGCTTGTCTTCGTTCTCGAACTCCTCGAGCTCTCCTGGGTCGACTAGGTTCTCGCCCATAAGCCACTGGCGCATTCGGAGGTTGCAGTCGTTGGCGGCCTCCCACTCGAGGCGCTCCTTCGGCTTATAGCGCTCATGACTTCCGCTCGTAGAGTGACCTTGCGGTTGTGTTACCTCGCTAATGTGGAAGAGGGCAGGCACATGTGTTGCTCTCAC
The DNA here is from genome assembly GCA_035536315.1 of Actinomycetota bacterium. GTDB lineage: Bacteria > Actinomycetota > CADDZG01 > JAHWKV01 > JAHWKV01 > DATLOJ01. The sequence goes on along the minus strand of DATLOJ010000089.1, from coordinate 5,095 downwards.
CCTCTCGATCTTTGTGATGTACGTTTCGCAAAGTGACAGGTAGTCCCAGCCTTTAGCCTCGTAGATATCGATCCCAGGACCATCCCGTCCCGCCTGAAAACCGCTGAGCGCTTTGGCGATTGAAGCCTTGACGGTCTGAAGTTCATTCGGAACCGAGATCCCGTAGCCATCGTCCCAAACTGAAACTGCCATCGGAACCTGAAGTACGCCCGCAGCATTCATGGCCTCGAAGAAGACCCCTTCGCTGGTGCTGGCGTTTCCAATGGTGCCGAACGCAACCTCGTCCCCGTTTACCGAAAAGTCAGCAGCCGCCTCGTTCAGGGCTTCAGACTCCCGGTAAAGCTTGGAGGCGTATGCGAGTCCAAACAGCCGGGCCATCTGGCCGCCGGTGGAGGAGACGTCGGCGGAGGAGTTCTTCAAGTCGACTTGCGGCAGAAATACTCCATCGTCGTTCAGGATTCGCGTGGCGAAATGGCTTCCCATCTGACGGCCGCCTGAAGCAGGATCGTGATCGATGTCGGCGTCCGCGTAAAGTTGGGCAAAGAATGCGCGCAGCGTAGTCATTCCTGTGGCAAGCATGAATGTCTGGTCCCGGTAATATCCCGCCCGCCAATCTCCAGGTCGAAAGGCTTTTGCCATCGCGATCTGGGCCACTTCTTTGCCATCGCCGAAGATTCCGAACTTTGCTTTGCCGGTCAGCACTTCTCTTCTGCCCACGACGCTTGCGATCCTGCTTTGGTTGGCGAGACGGTAATCGAGAAGAATCTGCTCGCGTGTGAGTGTTACCTCACCTCCGGGGGTCTTGATTTGGGCGGACAACTTCTCAGTCTTCAGGCTTGCCTCCACTCCACTCCGGGTCCCCTACAGCATATTCTCGGTGTCCCCGGACGTAACCGCGTCTCCGAAGGCTCAAGCCGAACTCAACCGGTGACGAAAGTGCAGTGTAGCGACGGTCATAATGACCACTCGAGAATGATGGGAAATGCCTAAGAAAAGCAAGGTCGCTGAGGAGCGGATACCGAAGGATTCGAGCGCCGATTTGGCGTCGGACGCCCTCGGCGCGATCGAACGCCGGCGGTGGGAGCTACTGGGGCTGGTGGCATTCATCATGGTGGCACTGGCGGGTGGGATGGCTTTGCTGACGGCAGAGTCGTCGCCTTTCCAAGTTGGATCCGTTTTGCCGATGTACGTGATACGAGTTCTGTTCATCGGCTTCGCCTGCATCGTCGGTCTCTACCTGTTTGACAAAGAGACACGGCTTCGAAATCTGACCCGGATGCTAGTGGAGCAGAGGATGCAAGCAGCATCTCTATCAAACCGACTAAAGGACCTGTCGATTCTGTCGGAGGTGGGCCGGGTTATGAACGAGGTCCTCCAGCTGGAAGAACTTCTGCGAATCATTTTGCGGTCGGCCCTGGACATCCTCGAGGCCGACCGAGGGGCAATTCTTCTTGTCGACGAGGATGGAAACAACCTTGTGGTGGAGGCGTCCGACAACAAGGAGGCTGTCGGGATGAAGTTGGCCTTTGGTCAGGGCATCGCAGGGCGAGTTGCTCAGCACCGCACTCCCGTTGTCGTCGACTCGCCGCCCTCGCCGTCGCTCTACCAGGGAATCCTGGGCATAGAACAGGAAACACACTCCGGCGTTTGGGTCCCACTGGAATCGGAGGGGCAACTTTTCGGAGTTCTCATGGTGGCCGAATCGAAGAAGGGACGGACGTTCGGAGACGTCGACCTGCATGCTCTTACGCTCTTTGCGGGGCACGCCGCAGTTGCGATCAGGAACGGCCTTGCCTACGAGCGCGAGCGGGACAATGCGCAAAAGCTCACTGAGACCGATCGGTTGCGGAGCGAGTTCATGGCGATGATCGCCCATGACCTGAAAAACCCGCTCTCGGCAATGATCGGATGCGCGGAGACGGTCAGGAAGCGGCACGACGCTCTAACCGACCGTCAGCGAGACGACGCTCTCTCTGTGATCGGCCGGGAAGGGGGACGTTTGTTGCGCATGATCGACGAAGTTCTTTCAGCCTCCAGAATGGAGTCGGGAGGCTTCAAGATCAAGCCCCAGGTCGTCGATCTCGCTGAGGTTGCGCTGAGTGCCATCTCGACGTTCAGGGGAGCGGGTGTATCAAACCCGATTTCTTTGGATTCGCCGCGCTCGGTTCAGCTTCTTGGCGATGCAACCTCGCTCGAGCAGATCTTGAACAACCTGCTCGAGAATGCAGTGAAGTACTCACCGCCGGATGGAGCTATCGATGTTCGGATAAAAGACCAGGAGGATATGGTCGTTCTGGAGGTCCAGGACAATGGGCGAGGAATTCCTGCGGAAGACCTCCCTTCGATCTTCGAGAGGTACAGGCAGCTGGAATCGCCCTTCCGCCGGGCTGGGGGAGTCGGTCTGGGTCTTTACATCGTCAAGAACCTAGTCGAGGCTCACGACGGCAGGATCTCAGTCGATAGCGAAGAGGGTCGAGGCTCGAAGTTTTCAGTGAGTCTGCCGAAACGTAAGGAGGAAGATGGCTAAGATTCTTATCGTCGACGATGAGCCGTCGATCCTTCAGTTCCTCAAGCTCAACCTGGAGCTAGATGGTCATTCGACTCTGCTGGCCGGGGACGGCGAAGAGGCGCTGGGCGTGATCGAAAACGACAAGCCGGATCTGGTGCTGCTTGATTTGATGATGCCCATCCTCGACGGTTGGGGGGTCTTGCGACGCGTTGGAGCGATGAGTCTGACCAAGAGGCCGAGGGTGATAGTGATGACGGCCAAGGGTGGAGGACCCAATCAGGCTCGCGGCATGGCACTTGGCGCAGACGACTACCTGACAAAGCCCCTGACGATCGACAAGCTTCGCGACGCGGTCGAGGTTGTCCTCAAGCGTTCAGAGGAGCAGTCGGAAAAGAGACGGCTAGAACTCCTGGAGGAACTGTCGGGTGTCGCGGGAAACCTCATGGATGGAACTGGTGAAGGAGTGCCCGAGAGCTCCCGCACCGTCACCACTCGGCATGAGCATGGAGTTCTCTGGGTGCAACTGAACCGTCCGCAGAGCCTCAATGCTTTTAACGACGAGATGGGCGGGGAATTTCTGGAGGCGATGGAGTTTGCCGCCGACCCAGCTATCCGGTGCGTTGTTATCTGGGGCGAGGGCGACGGCTTCTGCAGCGGCGAGGATCTGAGGGCGCTGGCAGAGGACTACTCCGCCGGCACCGACCCCCAGCTTGGATCGATTGTCAGGAAACGGTGGATCCCGATCATCACTGCGATTCAAGGCTTGGAGAAGCCGGTGATAGCGGCCGTCCACGGTGTGGCAGCGGGGGCCGGAGTGTCTCTTGCACTTGCTTGTGATTTTCGGATCATGTCAGACGACGCCAAATTGGTTCTCGCCTTCTCCCGGGTGGGACTGGTCCCCGATTCCGGTCTTACCTGGCTGCTGCCTCTTTATCTGGGGGTTGGCAGGGCTCTGCAGGTGGCGCTCAGAGGCGAATCCATTTCGGCGGAGCAAGCGCTGGAGCTGGGGCTGGCAAACCAGATAAGCCCCAAATCGTCGGTCACGGACTTTGCGAGGGAAATGGCCGAGCGCCTCGCAAAGGGCCCCACAGCTGCCTACGGACTGACAAAACGGATGATGTGGACGGCGTTCGGAACAACCCTGGCCGCCCAGATGGAAGCCGAGGCCGAGGCACAGACCGCAGCCGGCCGCTCGGCGGACCACCTGGAAGGGATGAGGGCATTCTTCGAGAAGAGGCCGCCAAAATTCAAGGGTCGGTGACGATACTCACCCGCCGGGCGGCGGGCGGCGGTCCCCACGTTCACGCCTGGGCCGACAGCTTTAGGAAGACGGAGAAAAGACGAAGGGCGGCCTGCGGCCGCCCTTCTAGTGACAACGCCTCGGGGGGGATGAGACGTGAATCACAACTATACCTGCCCACAGAACCAATACTTAAACGCCCCGGGGCCAAATTGTTGGAAACTTTGTCAGGGGGAGGAATAGCTTGAATTTCATCGAAACGCACGTCGCCGAGTACCTGAACAACACTCATAGTGGCCGGGATGTCGAGGACGACGTACTCGAAGAGATGGAACACAGGGCGAAGGATTTGGACTTTCCAATCGTCGGGCGGACGGTCGGCTCGTTCTTCGAGCTCATCGCCAAAACGGTGGGCGCGACGCGGGTTTTCGAGATGGGCAGCGGCTACGGCTACTCCGCCTACTGGTACGCAAGAGCAGTGGGGGAGGGCGGAAAGGTGACGCTGACGGACGGCGATCCGGCCAACGTCCGGATGGCCCAGGCTAACCTCGAGGCCGCGGGGCTTGCCTCGCGATGCGACTTCCGGGTTGGAGACGCTATCGAGTCTCTCGAGTCGACCGAGGGACAGTTTGACATCGTCTACTGCGATATCGACAAGCAGGACTACCCCAGAGCGTTTCTGACCGCGAGGGACAAAGTCAGGCCAGGGGGGCTGTACATCTGCGACAACGTTCTTTGGTCCGGCAGGGTGGCTTCGGACCAGGAGCAGGACGACCTCACGCGCGCAATAAGGGAGCACAACGAGCTAATCGTTTCCGACCCTCATTTCGCGAGCTCCATCGTTCCTCTTCGCGACGGAGTAATGGTTGCGCTCCGAATCAGGTAAAAAGCCCTTCTTATACTGTTGTCTCCCGGGGCGCGTAGCTCAGCGGGAGAGCGCTGCTCTCACACAGCAGAGGTCACTGGTTCAATCCCAGTCGCGCCCACCAGTAAAACCGCAGGTCAGAGGCTAAGTCCCGCTCTGGCCGATGTTCCCCACCAGAGCCGCGCTCCGCGGAAACTCCGCGGGACGGCCTGACCACAGCGTCTCAAGACCCTCCGCAACAGCCTCATCAAGGCCTTCGAAGAGGTGCCCGTATGTGTTCAAAGTCGTTGCGATAGAGGCGTGTCCTAGCCGGGCTTGCATCGTCTTTGGGTGGGTGTTCTCTGCGATCAGAAGGGCCGCATGGGTGTGCCGGAGGTCATGAAACCTCATCGGATACCCAACTGAGGCCTCAACTGCCGGATTCCAGAACCTGCGCCGGAACAAAGACGCGCGCAAGGGTGAGCCCTGGCCCCCTACGAAT
>DATLOJ010000088.1:0-56193 GCA_035536315.1 Actinomycetota bacterium | reverse complement strand
GGAGAACTTCCAGGTCAATGTCGAGCAGCTCTCGGTTCCGGCAAGTCCCGGATCTATCCCGCTTTCTGCAATCCCGCTTCAGCCGGGAGCACCGAACGCCGATCCCGCCACGGCCCCCATCAAGATCGAAGAGCTGGGCTTGTCCCCGATCAAGATCGAGGAGCTCGGACTTGCACCCATCAAGATCGAAGAGCTTGGCATCACGCCGATCAAGATCGAAGAGCTAGGGCTCGCCGCACCCGCCGTGCTGGAAGGTCTAAGGCATCTGCCGCTCAGCTCAATTCCACTTATTCCACCCCAGAGCTGGGAGGCAATACTGAGCGGCTACTCATCCGAGCCCGTTCACAACCTGAGCCTCGCCGACGTGCTGGAAATGAGTCCTCGCCCCGACCTTTCGACGATCGAATGGCGCGACATCGACCTCACGCAGCCGCCGCTCGGGAACCTCAGCTTCCTCTCGATTCTGCTTGGGGGAACGAAGCTTTCGGCAATCGACGGATGGACCGACGCCAACGGTGATGGTTACGTTGACACACGCGTGGGCGCCTCGAGCTACTGGTGTCCGCGGCTGCTGGCTCTCGGTCAGGCGAGCTGCGCGGCTTCAGCAGGTGGGCTGAATGCAACCCCGGCAGACCTTCAGATCGCAGGCGTTCCATTCGGCGGATCCCCGTCACTGCCCATCCAGACCTTCGAGCTTTCCGGGATTTCCCTGGCGGCCACAGCACCGCTTCGTTCAGTCCGCGTTGCAGCCTTCAACATGGACACGCTCATCGGCTCGATTTCCCTCGCGGGACTCCCGGCCGGGATCGTCGACTGCGGTGCCGTCGACTGCGCCAATGGAACTCTGCGGGACGCAGGACTCGCCGGGGCAATCAATGACTCCGCCCGATTCGAGTCACTGCTCGGGGCGGCGGCAAAGCTAACGCTCGGCGACGTTGCCTTTGGCTTGTTTGGGGAATACCCGGTCGACGCCATCCCGTTCGACCGCCTTGCCATAAAGGGGTGGGGCGGGCCCGGCTCGAGTGCCGTACGGCTGACCGGTCAGATCGCGCCGGTGGGGGCTTCATCGCTGGCCTCGGACGCAACCGTTTCGGTGGCCTTGCCTCAGAACTTCGTGTTCGACTCTGCCACTCCCGAGCCCTCGAACGTGACCAACAACAAGGTCACGTGGGACGCCGCAGGCCTCGCAGCAGGCGATTCAATGAGCTTTTCGCTGCTTGGACGCCCCGGCCTCGATCTTGGGTCTTTCCCTGTGGTCGCCACCTTGAACGAGAACGGCAGCACCAGCGAGACCCGTTCTCACTCGGTCTCGGTAACCGACACACTGGAAAGCCACGGCGGCTTCGCCAATAACAACTCACCAGCATCCGCCCATCCGATAACCCACGGAACGTTGAACGTCTCGTTCACTCCGGCCGGCGACACCGCCGACTTCTTCAAGGTTCAGGTGCCCCCCGGGTCGGGTGTCGAGGTTGTCCTTGGCCACCAGACCATCGACCGGGACCTGATCGTTTATTCGGATCCGGCCTCGCCTTTGGCAACTCCTCTTCGATCCCAAAAGAGCGGCGCTCCGCCCCAGCAGGTGCTCGCGGACGAATCCATTGGCTTCGATAACTCAGAGGTCGATCTGCAAGCCGACGCCGCCATGGACCTTGACCTCGCCGGCTTGCCGATTGCAGGAATCTCGCAGCAGCGAGGCACGGAGAACGAGTACGTGAGGACGAAGGCCCTCGGACAGACTCTTACGATCCAGGCGGCCCCTTATTTTCAGGCCTCGTCGAACGATCCGTACACATTGACCGTGCGGCTCATCCCCGGCCCCCAGCTGGGCGAGTGCCAGGAGCCTCAGCTCGGAGCCTCCGGCGTCTTCGGAGTGATGCCTCCCGCGCTCCCCGCTGACACGAACACGCTGATTCTCTTCAACGAAAATCGCACCCGCCGGGCACTTGGAGACGTCGCCGCTCAGTCGATCAAGACTCAGATTGCGCGACTTCTCACCGACCCGGTCCTGGGGGCCGGCGTGCAGCTGCTGTCGGTCGACGGAGACCCTGGGGTGCAAGCGGCGGATCGGGCGAGGGACGCCGACCTTTGCAATCCCGAACTGTCGAATAACGCGGTCAGGGCTATCAACGCCGCGGTCGACAAGCGCCTCAAGCTGTCGCCTACGGATTCTGGTCCGGCCCCCGAGTCCATCAAGCACGTTCTGATCATCGGCGACCACCGGGTGATCCCGGCAGGCGGCGTGGCCGACCTCACTCGTTGGGGGCACGAGGGAAGCTTTGCGGAGTCGCTCGCACATTCGTATGGAGTGGGCAACAACTCGGAGATCTCTGCGGCTGCGCACGGCTTTATCGGTTCTGACAACCCGTACGGGGATGTCGACCCAACAACGATCCCCGGCGGTTACTCGTACAGGCCGGACTGGTCGGTCGGACGGCTGGTCGAGAGTGGCGACCAGATCGCCTCCGCCCTTAAAAGGTACGTGGACTCCAAGGGCATTCTCAACCCATCGACGGCTGCAACGTTCGGCAGCGACTTCATGCAGGACGCGGCCCGGCAGATCGACGCAGCAATCGAAACAAAGCTCGGCGCACAGCTCGACAGAGCCGACGACAACTGGACTCTGAGTGATCTGGCGGCTGCAGTGGTCAACTCGAAGAAAGACGTAGTCAGCGTCAACGCTCACTTCGATGAGGCCAACGCGCTGCCCCCGGGATCGCCCGGAACCCTTTTCAACACCTCCCACGTCGCCGCTGCCCCATCGGGAGTCGGTTCGATCTGGTTCACGATGGGATGCCACTCGGGTGCCAGCGCGCCGGGAATCACCGACTGGGCCGACACCCTGTCCGGCAAGGCCGTCGACATCTTCGTCGGACAAACCGGCTACGGGCTTGGATCGCGAGCCGGAGTCAGCTTGTCGGAGGCCATCCTGGTCGACTTCTCGAAGAACCTGATGTCCGGGTTGCCTGCAGGTGAGGCTCTGATGGTTGCCAAACGGAACTACCTCGACAGCGTAGGAGTTCTCGGCGTTTACGAGGAAAAGGCACTCGAGGAGGCAACGCTTTACGGGATACCGATGTACCACATCGGCACCCCTCCGCCTGCGCAGGTCTCACCCCCCGCTCCCCCGGCCGATCCCGAGACGGGAACACCCGCCGCGAGCTTCACAATCTCACCGAAGTTCGAGCTCCAGGTGGGAGCAGACGGAAGCAAGCACTACACCTCGGATGGGAGGGCCCACGGCCCCCAGAACCGGCCGCTGATTCCTTATGTCCCGGTCAACGTGGCGAGGCAAGGTATCGAAGCGCGCGGCTGGACCATTGAAGCGGCAGCGTCTAACGACCAGTCCGGCTTCAAGATCACTACCTCCCAGGCACTTCTTGCAGGCAGTGCGGTCGCGCCTCCTTCGGATCCGTTTGGTTCGGTCAGCTCGCCGGCAGTACCCGCACGCATTACACCCAGCGGCAAGCTCGTCTTCAACGCGGGTAAGTTCAGCGGTGACCCGGCCGGCGGAATCATGCGGCGATTCACGGGTGCCACCGTAAAGGTCTACTACTCGAACTCATCCGATAGGACGGCCCCCGTGTTCCAGAGTGCCGACATCATCAAGGGCGCCACTTCCGCGGACTTCGTGGTCAACGTGACCGACAACCTCGGGCCCGAGAACGTCAAGAGGGTGACGGTTCTTTACCTGGACGAGACGCGAAACTGGCGTCAGGGCAAGCTCACCCGGACTTCTGGAACCGAGTGGAAGCTCAGCGGGACACCCTTCACGGGGCCCGGAATCGAGGCAATGTTCTTTGCGGTTGACGCATCGGGCAACAGCGCGGTCAGTACCTCCAAGGCAAGTAACTTTGGTGGCGTCGCACCTAGGAACCTTTACATCTTCGAAGGGTTCTTCCCCCCAGGACGCTCGACTCTGAATGCGGGACAAACGAACCCAATCAAGTTCAAGATCTTCGAGAGAAACAAGGACGGATCTCGGGGCAAGCTCGTGACCGATCTGAAGATCGTCAGCGGAATTTGGACCTACCCCACCAACTGCAGCAATGGTTCTCCGACAGGGGGGGCCGCCAGGGCTGAAGATCTGACGCGGATGCGGTTCACGGACAACTTCTTCATCTTCAACTGGCAAAGCGACAAGGCGTGGGCAGGGACGTGTCAGACCCTGCAGATCGACCTAAATGATGGAACCAGCCCCTCGGCTTACTACATATTCAAATAGCGGGGACGGGCACAGCCGGAGAGTAAACGACTCCCAGCGCTTCCAGGATGGGACGGGGATCGTCCTCCTCGAACTCTTCACCGAGTATCCGCGAGATCCGAAGCAGCCCTTCCAGCGCCAGGGCGGCGTCAAGGACAAGGTCCAGCTTCCGGGCAACTGCGACACTCTGATGAAAAAGCTCACGCGCCTCCTCGGTTCGGCCGCGCTGAAGATACGCGTACCCCCTCAGCCGCAGAATCATCGGCTTGAGCGGCAGGGACGCCTCTGAGATTCGATTCAGAATCGCCGTTGCTTCCTCCGGATCTCCACGCAGAACAAATAGCTCGGCGAGTCTCACCTCAGTCGTTGCTCCGATAGTCCGAAGTCTTTCGAACTCCGAAAGAGCTTCCCGGAGCAGCCTTTCTCCTTCTTCGAAATTGCCGGCCCGCGCGGCCGTACGGCCGAGGTTGCTGATGACAGCGGCAGTCCTTTCGGGGAACCGGGCCGCCTTGAAGGTCTTCAATACCTGCCGGAACTCCGAGTAGGCCTCGTCGAGCCTGCCCTGATCGCTGAGAATCTCGGCCAGGTTGCTGGCGACCGCCGCAGCACCCAAGAGGTTGCCCACCTTTTCGAGCGACTCTCTGCTCTTGCGATAAAGGCTCGCTGCTTTGTCCCACTCCCCTGCCATATACGCGTCGGTGCCCAAATTGTTGAGAACGGTGGCGGCCTGTCCAAGGTCGTCGGCTCTCTCGAACCATTCCAGGGCTTTCTCTCCAAACGATCTCGCAAGCTTCGATTCCTGAAGATCCGACTTGATCATGTTCAAGACATTGAAGGCAGATCCTGCCGCGACTGCATCTTTTCGGGCCTGCGCGACCTCCGCTGCGGACTGAGCGATCCTTTCGGCCTCCTGCAGACGTCCTCGCCTCCGATGGATTAGTGCGACGTGAAGCGCCAGTCGAGCCGACTCCGCATCCCGCTCAGCGGTGGGTGGCAGCTCATCCGCAAGGCGCAAGGCCCGATTGAAGATTCGCAGAGCACGCGTGTGAAACCCCAGACGATCAAGGGCTGCCCCCTCGCGTCGCATCATCCGCACTTTCAAGGGATCGTTTGCCGGGTGCAACATCCTGGCTTTTCGAAACGCATTGGCCGCGTCCGAAAACGCACCCGTTTGCTGAAGCGCAAGTCCGAGGCCTGCCCACGCATCTGCGACATCCTCGGGAACGATTATGCCGATTCGCCGAGAGGCCTCGAGAGCCCGCTTGTAAAAGGTCGCGGCCGAGAGGTGCGCAAACTTCTTCTCCGCCGATCGAGCGGCCGTCCTGGAGTAGAGCCACGAACCCGCATAGTTTCCGGCCCTATCGAAGTGCAGCGAGAGGATCTCTGCCTGGCTTTCGGAGTCCCCCAGGCGCCGTTCCAGTCCAACTCCGACACGCTCGTGCAGGGTTTTCCTCCTCGAGTACGCCAGGCCCTCATATGCGGCTTGCTGAAAGAGCGCCTGATGGAAATGGACCCTGCCCTCCTTGACGGACAGGAAGGAAGACAGCCTTCTCCAGGTCCCTTTCGCATTGAGGTCGGGTGGGTTCGGAAACAGGTCGGTGGCAGCGCTCAGCATGTCCTCGAGCAAGCCGATCTCGAAGTCCTGCCCGAGTACCGACATGACTCTGAGGAGCATGCGGTCCGCTCTTGGCAACACGTCAATCCTGGAGGCGATCAGCGACTCGACGGTTTCCGGAAGATTCTCCATCTCCCCCGAGGCCCCCAAGGTCACTGCAAGCTCCCTCACGAACAAAGGATTGCCCCCCGACCTGGTGGCAACCTCGTCGGCTTGACCCGGCAGGAGCGAGGCGTCGGCTTCCAGGGCAAGGTCTGCCGCTTCCCGCTGTGTGAGTGGTTCGAGCCGGATCTCCTCCACCTGACCGTAGCCGGCCGCCCGGAACGACCCCTCGGGTCTTGTCGCGAGACAAATCATCCACCCATGATCCGGAACGGCATCCAAAAGGTGCAGGAGGGTTTGGCGCGAGGCGGCGTCGATCCATTGAGCATCGTCGACAACCAGAACCGTCGGCCGGGGGAGCCAGCGGCGCAAGAGATCCTCGATTAGCTGATGCATTCGCCCCTGCGCGAACTCCGGCGCCAGGCGGTCGACCTCTTCAGTCGATGGAAGCGTAAGCCCAAGAGGAAGGGCAACCAGCGGCAACCACCCTTCCAGGTCCGGGTTGATTGCCGTCAGCCGCCGGCGTAGTTCCTCCTCCACGTCTTCGGGACTTGCGTCGTGCAGAATTGAAAACGCTTCACGCAGCAGGTTGTTCGTTGTGAAGTGCGGGGTCATCGATTCGTACTGCTTGCAAACTGCGGAGATGCGCATGCAGCTGCATGTCTTCCAGAGCTCTTGCAACAACCTGCTTTTGCCGAGGCCCGGCTCTCCGACGATTTCTATGACCGCCCCTTCCCCGCGCCCGGCTGCCTCGACGGCTTGCAAGAGCCGCTTCAGCTCGGCGTCCCGGCCCATCAGCGGCAGAGGTGCGTCTGCCTGAATTGGCGTTGCAATGACGTCCTCGACAACCTCGGCTTCGATTGGGAGACGCTTCCCTTTCACATGGAAAGCCGCAGCCGGAGTCGACTTGATGCGGCTCGCGGTTTGCTTGAGCACGTCGCGTGTGGCAAGAACAGTGCCGAACTCTGCGTGCGCCATGACGCGTGCGGCCGTGTTCACTGCATCCCCTATGACCGTGTAGGTCCTCCGATATGGGGGGCCGACGTCACCTGCGAAAACGTGACCCCGGTGAACTCCGAACCGAACTTTCAAAGGCAGTGACTTGGAACAGATTCTGGTTACGCCGGTCAGCATCCTCTCCTCGTCGTCCTCCCCCACGACCGGCGCGCCGGCTGTGAGGATGATCTTTCCACCGTCCGCGCTGACGTCGGTCCCCAGAAAGGTCAGCTGCAGATCATCAATCTCCCTCAGCACGTTGGCCATCAACTCCTGCAGTGCGTTCTCGACCGCTTGTTCGCCTGACTTTTCGAGCAGTCCGTCGATTCCCGTGAAGTTCAAGAATCCGACGGAGACTGGTCTGTGCTCTGGATCGCTCGCCCCCTGCAGAAGATGACTTCTGATAGCTGTCGACAAGAAATGACTCACGTCGGTTCGAGCCAGCTTGGTAGGAGCCTGGGGTGCAACCGGCATTTTCCTGATCCTCGAGAGAAGAAGGCCGTCTCCCTTCGGGGTTGTCTCGATCCCGTGGATCCGCGAAGCAGTGTCCTTGCTGACCAGGACCTCTCCCGCTTCTGCCTCGGTCTCCATCTTCACGGTCTGAGTAACTCCGGGGCCGAGCACGAAGAGCTCTCGGTGACTAGTGCCTGCCAGGGCGAACAAGAACGCGCCGCTGTGCACGCCGGTCGACATCTTGAGCCTGATGGATCCGGCTGACGTCCGTAGCTGTCCGAGGTCGCGTAACCGCCTTCGCATCGCAAGCGCCGAAGCAGCCCCGCGGGCCGGATGCTCTTCTCCGTCAAAGAACAGAAGGAGCGCGTCTCCGCCGAACTTAAGAAGTGAGCCCCCCTGCGCATAAGCAACCGAGAGCAAATCCGAAAAGGTCGAATTTAGGACCTGAGTGGTTTCCTCGGCTCCCAGTTTCCCGAGTTTCGCGAGCTTCTCCGACATGGCCGTGAATCCGGACAGGTCGACGAAGGCAAGAGTCCCATCCATCATCTTGGCAGTCACGGACGGGGTGTCCTTCTGCCAATCGATCAAAAGGCGCGGAACGTAGGGGGTCAGGTCGGGGGCCGGCACGTTGGGCAGGTGGGGTCCTTTTATTTGGGAGGTGAAAATACTAGTCGTGCAGGTGGACATTCCCGTGCTCGCTTCTCGCCCGGGTTGATGCGGGAGGGGCCCAGGACTAACCTCAAGCCAGCATGGCCCTGGAGACAAAACCCCCCGCGTTCACACTTACTCAGCCGGAGCTGCAGAAGAGGCTGTTCGCTGCAGAGCACAAACTGGTCATCCTGCTTGGCTCCATCGCCCCGCTGATTCCGGGGATCCTGCACAAATATGCGGTCGCGCGCCTCACCTACGAAGACGCCACTCACGCCGAGGCGGTCAGGCTTCGCCTTGGGCAGATGCGCGGGGGCAAAGGCAAGGAGCCGGTGCTCTCGCCTCAGCTCGACGCGGTTTTCGAGGCTGCGCTGCGGGCTCCTTCAAAGGCGGCGCTCATCCTGGGGATCTTCGATGTTCTGAAGCGAGATATGGCCCGCTCCTACTCCGACTACTTGAGCGGAACACACCCCCTCGGCGACCTTCCGTCTCGCGTTCTTCTTGAAACCGCACTCGAGCAGGAACAGAGCCACCTCGAGTTCGGCTCGGAGCTGGCGAAACAGCTGGGGGCCGGGTCCTCGGATGCTGAGTGGGCAGACTATCTCCGGCGGCGGCTGGAAGCGTCAGGAGGAATCGACGGGTCTTTGTCCGGCCCGGAAGCCGAGGGCCCGCGCCCGGAGGAAGAGCCGTTCGAACTCCCGGTCATGCCGGACTGGGGGGACCACCCTTTGAGATTCATGAACGGCTCGGACGGGCCGAACGACGATGTGGTTCCTTACTGCTGGGACGGCGACGCTCGCATTCAGCGCATCGGCATCTACACATGGCTGTTTCACGAAGCCGATGTCCTCGACTATCTCCCGCCCATGTTTCACAAAACCCAGGGGATGCCGTTCGAGTTTCACTTCGACCTAGCCAGGCATCTTTGGGACGAGGCTCGCCACTCCGAAGGTGGGTACCGGGGGTTGCAGCGCCTGGGGCTTGACCCAAAGGACTCGGACCATCCCGTGTTCATCCGTCTGGCTACGAAGGACCTCGACCCCGTAGACCTCTACGCGATGATGACCCAGGGGTTTGAAGCCGGGTCATTTCCACTCAAGTCCCGAATCATGCCGATGCTCGACTCCCTTCAAGACGAGGACCTTTCCACCTTCCTTCGTTACGACCGGGCCGACGAGACGATGCACGTCGCCTTCGGACACAAGTGGGTCCCTCACCTCGCGCAGCACCTCGGCCGATCCGGCTCTCTGCGAGAGATCGTTGCATCGATCAAGGAGCGCTTCGCAGTAAACGTGCGGGAGGCACTGGAGGAATTCCCAATCGAGCGGACCGTCGAGCGGGCTCGCCGCCACTCGTACAACCGCTTCGCCCGCGAGCTCGGCGTGCCGGAGATGGAAGACCCGGGAAGGAAGGAGCCGGGCATCTCGAACAGAGTGTCCGATCAAGTAGCCCCGGTAACGGACGCCCCGCCGCGTCCTTAGCTCGACCAGGTCGAGTTGATGTCCTTCTGCACGTTCTCTTCTGGACTAGGTCCAGCTAAGGGCGCCTCAGGTTGAGCCTGAGGTCTCATTGGCACCGGGTCCGCGAGCAAGGGCGTTCAAATGCACTCTTCGCCAACCCCTTCCGCGACAGCTCGCAGATCCCCGGTAATGCCCTGAACCAGGGATTCGAAAGCGCTGCGGTTCTCCGCGGAGTACGCGATGAAGAGCTTCAGACCCCTGATCACGTCCTTGCGCTCTTGATCGGGGCGGTCCAGGTGTGGAATCGAAGCCGATATCCATTCGATTCCGCCGGCCCGCATCATCAAAGTCCGCAGCTTCTCCCGGGTCAGCTGCCCCGCCGGAATCGCGCCGCAAACCCACTTTTCCAAGAAGGCATGGCGGCTTACGACAACTGCATGCTTCAGGTGTCCCAGGTCGGGTTCGGGCGGTCCCTCATCTATGACCAGAACCGTCCATTGCTTAGAGCCGACCGGAGCCTCTAGCTCCGCCACCCTCGCCCCATCCCAGACCAGGTCGATCACAACGCGGTCGGCCGGAGGCGGGGGTTGGACGACGAACTCGAGGCTGTCGGGCGGCAGCAGATCGTCCAGTCTCGTGTGAGCGCGGACATCACTCGTAAGTCTTTCCGGAACCCTTTCGTACCCCTGAGGAAACAGACCTCGGTCGAACTCCGTCTCGAACCGCCGAGATAGCTGCTCCGCCGGGACGAGCATGTCTGCGGACGAGTGACTGCCGGACACCGGGCATGTGATCCGCTGTAGATGTGAGATCACCGCGTGCTCCGCGAACTCGGGGGCCAGTGGGTCCTCGCCGAGGAGTTGAATCGCGTCGTGCGCGATCTGGGTTGCATTCGTAGCCAGAATCTTGGGGTCGTTCAACCTTCTCACCATCGTGAAATACGCCATGTTGTAGGGCAGGTTTACCGGTGCGCAGTCCACTACGACGGCCGCGACTGGAAATGTCTCCGCGGCGAGCATCAGCGACATGTGACCAGCCGCACTTCCGCCGGCGATCACGACTTTCGAGTCGTCGATCCAATCCAGGGACCTGACCGCATGGAGAAGCGCGATGTCCAGGTTCGGCCCTCGCACTAACGGATTTTCCGGCCCCCCTGCTTCCTCGATAGTCGGAGTTACCGGATTCGCGCACGCGTACCCGCGGGTAACGTGCATGGCACCGGCTCGCTGCTCGATCTCGTAGCCCGCCTGGTACATAAGAGGCATCGGGTCCGGAGGCATCTGTTCGGGAACGAAGATGTGCGCGCGGGCCCGGCGCGGCGCCCTCGCCTGATCCACGTAATCGAAAACAACCGTAAGCATGCGCGCTGCTTCGCCATCGCACTCTGCGATCTCTTGCGAGATCAGCTCCAGAGGCTCAATCATCAGCTCGCCCATCGTTCGCCTCATGAACGCTCGATCGTATATGGGAGACTGCCGGACGGTGTCAGACCTAATCAAGCCCGCCGTGGCTTTCGTAAACGCCGATCCAGCCGATGCCGGCTTGGACCCCGCTTTGCCTTCACTTCTGGAAGAGTCTTTTGAGGAACAGGTGAAGCAAGGCCTGACAAAGGGGATGCAAATCTTTGTCGCCCGCGCAAATAACGTCGTGACGGACCTGGCGCTGGGAACCTATACACAAAGCCCCTCGCCGATCACGCAAGAAACGCGCTTCTTCATCGGCTCGGCCTCAAAGCCGATTGCAGCCACTGCCGTCCACATCCTGGTTGACCGCGGTCTCGTCACTTACACAGACCCGGTGGCCAGGCTCATCCCCGGATTCGAGCAGAACGGCAAGGCGGCCATCACAATCGCTCAACTGCTCACGCACACCGCGGGCATTCCAGACCCCGGCTACGTCCAGATTCCTGCAGCGACTTACCTCGATCGTGAGGCTGCAATCAAGGCTCTATGCGAGATGACGCCGGACTACGCGCCGGGAACTCAAACGATGTATCACGGGATATCGGGTTGGTTCCTGTTACAAGAGATCGTCGACCGGCTGGACGGACGAGGCTTCGAGCGTTTTTGCATCGAGGAGATATTCGAGCCACTAGGAATGACGCGAACCACGTGGGGACTTCCGGCTGAGCTGGAGGAGGAGACCACCGCCTATTCGGGATCGGATGAGGAGACCGACTCAGAGATCTCGTTCTGGCGGATGCGTTTGTCGCGGGATCAAGTCATCGCTGCGGCCAACGCACACTCGAGTGCCGGCGACCTTGCCCGCTTCTATCTGATGTGGCGGAACGCGGGTGCTGCCCCCAACCAGCGGCTCATCGGGCCGGCGGTGGCTCGCAACGCTGTGCGGCCGCACGTGCCGTGGGGGCCGGGGGTGGCACAGGCCTTCGGCTATGGGTTCTGGGTTGGATCCGATCCCAGGCTCATGTCCAGCCGGGGGAGCCTGGGGTCCCCAAGGATCTTGGGTCACCCCGGCCACTGGTGCTCTACGGCGTGGTTCGACCCAGACACCGATGTAATTTTCGTTGCTCTGTCGAATGTGGGGCCCGGCCAGGAGGAAAGCGACCGCCGGTTCTGCATAATGAGCGACCTTGTCCACCGGTCGGTCACGCAATGAAAAGATGGTCAGATGACATACAAAGCTGAGGTTCTGGTAGACCCGCGCCGGCTGCGCGGCCGTATCGACCCTTTGATCTACGGGCAGTTCATCGAACACATCGGCAGAGTCATCTACGGTGGTGTTTACGATCCGGGTTCGCCCAACTCGGACAAGAAGGGGTACCGCCTCGATGTAATCGAGGCGGCGAAGGCCCTGAAGCCCTCCGTACTGCGCTGGCCGGGAGGCAACTTCGCGTCTGGATACCACTGGCGCGACGGCATTGGTGAAACGCGAAACCGGCCGCGGCGCAGAGACCTTGCCTGGGGCGCTATCGACGACAACTCGTTTGGAACCGAAGAGTTTCTCGAGTACTGCCGGATTCTGGGGGCCGAGCCCTACCTGAATCTCAATATGGGGACCGGTTCCGTCGACGAGGCACTCAGATGGCTCGAATACTGCAACGGCGAAGAGGGTGGTATCCCGGAAGTCAATGAGCGGATGCGTGGCCCCCACGGCGAGCCACACGGCGTGAAGTATTGGGGGCTCGGTAACGAAGTGTATGGATGGTGGCAGCACGGACACACCACCGCTCAGCAGTACGCCGAGCAAGCAAGGGAGTGGGGGAAGCTGATGCGGTGGCAAGACTCCAGGGCTCGCCTGATCGGAGTGGGTGCGAACGACCCGGACTGGAACTGGACGGTTCTCAAGACGGCTGGCCGTTCGATCGACTACCTGTCGCTGCACTTCTACTGGCACGCCAAGGATGACGCTTACTCATCGACTCTTGCCGGACCCCCCGCCAGCGAGCAGGAAATCATCACGGCTTACGGGATGTGCCTTGGAGCAAGAAAGCTAATGGGTGTCGAAAGGCCCATCACAATCTGCGTCGACGAATGGGGAGTTTGGTCGAAGACCGCAGTTCAGGCCGACCCATCCAAGCCATCTCCAATGGAAGTTGGCTTTTCAGCGCGCTCTGGGATCGACACACGATTCGAAGAACCGTACGACTTGAAAGACGCCCTTGCGGTAGCTAGCTGGCTTCACGTGATGTGGCGTCATCCCGAGAAAGTGACGATGGCAACTCAGGCTCAGATGGTCAACGCGATAGCGCCGATTCACACAACCAAGACCGGCCTGGTGAAACACACGATCTGGTGGCCCCTTGCCATGGCACGCGAGCAGGCGGGCAGTCACTCGCTAATTCTCGTCACGCGCACGGGGGCCGAGGTCGAAGCACCCGGCCTTACGGGCGAACACCTGCCTGCACTCGATGCTGGGGGAACCTTCGATCCCGAAAAGTCGCAGGTACACCTTTCGTTCGTTAACCGCTCCCGCGTCGAGGAATGCGAGCTCACCATTGACCTGATGGGACAGCCGGGGCCCATGGATAGCACGACCTTGTGGCACGAGGACCCATTCGCTGGGAATACCGAAAAGGAGCCCGAGCTCATCGTGGCCAAACGAGCGAACATCGGGGTGCCCAAGAGCATGAAATTGATCCTGAACCCCCACAGCCACACCACCGTCACGTTTCAGGTTTGACGGGCTTCCTCTGCGCTCGTTGCTAGTCGAGGGTAGTAACCCGGCCCCCGCTCGATACCTGTTTCACACCCTGTTTCGAAGCGAAGGCCGTCGCTGTGACTTCGGTCTCCAGTGAAGACTCACCTTTCAGAATGTGGGCCGTACCGTTTTCGATTGCTTCCGCCAGGCCCGTGTTCGGATAGCTGGTGAAGGGCTCGAGGCCGCAGCTGTAAGTCCTGCCCCACCAGGGGTACCCCTCGCCGCCCGAGAACATCTGCCAGTACCAAAGACATTTGAAGACATCGACCGGCCAGGTCACAGCGAGGCCTAGGCCGATTTGAGTGTTAGTGATCGCGCACCAACCTTCGGGCATCTGCGTGATGTAGGCCTGGTCGTCGTATCCCGCCCCTTCTGCAGGAACTTCCCTCAAGCTTTCTTCGCCGCCGTCCGCGAGGACGCTCTTCGGCCACTCGGTAGACGAGCCTGCTTTCCAACGATGGTTCTCCGAGTAAGCGACGGGATGGGTGTTCACTGTCCCGCCGGGGATATCGAGCACGC
The DNA here is from genome assembly GCA_035536315.1 of Actinomycetota bacterium. Classification (GTDB taxonomy): domain Bacteria; phylum Actinomycetota; class CADDZG01; order JAHWKV01; family JAHWKV01; genus DATLOJ01. The sequence continues at coordinate 42,038 of DATLOJ010000088.1, read as the reverse complement.
AGTCTCCTGAGAGAAACGGGGACCCGAAGGCAAGGTGTTGCCCGAATACGATCGGGATCTCTTCCTTCGAGACATTAGTTACGACATCTCTCATGACGAGCGAGGCACTTCCGGCTTCCAGGAAGACTTCCTTTGTAACCGTGAGCGGCATGCGTGCCATCCTCACGAAGAAGCGGGCGGACACTTTCTCTTCAGTGTCCTCGGTGATCGTGCAGTCCCATGGCATAAGGCTGACGTCGCCATGCTGCCCGAAGCTTGCGCCCTTGTACGAGGCGGGGTTTCCGCCGTTCGGCACGATGGTTTGCCAGCCGCCCTCGTAGTAGTCGATCCAGACCTGGCCGGGATCGGGGCTCCCGGGAACGTAGGTCGCGGGGTTTCGCACGCCCCATGGAGAGCGCCAAAGGAACTCGGTATCGGTCGGTTTGTGAACGAGGCTATAGACATCGGCGCCCTTGCCGGGCAGAAGGATCGCTCGGAGCAGCTCGTTCTCGATGATGACCGCATCGACGCCACGGTACTTCCAGCCGTCGTCAATCCTTGAGCCGAAGGTGCGTTCGGATCCGTAATGCATTTGTTGACGCTCCTTCCGGGCCGGTAGGGTTGGGAGATTATCCATCTGATGTCATTCAGACACCGATCAAAGGATTGAACTCTGTCTGCCAAGAAATCCTCAACGAAGTCCGCCAGCAAATCGAAGCCGTCGGCCAAAACACAAAAAGCCCCAGTCAGGAAGAGCAGCTCCCGCGCACCTTCTAAGAAGTCCGTAACCAAGGCGTCCGTGACATCCTCATCCGCCGCGGCCGGCCCCACGATTCGGATCGAATCAAACAAAGTTCTTGGGGAGGTGCCCCAGCTTGTCTACGGCCACTTCACTGAACATCTCGTGCACGTCATTTACGACGGAATCTGGGGGGAGATGCTCTACGGCCGCAAGTTCGAAGACCCAATGGTCCACCGCGTCCGGCACCTCATGCCGAGGCCGTGGGAGCGCTTCGGCAAGCCAAACAAGAAAATCAGAGACCTGCGCAACAACGAGGCAGTCGCCCGGCACTCATCTCCCCATCTGACCGCTCACCACAGCTTTGCCCTCTTCTTCGATGAGGGACACCCCGGTGGGGAGCACGGCATCCAGCAACCGGAGATCAGAGCGGACAAAAAGGGCCGGTACGTATTCAGGGCAAGGGTCAGGAGGATGGGTGACCTTGACCACCTGCGGGTCGCGCTCCGCTCGAGCAAGGGCAAAGTCCTTGGCGAGACTTCGATCGAGCTCGAGAAGATATCCACGACCATGTTCGGCGACCCGGAAGAGTCCCCGATCATCAAGCAGCATCCGACACTTCTTTGGATGGATCCGTTCTCCTGGCACGAGGTGACGGGAACGCTTACGTCAAACACCACGGACCACGATGCATTGCTCTCGCTCACGGTGGACGCCCCCAAGGGCGAGCGCGCGGTTATTTGGTTCGACTGGGTGAGTCTCATGCCAGATGACACGACGGACGGAATCCCGAACGCAGTAATCAAGGAGTTCAAAGACCTTCCCGTCGCGTGTCTCAAGTGGCCCGGCGGGTGTATGGCCGATAACTACGACTGGCGTTGGGGAATCGGCCCGCGCGACGCGCGCTACCCGTTCATGGACCAGGCCTGGCTTGGCTGGGACGAGAACGACTTCGGGACCGACGAGTTCATGAAACTCTGCAGGCTCACAGACGCCGAGCCGTACATCTGCATCAACATCGGAAGCGGCACGGCCGAGATCGCGGCGGCCTGGGTCGAGTACTGCAACGGCCCTGCCGACAGCCGCTGGGGGTCAGTTCGTGCAGCCAATGGACACCCGGAGCCGTACGCCGTCAAGTACTGGAGCATGGGCAATGAGCAGTGGGGTCATTTCGAGCGCGGCTTCGACGGGCCCGAAGGGTACGCCAAGCGCTATCTCGAATACAAAGAGGCCATGCTTAAAGTCGACCCGACGATCACAGTGGTTGCTGTCGGTCAGGCCGGAGACTTCAACCAGAAGTTCCTTCCCATTGCAGGCAAAGACGTCGACGTCCTGCAGATTCACCACTACTCCGAAGAGGTGCACGAGACCGATGAAGCCGCGGCGACTCGCAAGATACTTTCGGGCCGGAGCTTTCAAGTCCTGCTCGAGGCGGTCAAGAAGGAATTAGAAAACAGTCCGGCAGACGACAACACGCAAATCGCGCTCGACGAGTGGGGCTGGTCACGGTCGAACCACATTGGTGCCATCTACACCGCTGCCTCCCTCAACGGGCTGCATCGCGTCGCGCCGATGGTTCTCATAGGAAACCGCTCCTGTGTGATCAACGCAGACGGAGTTATCAGAAGAGAAGGCATCAAAGTCATTCGCGAGCCCGTCTACGAGATCTTTCGCTTGTACAACATGGCGCACAGGCCGGATGCCGTGCTTTGCGAGACGCACGGCGATGACGAGCTCGATGCGTCCGCCCTTGGTGGTGACGGTGGAGTCTCCTTGTTCGTTGTTAATGCCGGGAACGCCACGAAGAAGGTGCGCGTTGATGGAGCCCCCAAAAAGGCACGAGTTGCAATCGACGTAGTCCGGCCCGCCGGCAAAGACCCCTGGGGGCAGTCCAAGAGCGAGAGCAGGGAAGTCGAATGGAAAGGCGCGCTGACGCTTCCTCCCTACTCCCTGACGGTGGCCCGCTTCATCTGATGCGTTACCTGGTAACGGGGGCCGGGCTGATTGGATCGGCGATCGCCACGCGCCTGGTCGAGGACGGACATGAAGTCAGAATCGTGGATGTTTCGCCGACTGCATCTGCCCCCGACGGCACGCTCATCCAAGGGGACATTCGGAATCTCGACAAGTTGCTCTGGCTCACAAGAGATACCGATGGTGTCTTTCATACGGCTGCCCTTCACGGTATCCACTCGCAAACTCACTCACCGTCGGAATACATGTCGATCAACGTACTAGGAACGTTCAACGTCCTGGAGGCAGCACATCGAAATGCAGTGAAGAGAGTTGTCCACTCATCGACGACCGGAGTCATTGGAGGGGGGCTTGGCCCCCCTGACGAACCCGTGCCCCCCATCCTCACCCACGACACGCCGAGGATGCCGGGCGACTACTACGGAACCAGCAAGCTTCTGGCAGAAGACCTGTGCGAGTCGTACTCGAGAAAGGGGCTTGAGGTAATTGCGCTCCGTTACGGAGGAGTTCGCCAGCTCGTGCAGTCATTCAAAGGCCGGGTAGACCTTGCTTGGGCAATGAGCGGGCATCTCACCGATGTTCGCGACGCAGTGAATGCCAACATCCGGGCGATGGAGACCAACCCAATGCCGCCGCGGGGCCAGTACCTGATCCTTCCCACAACCGTTCTTCAACCATCCGACTTCCCGGCGCAAAACATTCGAGCCCTGCTTGCGTCCAAAATCGATTGGTTGTCAGAGGACAAGCTGCCGCCGGAAGTTCCGAGACCGTCGTCCTTATTCGACGCATCGGAGACTGAGAAGGATCTCGGCATCAAGATCGAGTATGGACACGAGGATTTCCTGCGGGAGGCGCTTGGTCTCGACGAGGGGAGCGGCCGGTGAAGGCGATGGTGTTCACCGCTCCGAGCGTTGTCGAGATTCTCGACGTGGATGAACCAACTCCGGCCCCCGGAGAGGTGATCGTCGATGTGGCGGCTGCCGGTATCTGCGGAAGCGAGCTGCACGGCATCCAAACTCCCGGCTTCCGCCAGCCGCCCCTTGTGATGGGCCACGAGTTTGCCGGCACGACTTCTGACGGACGAAGAGTCGTCATCAATCCGATCGTCAGCTGCCAGGAGTGCGATCTTTGTAAACGGGATTTGCAAAACCTGTGCAGGACGAGATCGGTGGTGGGCATCCACCGGGCCGGCGGCTTTGCCGAGAGAGTTGCAGTTCCGGAGACCAACGTCTTCGAAATTCCCGACGAGATGAGCTTCACGACTGCCGCTACGATCGAGCCGCTGGCAAATGCCTTGCATGCATGGCACCTCGCCAACGATCCGGATGCAAAACGAGTCGGCATCATCGGGGCGGGCACTATCGGCCTGGTCTGTCTTTTGATGTCGAAGCTGCAGGGGGCGCAGCATGTGTCGGTTGCCGACCTTTCAGACGAGCGGCTCGACGTCGTCCGCAAGCTGGGCGCTGACGAGACGGGCCCGGCACTCGAGGGCGAGTTCGACGTGATCTTCGACGCCGTTGGCGTTCCCGCCACGCATACCGCATCGGTAGAGAAGCTGCGGCCCGGTGGGGCGACAGTCTGGCTTGGTCTGATCAGCGACGAAGCTCACTTCAACTCTCACGACCTGATCCGCATGGAGAAGAGAGTCCTTGGGATGTTCGCCTACCCACCCCGGGACTTCCAGGAGACGATCCCACTCGCCATGCAAGTAGAGACGAACTGGACGACGGACTTTCCGCTGGAAGAGGGAGCCGGAATTTTCACGGAGCTGATGAACGGGCGCACCGACGTAGTGAAGGCCCTCCTCCGCCCGTAAGCCAAGGCCCTCTCCCCCGGTCCGCGCCCTCAGCTGGACTAGGTCCAGCAGAGATCCGAATACAGAGCCTCAGCTCGACTAGGTCCAGGCCAGCAGGCATGCGGCCGGTGGAAGCACGAACACGAATGCAGCTATGTCACACCCCCCTGATTCAATTCGCTTGTGAATGAGACCCTGCCGAACGAACTGCACCGTCTGTTGCAAAAGCAGCACGGGGTTGTGGCGCGGTCTCAGCTGGAAAGGCTTCGCCTTCCCAAGTCCACTCTGCAAGGCGTGCTGAACCGAAACTTCGAACGGTCGCTCCCCCGCGTCTATCGCTTCAAGGGAGCGGCTCATTCATGGGAGCAGGATGTCTTCGGACTTTGGCTGTGGAGTGCCGGCGCAGGAGTCATTTCGCACCAGACGGCGGCTCTGCTCTGGAAAATCGAGGGCCTACCCAAATGTCCGCTGCACGTCAGCGTCTCAACGGGCAGAGCTCTGAGCCGGTCGAACATCGTGCTCCACCGCACGCGCCTCTCCAAGAAGGAAATGACGACTTTGGGACCCCTGACGGTAACAACTGCACGGAGAACGCTCGTCGATTTGGCCGGTGTTCTCGACCCCCCGGCATTAGAGGTAGTCGTGGACCAGTTCCTAATGAGGCGGTTGGTACACCCCAGGGCAATGAGCAAATGGCTGTCTGGAATCGAGCACAAAGGACGCGATGGCGTTCATCGCCTGGTATCCGTCCTCGAAGATCGCGGTCCTGGCCGATCGCCCGAGAGTCCGCTCGAGACAAAGCTACTGACCCTGATTACTGCCGCCGGATTGCCCCGGCCGGTACGACAGTTGGAGATAACCGACAATGGGAAGCTGGTCGCCAGAGTCGACTTCGCTTTCCCAGAGCAGAAACTCGCCATCGAGTGCGACGGATATCGCTATCACTTTGGGTTAGTCCGATGGGACAAGGACCAGGAGAGAGCGAACCACCTCCTGCTCATGGGATGGCGAGTCCTGCGTGTCACCTGGCGATCGATCGAAGCGAATCCAGAGCGAGTCGTGAGCCAGATAAAAGCCGCCTTGGCGGCGCAAGAAACTGGACCTAGTCCAGACTGGGACGCGGAAACGGACCTTAGCTGGACTAGGTCGAGGTAGGGACGTCCAGGGCCCGGCGAGTCAGTCCTTCAGGACTCCGATCCAGACATGGCCAGGGCCGTGGACTCCTACCGTCAGCACTCCCCCGATGTCGCCCGACCGGCTCGGCCCGCTGGCGAATATGAGTTGCGAAGGGAGGCCGTCCGGGAATCGTTCGCCCATCTTTCGAAAGACCTCAGACGAGTCCCTCAGAATGTTCTTCTCATCCACTAGCGCCAAGTGCACAGGCGGCAGCAAGGAAGAGCTCCGGCCCCCTGCTCTGTTCGGATACATCACCAGCGAGCCGGTCGCGGCAACACCAAAGGCAGCCCCGGTCACTCCGAGATCCACTGAGGATGCTGCCACGAACGAGTCGAACTCCACGGCCTGAAATGAGGCGGTTCCGCTTGCGAAGCGGCGACGGATTACATCGACTTCAGGATCCTTCGACAGAACGGCCGTCTTCACATCGTGCGCGTCCCTCAACTGATCCAGCATTTCCGTCATTTCGTCCGCTGAAGATATGAGACGCGCATTGGCCCCGATTTCATTGGCAACCTCGATGAAGGCCGAGACCGGATCGGACAGGTCCCGAACGTATCGAACGAGGGGGATCTCTGCCATCTCGCGCAAAGGATGAGGAAGATTCTCGGGAGCAGGCCCCTTGAGTCTTATCTGTTCCAGGAACGCCTCTCGCTCCATTACTTCTCGCCGCTTTCGAACCAGCTTCGAAAGGACGGAGTTCCTTTAGGGGCCCTGGGGATCTTGCGTCCGGCCCGCCACCCCTTTGGGGCGAACTGCTCGGGAACGATCTTCGACATCGTCGCGGCGGAGCGGACACTCTCCTTGTAGGCGCGAGGGCGGCTCCAGGCCGCGGCCCATCCGCGCCACATGGCCTTTTGGATTCCCCCGGCATCCTCGGCCTTCTTCCTTCGAAGGCCGAGCAGAAGGTCCTGTAGTGGAATCTTCACCGGGCATGCTTCCCAGCACGCGCCGCAAAGGCTCGACGCGTCCTGCAACTCACCAGCCTCCTCGGCTCTATTGAGCAGCGGGGTGAGAACCGCCCCCACCGGGCCGGAATAAACCCAGCCGTAGCCGTGTCCGCCGATCTGGCGGAACACCGGACATACGTTGAGACAAGCACCACACCTTATGCAGTGCAGGATCTCCTGAAACTCCGTGCCGAGAATGTCCGAACGGCCGTTGTCCAGAATGACCAGATGGAACTCATCGGGACCGTCGGCCTCTCCGGGACGCCGGGGGCCGGTCACCATGTTCACGTACGTCGTGATCTGTTGGCCAGTTGCAGCCCTTGGCAAAAGCGCGAGCATCACGTCGAACTGCTCCCAGGTCTCGACGACTCGCTCCATCCCCATGATCGCTACGTGGACCCTGGGCAGTGACGTGACCAGCCGGCCGTTGCCCTCATTCGTTACGATCGCAATCGTTCCGGTCTCTGCAATTCCAAAGTTCACACCCGAGACACCTACGTCCGACTCCAGAAACTTCTGTCTCAACTGCTCGCGAGCAAACGCGCAGAGCTCGGACGGAACATCGGAGAGATCCCCCTCTGAGATCTTGTTGAAAATGTCCGAGACATCCTGAGCGGTCAGGTGGATTGCCGGTGCAATGATGTGGGATGGGGTCTGGTGCGCGAGCTGGATGATCCACTCCCCCAGGTCCGTCTCGACCGCCTCGATGTCAAGATTCTCTAGCGCATCGTTGAGGTGGATCTCCTCCGATGCCATCGATTTCGACTTGACCACCGTCCGGGCCCCCGCGTTCACAGCCACACGGCTGACGTATTCGGCTGCTTCGGCGCCGTCGGATGCAAAGAACACTTTGCCTCCGCTTGCTTCGACGTTATCGGTCAGCTTGCCGAGCACCTGCGAGAGGTTCGCGATCACGCGACCCCTGATGTACCGCCCGGCATCGCGAAGCTCCTCGTAGTTCTCGAGAGCCGAAGAACCGATGAGCTTCAGGTTTGTCAGTCGGTCGGATGCCTGCTCGAGCGCTTCGGAAAGATGCTCGTCGGCGATAGCGGCACGGGCACGTTGTCTGAGGGTCGTTCCTTCCAGAAGATCCTTCACTTTTTATTACCGGCAGAGGTCAAAGGGCTTCCTCCAGAACCTCAGCCAGATGCTTCACTTGAATCGACTCACCCCTTCGCCGCAAGCGCCCTTCCAGGTGCATGAGGCATGACTGGTCGCAACCGATCAAAGCCTCGGATTGAGTCTCCTTGAGCGACTCGATCTTGTCGTCTGCCATGGCAACGGACATCTCCGGCTGCTTGATCGAGAACATTCCGCCGAAACCACAGCAGCGTTCGTCCGCGAGCCACTCCGCGCGCGTGCAGCCGTCGAGGCCACCCAGGATCTTCTCCGGCTGCTCCTTGATGCCCAGCTCGCGCAGCATGTGGCACGAGTGGTGATACGCGACCCGGTGCGGGTATTTGCCGGGCATCACCCCGCGCGAGGCCACGAATTCTGAAAACTCCCTTACGCGCGGAGCGAGCCGCTGGGCCCTGTGCGATGCGTCGTGATCCCCTACGACTTCGAACAGTTCCTGCCAAAACACCTTGATCATCGTTGCGCAGCTGCCAGCCGGGACAACGATGACATCGGACTTGTGATTTTCTAGTGCCTCGAGCGTCGTCTTGGCGACGGAAGCGGACTCCTCGGCAAAGCCCGAGTTCCATGCCGGCTGTCCGCAGCAGGTGGCCGTCTTGGGGATCGTGACCTCGTGGCCCATTTTCCTGAGAACACGCACAACGGCGACTCCAACCTGCGGAGCCACTGAATCGACAACGCAAGTAGGAAGAAGACCAACGCGAAGCATCAGATTCCTTTCGTCTTAAAAGAGGCTACCGCGGCGAGTCGTCATTCCAGTTGAGCAGGACCTTGCCGCTGCTTCCGCTGGCGAACGCGTCGTAAGCGGCCTGCGCCTCGGCCCCCGGGAAGACATCGGTGGCCAGGGACTCCGACGGCATCCCGCTTTCATGGAGCTCCAGCATCCTCGGGTAGTCCTGCGACGCGTAGAACCAGCTTCCGATATACCTGACCTCCTTTCGAATGAGCATCCCGGAAGGATCAAGCTCGACTGAGCTGCACTCACCCGACTGGATGACCGTGCCTCCTGCGCACACCGCTACGAATGCGTCCTTGATCGACTCCGGGACACCCGAGCTTTCAATGACGAGGTCGTATGTCCTCCCCGCCTCGCCCGGCCCGAAGGCGGCGGACGCGCCGAGTTTCATCGCAAGCGCCCGCCGCTCCTCGAACGGGTCCACGCCGCTCACTTCCTCTCCCAAAAATGAGCGGACCAAAACGTGCGACAGTCCAACCGGCCCCAGTCCAAGTACCAAAGTCCTTCTGCCGCGTCTTTCTGGGACATGACGAAGGGCACGAACGGGCACACCGAGACCATCGCCGGTCAACAGAACGGCGTTTGCCCAATTGAGCCCGTCGGGAATCCTGCGGAGTGAAGTGACGTCCGCTGCCACGAGCTCTGCGTGCATGTTGATTTGAATGCGGAGGTCTTCGCATCTGAGCTCGATTCCAGCCTCGCATTCCGCGCACTGACCGCACCCTGCAACAGCGGATATTCCGACTCTGTCTCCGGGAGCGAACCCCGAATCCTTGGGAGCACTCTCGATGACTCCGGCCCCCTCATGTCCGGCATTCAGCTCCATGCCGGCCTGGAGGGCATGCTTCTCGCTTCCACAAATTGCGCTGGTGACGATGCGGACAAGGGCTTGTCTCTCTCCGGGGACGGGGGCCGGAGCTTCCACAACCTCGACTTTGCCCTTGCCGAGAAATCGCACGGCTCTCATCGTCAGTAACCGAGGGCCGGGTCGATGAGGCCTGCGAGCGGCTTGCCCTCCTGGTCGCGCTTCAAGTTGTCCAGAACGCGCTCGGCCAGATGCGGCATCCATGATTGTGGCCCTGCGCCGCCAGCGTGCGGCGTAATGATCACGTTTTCCATGTCCCACAAAGCGTGACCGTCCGGCAGCGGCTCTGGGTCTGTCACGTCAAGAGCCGCTCCAGCGATCGTGCCGGTTCGTATGGCCTCCACGAGATCGTCGGTGACGATGTGCTTCCCCCGAGCCAGATTGATGATCCACGCGTCTTTCTTCATAAGCGAAAGCCGCTTCGCGTCGAACATGCCTTCCGTCTCATCCGTCAACGGAACTGCCACCACCACCCAGTCGGCCTCCGGAATGAGCTCATTGAGCCTTTCGTTGCCCGCAACAATGTCTGCTCCAGGAACCTCGCGCGCGTGGCGGCGAACAACATACGACCGGACCCCAAACGGCTCGAGCATTGTGATCATTGACTGAGCGATTCCCCCGCCTCCGACGAACAGCGCCGTAGTGCCCCTGAGAGTCCTTCCTTCCCATCGCTCCCATGATTTCGCCCGGGCGAATTGGTGAATGTGCCTCGAAGCGGCAAGAATCATCGCCACCCCGAGCTCTCCGACCACAGGGCCGAACGCGCCTTTGGCACACGCCCAGACATGTTCCGTATCGACTGCTGCGCTGTAGCGTTCGATGCCCGCGCTTGGAAGCTGAATCCAGCGCAGATCGGGGGCGGCCCGCACCGCGTCCGCTAGTATCTCGGCATCGCCACCAAGCCAGATCAGCACTTCGGCCTCCCCCGGTTCAACGAGCGAGGCACCGGCGGAGGTGACCGCGGCTTCGAGGTCTGGAAAACCTGGCGGGACAATCGCTACTTTTTGCGTCATGGGGATGGCCGGGCGGCAGGATATCGGAACCCTTTCAATTGAGGAAAAGGTCCTAACAAAGTGACTCGCAATCTGGGCTCGGTCGAGGAGCAGCTCGAAACTGCCGGCAGAGACATATCGTGGGCCCTAGGCAAGCTGCAGGCTCAGCACATCGAGGTTCCTTCGTGGGGCTTCGGCGACTCGGGAACCCGCTTCAAGGTCTTTCAGCAGGCGGGAGCACCGCGCACGCCATTCGAAAAGATCGACGATGCAGCACTTCTCCAGTCCCTGGTCGGCTGCGCTAAGTCGATCGCCCTTCACATCCCATGGGACACGGTCGACGACTTCAAGGCGCTCAGGAAATACGCGGAGGACAGGTCGATAAAGCTGGGAGCCATCAACCCCAACTTGTTTCAGGACGACGAATACAAGCTTGGGAGCATCTGTCACCCCGACGAGGCGGTGCGTAACAAGTCGATCGATCACCTGCTCGAATGCGTGGAGATCGCAAAGCAGGTCGACTCGGGGCTTCTTTCTCTTTGGTTCGCAGACGGGACCAACTACCCGGGGCAGGACAATCTGAGGGATAGAAAGCGCCGCCTGGAAGCGGCCTTAAGACGCGTATACGACGCTATGCCAGAAGGCATGCGCATGCTCGTCGAGTACAAGCTCTACGAACCTGCCTTCTACTCAACCGACTTTCCGGACTGGGGCCTTTCATATCTGGTTTGCAACAAACTCGGCCCCCAGGCCCAGGTGCTCGTCGACCTGGGACACCACGCGCATGGGGTGAACATCGAGCAGATCGTCGCCATGTTGCTTACAGAGGGCAGGCTCGGCGGCTTTCATTTCAACGACCGCAAGTACGGCGACGACGACCTGATGGTCGGGTCCGTGAACCCGTATCAGCTGTTCCTCATTTATTGCGAGCTGGCGGCTGCGGAGGACGACGAGGACGACGCAGTAGCCCAGGAGTGCGCGAGGAACGTCGCGTACATGATCGACCAGGCGCACAACATCGAGCTACGAATCCCTGCGCTGATCCGCTCGATCATGAATCTTCAAGAGGCATACGCGAAGGCGATCCTCGTCGACCGCGCTGCGCTGAAGAAGGCGCAGGAGAACCAGGACGTGCTTGCGGGGCATCAAGCCCTGCTCGACGCGTACTCGACCGACGTCCGGCCCTTACTTGCCGAAACGCGAGTCGAGATGGGCCTGGGGCGGGACCCAATGGAGGCGTACGTCCAATCGGGTTACCAACAGAAGATCGAAAACGAGCGCCCCGCAGGCTCAGGAATGGGCTGGAGCTGACCCCCCACATCCACCGGCCGCCGGAACTTTTTATGCAACAGCGCTCCACCGTTGTCGAAATGTGCCGTATATGGACTTTTGTGCAATAGCGCGGGGCTGACGTCGAAAATGTTCCCTCGGCCCCAATGAACCCCGGCCTCGTTTAGCGAGGGAAGGCGGCGGGCAGGCCCCCGTCTACCGGGATTACGGCCCCCGATGTCTTCGGCAGGTCTCCCTCGACCAGGGCCGCTACTGCGGATGCAATGTCTGTTGGCAGGATCTCCAATCCCAGCAGCGTGCGTGACGCGTAGAACTTGCCGAGCTCCGAAACCGGCACGCCATATTTTGCGGCCCGCTCGCGGCCCCAGTCGCCCTCGAACATCTTGGATCCCCTAACCACCGCATCCGGGTTGATTGCATTTACTCGCACGCCGATCGGGCCCAACTCCACAGCCGCAAGTCTCATCTGGTGAAGCTGGGCAGCCTTGGCTGCGGAGTAAGCGATGTTCTCAGCACCAACCGCCACAGCATTCTTCGAGACGATGTAAACGATGTCGCCGCTCAGGCCCTGAACCTTCATCTGCCTCGCTGCTTCCCGAGTCACGAGAAAGGAACCGAAGTCCACCACCTTGTGAACCCGCTCGTAGTCGCTCGCTCCGGTTTCCGTAAGGGGGGCTGCGCTCGTTACTCCGGCGTTGTTCACGACGATGTCTACTCCCCCAAACGTCCTGGCGGCTTCCTCGAACGCATTCGCGACGGAGGCCTCTGCCGTCACATCGACCTCGACTGACTGGACGGTTTCTCCAAGCTCGTCGGTCAGCTTCCGGCACCCTTCGATATCCATGTCGGCTGCGATCACTGATGCGCCATCGGCCGCCAGCCGGCGGACGATTGCCTCGCCGATCCCACCGGCCGCCCCCGTAACAAACGCCACTCGTCTGGATAGTGGCTTCTCCGGAGGCATTCGCTTGAGCTTTGCCTCCTCCAGCTGCCAATACTCGATTCGGAACGCCTCGGGCTCCGAGAGTCCCGTGTAGCTGCTAATCGTTTCCGCACCGCGCATTACGTTGATAGCGTTGGCGAAGAACTCGGCCGATATGCGAGCGGTGGGTTTGTCCTTCGCAAAGGAAAACAGTCCAACTCCCGGCCACAACACGATCACGGGGTCCGGGCTTCTGAATGCGGGAGAGTCTTTGGCGGCGTTGCGGTCGTAGTACTCCTGCTCAGCCTTTCGGTATCGCTCGAACGACTCCTTTATTACAGTCTGTGACTCCAGCGCATCGGCATCTGGGTCGATGTCCAGCAGGAGGGGAAGCCGCTTCGTTCGCAGGAAGTGATCGGGACAGGATGTTCCCAACGCCGAGAGCCGGCCCGCTTCTTTGCTACAGATGAACTCGAGAACCGACTCGTCGTCACGCACGTGTCCGATAGTTCTTCTGGTGCTCGAAGTAAGACCCCGAAGAAGCGGCATGATTCGTGCTTGCTGCTGCGTCCGCGATTCCGTAGCGGCGGCCTTGACTGCCGGCCCCCCAAACGCGGGCCCGCCACGCTTGCTGTCGATGAACGCAGCGCTTCTTTCGATCGTTTCAAGGGTGCTCTCGTAGCAGGCCTTCGACGTCTCGGCCCACGTAATCAACCCATGCCCCCCCAGCACGACGCCCTTTAGAGCCGAAGAATTTTGAACCAGATCACGCAGCTTTATCCCAAGGTCAAAACCCGGCCTTTGCCAATCCACCCATCCAATCTCGGATCCGAAAATTTCCGCCGAAAGCGCCCGGCCGCCTTTGCTGGCCGCTACGGCAATGAGCGAGTCCGGATGGGTGTGATCGATGTGCTTGTAAGGCAGAAAGGCATGCAGAAAGGTGTCGATTGAGGGGGCGTTTGGGTTCATCGCCCAAACCGCGTGGCCCAGTAGCTCGACCATCCGGTCCTCATCACCGGGACCCCCGTAACGGGTCTCCAGTTGCAAAGTCCGATCGAGCCTCACGGCCGCAAGCCGGTCGCGGGTGATCGTCCCGAGGTCTCCCCCCGATGCCTTCACCCAAAGCACGCCGACCTGCTCGCCCGAAATTGGGTCGGTCTCGGCTCGCTTTACGGAGGTGTTCCCGCCCGCGTAATTCGTTATCCGAAGGTCCTGGCCGAGAAGGTTGGATCGATAAACGAGGGAATCGACCTCATCCTCGGGAGCCTCAGAGTCCTCCCATAGGTAGTCGACGTGATCCATCCTCGAAATATCCTATCCGGCGTGCCGATAACCGTAGCCGCTGTAGACCTTGGTGCCACCAGCGGCCGTGTGGTCGCAGTGCGCTTCGATGGCAAAGCTCTCGAGCTCGAGGTGGTTCACCGATTTCCGAACGGACCCGTCATAAGGGATGACGGGAGTCTGCGGTGGGAGTTCGACCGGCTCGTCACCGAGATGAAAACGGGACTCGACTCTCTGATCGAACGCGGGGGCCTTGCTTCGATGGGAGTCGATGCATGGGGCGTTGATTACGGACTGATCGACTCAAAGGGGCAGCTCGTTGCTGCGCCGTATTCATATCGGGATCGCCGCACCGACCCCTGGTTCAGAGTTCTCGATGAGCTGGGACGAGAGGACGTTTACGAAATAACAGGGATACAAATGATGCCCATCAACACTTTGATCCAGCTCAGAGTTCACGACCGAAGGGAACTCGACCTGGCAACCGAGTTGCTGCTCATTCCCGAACTCGTCGTGCACTCCCTCACCCGGGAGATCGTTGGAGAGCACACCTCCGCGAGCACATCTCAGCTATACGACGCAACAAAGCGCGACTGGTCAAAGGACCTCATCGCAAAGATCGGAGTGGATCCCGGCCTCTTCCCGAAGATAGAGCGGGCAGGTACCAAGGTGGGCGATTACAAGGGAGTCCCGGTTCACCTCGTCGGGGGGCACGACACGGCGTCGGCAATCGCAGCCTTGCCGGTTCAGGGGAACGGTTTTCCGGCCTACCTCTCATCGGGAACATGGTCCCTCGTCGGAGTGGAGCTCGAGCAGCCACTGCTGACGGACCCAGCCATGAAGGCCAACTTCACAAACGAGGCCGGAGTCTTCGGCAACGTCCGGTTCCTCCGTAACGTGATGGGGATGTGGATGCTCGACGAGTGCTGCAGACAGTGGCACATATCAATTGAGGAAGCCGCCCATCTCGCGACCGAAGTCATCGAAGGCCTGCCGAGCATCGACGCGACAGATGAACGGTTCCTGAGTCCTGCCGACATGGAGGCCGAGATACGCGCGGCCGCCCAGATGCTGCCAGAAGGCAATCCGGCAGTTGTGCGATGCATCCTCGAGTCCTTGGCGACCGCCTACGCGTCGGTCATCGATCAGATCGAGGGAGTCATCGGAAAAAGGCCGGACCACCTCCACGTAATAGGTGGCGGCTCCCGAATGACACTACTGAACGACCTGACGGAGCAATCGACCGGCCTGCCCGTAACCCCCGGGCCGGTTGAAGCCACCTCCCTGGGGAACGCTCTGGTCCAATTGATTGCCCTGGGAGAAATACGCGACCTGGAAGAAGGCCGCCGCCTCATAAGCCCAACGCTGTAATGCCCCCCAGCCAAAGGGATGCATTGTGTGTAGCCAAGCGCGTCCGGGGGCAGAACAAACTCAATAACGCATGCCAAACGAAACCAAAGGAGAACAAATGAAAGCAATGGGACTCCCCAAAATCCTGGCAATAGTCGCCCTGGTCCTGGTAATCCTGTCCGTACTGGGAGTGGCACTAGGCCCAATAAGCCTGCTCCACATAGCAGTCGCCCTGCTAGCCCTGGCCTTCCTCCTCTAACCGGACGGATCCGGCTTACGGAAACGGAAGTAGCTCCAAAAAAGGAATAGAGAGCAGCCCGAAGGACCCGAACAGGATGAGTGCGAGCGCGAACGATCCCGGCGGTGACGTGTAGACCAACTCGCTTTTCGGGTGCAGCAGCACGTTTATGGAGTTGCGAATCGCGATTCGATCGCCTCGACAAAAGGCTTTGTCTTCTGCTTGGCCACGCCAAGCTCGAGCGATGATCCATCCTTGAACGAAACGTGCAGCGCCGAGATCAAGAGCTTCTTATCGAGCCTCAACTGGTCGACTCGATCGTAGGGGTAGTGAGCCGACTCACCGCTCAGCTTCGTCGTGCTCATCTGGCCCCCGAATGCATGCAGCTGCTTGTCCGTTACAACCACCCACATGGCGGGGGTTCCCGGCCATCTGCTCGCATCTCCATCGGTGGCCTGCTGAGGCTCTCCCAGCTTGGCGGCGCCGGCTATCGCGTCCGGAATGGACCCCGCGGCGCTCATGCCTCGCCGCCAAGCGCCTCCCTTCGGCTCGGCGATGATTACCCCGAGCACGTTCTCGTCCGAAGGGACAAGTTCGGAGTGATGCTTCATGAACGTCTTCGTCTGATCGAGTCCCATCGTGCCCTCCCTCGGTAGGTGAAGGTGATCATCCGCTTTTGAAAAGCTGAATGCACGCTGGCCAGTCTTACCTAACTGCGGAACGTCTCATCTGTATGTGGAAGGCCTAAGCCCCTGCCCGCCCTTCTTGATCGGTGCCCGAGAAATTGGCCTGGTTAATTTGAAATAACGCCTGACAGCCTCCCCCGGTCGAGCTAACATGCCTGGGACGGCCTACTAGGAGGGAAATCACCTTGCTCAAGAGATTCTTTGTTCTGACTGCGCTCGTAGCGCTGCTCACATTCGCGACTTTGGCCCCGGCCGGCGCAAATCACAGCTGGGAAGACTTTCACTGGGCAAGGGCAACGAATCCAATCTCGCTCCAGATCGTCGACAGCATGACGGGAGAGTGGGACACCTACCTTCCGCTCGTTAACGCCGATTGGAACGCATCTTCGGTCATCAACACATCACTGGAGGCCGGTTCGACCGCATACGCCGACAGAATTCTGTGTCTCCCCGTAGCCGGAAAGATCCGGGCCTGTAACGCCGAAAACCCCGACGTGACTTGGCTGGGGCTGGCCAGGGTTTGGCTCTCCGGCAACCACATCACTCAGGCAACGACGCAGGTTAACGACTTCTGGTTCAACACCTCCCTTTACAACGACCCAAACGCAAAGCGGCACGTCCTTTGCCAGGAGATCGGTCACGACTTCGGTCTTGACCACACCTACGTCGAGCCGAGTTGCATGGATGACATCAACGGGCTGTTCGACCCTGCATTCGTCGACCCCGGCCCCCATGACTACGCCCAGCTCGAGACGATCTACACCCACCTCGACGGCGGAAGCGGCGGTGGAGGGGGCGGCTGCAAGGGGAGGAAGTGCACGGGATCACAGAGCATCCTCGGCCACGACCACGGTGACCACGATCACGGCGGCAAGGTGAGCACCGAGATCGTCCGCAAGGGCGATGTGACTGTCATCACCTTCATCCACTGGGCGATCTAAGACACAGCATCTCGAAAACCAATTGAGGCCCGGGCGACCCGCCCGGGCCTCAATCTCTAAGGGCCGTCTCCCACTCGGCGGCCTCCACTTCAGACCAATCTCGCGTGAAGCCGCACGCCCCCATGAACTTGCCGTCGCCCGCCACCAGGTACCTGCCACCCTTCTTTACATCGGCCCCCTCGACGCTGGTGACGACTCCGTTCTGAGCCGGGAGCCCGCTCTCGAGAGTCACCTCCGGCTCCTCTCCGCCCTTGAACCAGCGGTTCACCCGAAAGGTCGCGGTCCCGCGGTCTTCACCGCCTTCAGGGCCTTCGTATCTCTTTCTGCCGATCGCGACGGCCGTTCCGTCAAACGCGAACTCGCGCTGCTTCAAGGTTTCGGGCGAATAGCGTACGTAGCAAGAACCTTTTGCCGCCGCAGGAGGGTTCGGAGCGGAGGGCTCCGGAGGATCCGGGGGCCGGCTCGGACCGGACGTGCATGTTGAGAGGCTGAACGCCATGACAGTAAGAACCAGGAATCGTGTCATTACCGTGTAACGACGGCCGCAACGCGGCTGCTCCCCCACCGCACGGAGACGTCCTCGTGAGGCTTCTATACCCATGGCGGCTAGGCCAGGCGAGAGATAACCATCAGCGCCATCACGGCGAAGACGACTGAAAACACCAGAGCCAGGCCCGAGCGGACGTACGGCCCAACACCAAGCCGTGGAGCGGTCGCCCATTCCCACCCGTATCGTTGGTACGCGACTGCGACCTTTCGCAGCGGCTCCTGGGCCACAAGGATCGCCATAACGCCAACGGCAAGAAATCCGATAACAAGCGGCGAGAACATCCGGTCTGAGATCACCCCGAGCATCAGGATCGTGGCGACATAACGAAAGACCTCACGGTAGATCCAGTTGGGTGACGCAATGTCGCGCTCGGCCCACTCCCGCCAAGTTGGTGGGATGCGAACATCCCAGAGGTAGTAGCTGATCTTGAGGTTGGCCGGCGGCTCCTCGAGGTGCGCCGGGGTGACTACGTCTTCGGCCATCAGGGGGCCGGCTCGGCCGGTACGGTCGAGGTTGGAGTCTCGGCCCCCGGAGTCGGCTCGGGACTCTGTTTGCTAACCGGAGTCGTTTTGCGGGCAAGGGCAAACTGCCTGCTGGCGAGGTCGGCGATTTGCTTTTCGCTCGGCGGTTTCGGCCCGCACGTGTTCACGTTGAAGACCCGGTTCGAACGCGCGAACCAAACCCCCTTGCAATCGACGTTGGAGTACTCGCGCCCGGCAATTCCCGTCAGCTTGAATCCCAGGCCGCCCGGCACCTGCGGAAGTGGAAACAGCTCCGCGCTCTTCTTGTCGCCAAGCTGCTCGAACTCGAAGATCATCACTTCCTTCGCGGCCTCTTCATCCCTCATTTGATAGACGAGGACTGAGATATAACGCGTGTCGTTCTTCCAAACTCTCGAATAACCTCCCTTGTAGCCGTGCTTCTTGAAGAGCACCTTCTTTTCCTTGGGTTCGGCCGTCGACGAAGTAGATGCAACGTCCAGAGTCATTGGACCGCTGGCCGGTCCGTCGACTTTGTCGTACCCCTCCGGCGCCTCCTGAAGAAGGGCCTTGCCCAGTGGGTTGTCGGGCTGTTCGTAGCCGCTGCCGCACGCGGATGCACCTACCGCAAGCACGATCAAAAGAGAAACAGACCGACGAACTCTCATCCCGTAGACCTTAACGGTACGAGCGAGCTTGGAGCTCGAAGAGCTCCGCGTACAGGCCCCCGGAAGCAACGAGCTGGTCGTGTGTTCCCACCTCCGTGATCCGGCCCCCGTCGACCACGATGATGAGGTCCGCCATACGAACGGTCGAGAACCGATGCGACACAAGGATCGTTATTGCGCCGTTGGCGGCGGCGACTCTGCGAGCTGCCCCTGAATATCTCTCGAACAAGGCGTGCTCGGTCTGCGCGTCAAGGCTTGCGGTGGGCTCATCGAGGACCAGCAGCAGAGGCAGCTCCCGCATCATCGCCCTGCCCAGGGCCAGCTTCTGCCACTGCCCCACCGAAAGCTCCTCCCCATCCTCGAAGCTTTTGCCCAGCTGCGTCTCGAGTCCTTTTGGCAAGTCCGGGGCAACATCCGTAGCGCTTGCTCTTTCGAGCGCGGCCTCAACGGATGCAACATCCTCGAGGTTCGCAAGTTGACCGATTCCAACGACCTCTCTCGCGATGAATTCGAATTTGGCGAAATCCTGAAAGCCCCCTGATAAACGCGAACGCCACTCTTCAAATGACATCGACGCCAAGGGAACCCCATCAACGGTGATCTGTCCGGTCGTCGGCTCGTAGAATCGGCACAGCAGTTTGACCAAAGTGGTCTTTCCAGCCCCGTTCTCACCGACAATTGCGACGGTCGATCCCGCCGGGATGGTCAGGTTGACCTCGCCCAGCACCTCGCGTTCTGTTCCCGGGTAACTGAAGGAAACGCCTTCCAGCCGGATACCCTGCTTGATCGCATCGGGGGCGGGGATTGGATCCTTGATCTTGGGGATAGCTTTCTTTGCGTAATCGACCAGCCATACGAACCGGCCGATCGTCTTGAGCGTCTGCAGCAGCCAGGCGAACATGTAGACCGTCTGGCTAAGCTGACTGTTCAGCTGGCTCGCAAGTCCCATGACCAAAACGATGTCCCCGGGGTTGATCTGCTTTCCATCGAGAGCGGGCCTTGCGACGACGTAGATTGCTCCAACGTAACCAAGAGCAAAGATCAGCCAGCCCAAACTCGAGACCGCACCGCCCTTGAGCGAAGCCCAATTCGACTCTTTGTCGACGACCCTCCACTCCGCCGAATGCCGCTTCGAGATCTCGTCTCCAAGACCGAATATCCGGATCTCCTTCGCGGGGGCGACCGTCGTTCCGAGCTCGTACAAGTGACGGCTCAGCCGGCCTCTTTCGACGGTCTTCTCCATCGCCTTCTGGCCGATGCTCACCTGCCACCCACTACTTGCCAGGGAAGGAATTGCGAAGAGGAATAGGAGAAGCAGGACCCTATGCACGTTCGCGAGCAGTAGAACCGTCAAAGTGAGACTGACCAGGTTGGAAAAGTTGTAAACCAGAGCCTGGACTGTTCCGGCCAGTCCTTCCCTCTGCGCCCTCAGAAGCTGAAGCTCGTTCTGGTAGTCGGCCCGCTCATGGTGTTCGAGGCTGGGCAAGTCCGAGGTCAGCTGGATGACTCTTTGGTCTATGGCGAAACTTGTCTTCTCGGAAAGCACAGTCGAGAGCTTGAACGCCGTGTAGCTGCTGATCCCAAGAATCAGAAGCGTGATCCCGTAGCCAGCAGCGGCAAGCAAGATCCGGTCGCTTCTTCCGTCCACAACTCCGTCGATCAAGACCTTGAGCCATAGGACCATCATCGGCCCGCTAGCCGCCTGGCCGGCCTGAAGGAAGATCACAGCGATCGATCGGAATGGGTCCGCGCTAAACGCGATCCTCATGATGAGCCAGGCGCCGCGCAGGTTCTTAATCACCTTCCGGCTCCTCGGCCATCACCCTGAATCGCGAGGCCTGAAGGTTGAACATCTGCGCGTAGCTGCCCCCAATGTCCATAAGCTCGGCATGCGAACCCTGCTCGATGATCTTGCCGTGCTCCAAAACGCAGATGTTGTCAGCGTGTCGCACGGTAGAGAACCTGTGAGATATCAGGATCGTGGTGAGACCTTTGGTCAGCTCGAGGAACCGATCGAAAATTTCGACCTCGGCTCTCACGTCCAGGTTCGCGGTCGGTTCGTCGAGTATGAGGATTCCGGCCCCCGCCTCTACTGCAAACAGGGCTCTTGCAAGTGCCACCCTTTGCCACTGACCGCCCGACAGCTCGGCCCCCTCGGTGTACTCGCGCCCGAGGATCGTGTCCCACTGCTTACCGAGACCCGTAATGATCTCCTCGGCCCCCGCCCTCTCCGCAGCCTGTTTGATCCCATCCAGGTCGTCCAGCCTCTCAATCGCGCCGAAGCCGATGTTTGCAGTGACGGGCAGCTCATACCTGACGAAGTCCTGGAAGATCGCGCCCACGCGCCTCTGCCACTTGCGCGGGTCGAACTCGCGAAGGTCTGTTCCGTCCACAGCGATCCGTCCCGACGTGGGCTCGTAAAGCCGCGAGAGCAGCTTGACCAGAGTTGTCTTGCCGGCGCCATTTTGTCCGACGATGGCCAGCGACTTTCCAGCTGGAATGAACAGGTCCAGCTCCCGGTACACCTCTCTTTCCTGACCGGGGTAGTGAAATCCAACGGACTCGAACCGGATCCCATCGGTTGGCATGCCGGCCGGGTCGGCGGTCCCGCCGAATGAGAGGTCTGGCTCCCGAACTCGCTTCTGCAGCTCGAGCGCGGCCGGAATCGCGGCCGCTCCGTATTCAATGGATAGGTCGCTGTCTGACAGGTAAATGGCTCCGGCCCCCAGGATCGACTGGAGCACGATCGTCAGATGAGTCAGATTCAGCTCCCCGGAGAGGCCGGCGCTGCCGACGGCGTATGTTGCCCCGAAGATCGCAAAGCCCCACGGGACCGCCCACCACCACATCGGAACAGAGGCCTCTTTGCGCTCCTTCCAAAGAACGGTCATTCCTCCAAGCCAGTTGTCCTTGAACCGGCCGAGAATCCACGAGCCGAGGCCGAAGACTCTTGTCTCCTTTGCCGCCTCCGGATTAAGGACGAGGTCCCTGTAGTAGTCGCTGCGCCGAAGAAGCTGCGTCTGCCCGGTTGCAACGCGAATCGTCGTCAGGAAGTCGCGCATCATGCGCGCCCTGATCACAAATCCGATCATGACCAACCCGATAGCGATCCACCAGTTGAAGAAGTAACCGACAAGGAAAGCCGATGCGAAAACGCCGATTCGCATACCCAGGCTTTGTCCGAGCGCCCTGACGGCCCCTCCGGGTGTGAACTGGCCGGTGCCGACTCCTTGAGCGTCTCGCACCAGGTTCAAAAGCTCTGGATCCTCGAGGTGAGCGACGCCCGTCGGCGCCAGCGTTGAACGCAGAACCATTTGCTGCATGTGAGCGTTGACCCGCCGCTGGAACGTCTCCATGATCGGAGCCTGGATGAGCCCCTGAATCTGCTGAATCAGAAACAAGCTCGCAACCCAGATGAGAGCCTGGACGATCCTTTCTCTGTCGCGAGCGGCTATCGCTCCGACGAGCGCCCCACTTGCCAGAGTGAATAGCACGGCGCTTGCCAAACCTGTCAAAAGAGTCAGAACCGCTCCAAACAGTAGTGGCTTGGATATGCCGGGCAGTAGACGTATGAGCGCCCAGCGGCCCGACTTCACCATCCTCGAGATCCGCTTCCACGGCATGAGGTCGTGCCACCAGGGATAGTCCGGAATTTCCACCGACATGCCTACAATCCCCCTGGCTCAGTTCCGGGTCTTGCTTCCCGGAGTGGCAAATCTATTTGAGTGGAGAAACCATTGCATGTCTTCGCCAGCAGGCGGCTCCCAGGGGGCGCGCTCGACCTGATCAAGGGCGGGATAACAGTTGACGTCTGGCCCGAGCCGGGCCCTCCCGACAAAGCGGTAATCATGGAAGGCATCGCCGGGGCCGACGGGCTCGTCTGTGTTTGGACCGATGAGATCGACGACGCGCTGATGGCCGCGGGGCCCGGACTGAAAGTCATCTCGCAGATGGCGGTAGGCGTAGACAACATCGATCTGGCGGCGGCCACACGACGAGGGATTCCCGTCGGCAACACCCCAGGAGTTTTGGTCGACACAACCGCTGAAGTTGCTTGGACGCTCATCCTTGCGACGGCGCATCGAATCACGGAGGCCGAGAGATACCTGCGCGATGGACGGTGGACACGCGAGACGACTTCTCTGGAGCTACTTCTGGGCCGGGACGTCTACGGATCGACTCTCGGAATAGTGGGAATGGGTCCCATCGGACAGGCGGTCGCAGCAAGAGCACAGGGCTTCGACATGAGGATCCTCTACTCGTCGCGCGGCCGGAAAGAGGTCGCGGGAGCAGAGCAGGTCGACCTCGACTATCTGCTTCGCGAGTCCGACGTCGTGACGATTCACACCGCTCTCACCGAAGAAACGAAGGGCATGATCGGCAGCAGGGAGCTTTCGCTCATGAAGCCCACTGCGTATCTGATCAACACAGCAAGGGGGCCGGTCGTCGACGAGGCGGCCTTGATCGAGGCTCTATCTTCGGGACAGATCGCCGGCGCTGGCATCGACGTGTTCGAGACGGAACCCCTGCC
Organism: Actinomycetota bacterium; assembly: GCA_035536315.1. Taxonomy (GTDB): domain Bacteria; phylum Actinomycetota; class CADDZG01; order JAHWKV01; family JAHWKV01; genus DATLOJ01. The sequence goes on along the minus strand of DATLOJ010000088.1, from coordinate 18,759 downwards.
GATGGATTCACCGCTGCTTCAACTGCAAAATGTTGTGCTGGTTCCGCATATAGGATCGGCGACAGTGACAACGCGTTCGAAGATGGCAACCCTGTGTGTCGAGAATCTGATGGCGGGGTTAAGAGGTGAGCGACTTCCGAACTGCGCCAACCCGGAGGTTTACGAATGAAAGCCGCGCTGCTTCCACCGACTATCGAGATGTTTCACGAGAACGGCTACGCAGTGCTCCGCAGCGCACTTTCCCCCGGCGAGGTCAGCGATCTGCTTGCCGAGGCTACGAGCATCATCCGGGGCAAACGCGGCGATGTCGCGGGGATCGAGCCTGCCGCGCCGGGTGAGTCAGACGACGAAGCCCTCGCGCGTTATTTATGCATTCACTTTCCTCACAAGCTTTCGCCCTTGTTTCACAAGTACCTCTCGCACCCTGCGATCGTCAGAGCCCTCACCGCAGTGATCGGGCCGAACGTCAAAGCAATGCAATCGATGTTGTTCATCAAGCCTTCGGGAAAGCCGGGCCAGGCCTGGCACCAGGACGAGTTCTTCATTCCGACTCGAGACCGTTCCCTCACCGCGGCGTGGATCGCGCTCGACAACGCGACACTCGATAACGGCTGCCTGTGGGTAATCCCCGGCTCGCACAAGCACGGTGTCTTGTGGCCGCAACAAGAACATGAAGACGACCGCTTCGACTGCGCGGGAGAGTCGTTCGGATTTCCTTACTCGGATTCGGATGCGATCCCCGTCGAAGTGGAAGCCGGGTCGGTCGTCTTGTTCAACGGCTACCTTCTGCACCGTTCGTTGCCCAACCGGGCGCCCGGTGGATACCGCAGGGCACTCGCGAACCACTACATGAGCGCGGAGTCGTTCCTTCCATGGATGGTTCCTCAGCAGCTCGCCGGGTCGGGCACCTATGACTTCAGAGACATCGTCCTTGTCGCTGGTGAAGACCCGTACGCCTATCGCGGGACCGAGGACCTATCGCATGCGCATGTTCGGCCGAGTGGCGAGGGCGGCTGCGGAAACGAGAAGAACAACCTGAAGATGTAGGGCCGGCGGGTTACCTTTTTGAAAAGGTCACTGGGATTCCGTAATACGTCTCGTCGTCGTCGTCATTCTTGCCTTCCTTCTCTTCGGCCCCCGAACCCTGCTCCAGCAAGTCTTCGATCTCGTCACGATCCGAGCGGGATGCATGGGTGATCACCAGTTCCGCCTTCCCCCGGCACCGCGCGCTGCTCAAGACGACATCGTCGGGTCCTGCGTTTACCCGCTCGATGTGGAATTTGAGACTGGGGTGCTTTCTCATGATCTCTTCGGCCTCGTGGCGGTCGGGCAGCTCGGCGCATGGACGCTCCCCCGCCAGGCGCTCGCTCCACGTGGTGAACACGAAGGCGGCGATAACCGCGACAAACGCGGCAAGGGTGAGCGCGCCGAGTACAAACGTCGACGGTTTGGTTCGCCCGCTGCGCGCGTGCCCTTCACTAGCCATAGACTCCCAATCCCTTTGCAAGCCTCGACCCTACGATGACCCAAGAGCAAGCTCAAAGCGCCCCCGCAGTTTCAGTCCCGGTCGCGCACTCAAAGACTCCCGCCAGGCGGCTCTTCAGGCACCTCACCGTTGACAGCGGTAACGCCTTTGTAAATACGGATTTTGGGGAACCGGTCAAAGCGGTGTTCACCATTCCGGCCCCCGGGGTCCTGCGCGTTCGCATCGGCGACACGGGGGCCGGCACCGCGGCGACTTCCATGCTCACGGAATTCAATGAAGTCAATGCCGAGCTTCGCGGCCAAGGCGACACCGTTCGGATCTCCGGCGACGGCGTGGATGCCGCATGGGGGCCGGAAGGACTTTCGTTCGGGGCGTACCGCCACCCACCGCCGGTCACGATGTTCGCCGGCTCGCCGCCCGGCGTTCAGGAGAGTGACAAGACGACGGTGTGGTCAGAGGCCATGTGGCTCGCGCCGGATGCCGCTATTTATGGTGGTGGCGAGAGCTTCCTCGGCCCCAACCTTCGTGGAAGGAAAAGAAAGCTCGTCAACTCTGAGTCCCACGGCGCCGCAGGCATCGACCTTTCGTATCTGAACGTACCGTTCTTCTGGTCCGATTCGGGGTGGGGAGTGTTCTTCCACACCGCTGCCCCGATGAACGCAGACCTGGGAGCCACGGTTTCCGAATGCGGGTTCTTCGAGGTGGAAGGCGAGGTGCTCGACTTCTTCATCTTCAACGGATCACCGCAGGAGATCATGAAGAGCTACCTCAAGCTGACCGGGCTGCCGGCGAAGTTTCCTTCCTGGGCCTTGGGAGTGTGGATGGGTCGCTGCTCCTTCCTTTCGTCCCAGGACATCGACGAGGTTCTGGCAGATCTCGACGCAGCCGACTGCCCTGTCGATGTCTTTCACGTCGACCACTGGCTCGAGGGAGATCTGATTCACGACCTCACGTGCAACTGGAAGGTCGACAGGAAACGATGGCCGGAAGGCTGGACCAAGACTCTTCGCGATCGCGGAATCAGAGTGAGCCTCTGGCACAACCCATACATTCAGCACAGGACCAAGTTGGCAAAAGAGCTCGCTGGCAAGGGGATGCTGGTCCGCGACGCAAAGGGCAAGCTCGCCAAGACCAACGACATGACCAACAGGTTCGTACTGGACTTCACAAACCCAGCGACCGTCGAGTGGTGGGTCGATCAGATCAAACGAGTGGCCGAGGAGGAAGGCAACAGCGCGTTCAAGCCAGACTTCGCCGAGGAGGTCCCCGAACACGGCGTCTTCCACGACGGCAGAACCGGGCGCCAGCTCCGCAACGAGTACGCCAACCTTTATCAGGCCGCTTCTTTTAGGGGCCTATCCGAGGTCTTCGGTGAAGATGCTGCGCTCTTTGCCCGTTCGGGGACATCGGGGGCCCAGAGATACCCGTGTCACTGGGTCGGCGACACACCCGCGACCTGGGTCGGGCTCGTCAACGCGGTGCGCGTCTGCTTGTCGCTATCACTCTCCGGTTTCGCATTCGTATCTCACGACATCGGAGGCTTCTGGTCGGCGGCGACGACCGACACTATGAGCAAGGCATTCGAGACGCTCGACTCCTCGTTGTTCACGGCCGACGTCGAACCCGAGCTGTACGCGCGGTGGACCCAGTGGGGTTCGGTTACTTCAGTGATGCGCTTCCACGGCACGGGCCGCAGGGAGCCGACCGCATACCCGGAGCCGGCGAGGTCCGCCGCCATCGAGGCCTGCCGTCTGCGCAAGAAGCTGCGTCCTTATCTCCAGCAGGTGGCAGAAGAGGCATCCAGGAGCGGGTTGCCAATGATGCGACCCATGGTGCTGGCTTATTCCGACGATCGGGGCGCGCGAGATGCAGAGCTGCAGTACATGCTCGGTTCCGACCTCTTGGTCGCGCCCATCCTCGAGAAGGGGGGCCGGCGTTCGTTTTACGTGCCCGCCGGTGAGTGGACCTCGGCATGGGGCGGCGAACCAGTTTCAGGCCCCGGTTGGGTAGCGAGAGATTTCGAATTGCATGACTTTCCGGCCTACTGGCGCGAGGGGTCATCGGGGGCCGTCCAGGCGCGTTAATCGAAGACACCCGGTAAAACTGGGGCCGTGTGAGACTGGGTTATGCGCAATAAGCCGCTCCTACTTTCCCTCCTTCTGGTTCTGCTCGTCGTCGCCGTCTCCTGCGGCGAGGAGCCGGAAGTTGGAGATGACAAAGTCCTGGACTTCCCTGAGCAAACTGACCCTCCCGACCTGGGCGCACGCCCAAAGGAATCCCCAACACCGGCTCCCAACAACCCGGCGGTGGTAAACCCCAATCAACCGAAACCGGACGAGAATCCTGCAGAGCCGGAGGAGAAGTTCTTCGACGTGGCCATGGTCGCCGACTCTCCCTACTTCGAGCCGGGCAACGACCTCCAAATGCCCGCGGGCTTCACCCTTCGGGTCACAAACAAGGACTCGACTGCAGAGCGGCCGACAAGGAGCTTTACGGCGGAGAATCGGGCCTTTGACTCCGGCCCCATGGCCCCCGACCAGGTTTGGACTCACAAGTTCTCTGGCCCGGGCCGGTACAAGGTGGTCGATCACAAGGCACCCTTCATCTTTGCGACTATCGAGGTCGGCTGAAATCACGCAGTAGTCGTCGCGATATCGTCCGAACGTGAAGAGCAAGTTGGAACCTCTCAGCGTCTTGGTGTCGCGAGTGCTCGTGCCCCTGGTGTGGGAACTGGACGACGGTTCCAACGAGGCGTCGTTGGCAGTTTGGGCTGACCTGCTGCGCGTGGTCCCCGATGAAGGTGCCCTCCAACAAGACCTGTTAGCACTTGCCCATGTCTCGCCTCGTTCCATGAACGTGTTGGTCTCGGCCGCCGTCAAGCTGGGGCTGGTCACGATCGTGAAGGTGCCGAAGGGTCCACTTACGCCTACCAAGAAGGGCCATGCCGCGCGCCGGGCATGGGACGCGCATCTCGCCGCGGTCGAAAAAAGGTGGCGGCGCGAGCACAAAACCGCGCCATTGATCGCCGCCCTGGCGCGACTCATGGAAGGTATCGAAGTCGAACTGCCCTGGCTGCTTCTTCCTTACGGGCCGGCAGACAACAGTGCCTCCATAGGGCCGCCCGTTCCGCGGCAGCCCTTGCATGACGGACTTCCGCTACTGGCGTTGCTTTCCCAGTTGCTCGCCGCGCTCGCGCTGTCTTATGAGTCCAAACATGGATGGATGCTCTCAATGATGTCCACAACATTCGACGGCTTTCCAGACGAGGGGTTACCGATGGAAGACGTGCCCGCCTTCGCCGGTGTAAAAGGCAACGGCAAGACGCTGCATGAACGGCACGGGATACTCACCGTTGAGCCCATGGCAGGTCAGCCAAGGCGCAAGATCGTGAAGCTGACCGAGAAGGGAGTTCGGTTTCGGGACCTTCACCTTCCAACGATCGAGTCGGTAGAGCGCGAGTGGGCGGCCCAGGACGGCCTCGAAGCCTTGGCTCATGTTCGCCGGGAGTTGAGCCGCGTGGCTGCCGGCTTGCCAACCAGGCACGTCCGTCACCTGTGCATGCAGTATCGCGGCGGGGAGGCCGCATTCACCGAGGTTTCACCCCGCTCCTGACTCAGCTTTTTCAGCAGCCTTTGTTAGGTAATCCTCCTGAGTTAGCCTTGTCGTAGTGACAACGCTCGCGCAGCCGGCCCTCCGAAGACCTAAGGCCCCCGGGTACATGTACGCGGGAATCGCCACAGCCTCAATTGTTCTCATCGGAATTCTTGCTCTAACCGCAACGAGCCCTCCCCCGCCGACAATCGCCGAGTTCGCGCCGCAAGCCAATCGCATCGAAGACGCTCCCGACGAGCAGACCAGTGAGTTCGGGGAAGGCTCCGGCAACTGTCCTCCGGGCAGCACGACATGCGATCCTGCTGGAACCGACAAGGCGGCCGGAGGAGAAGAGCCGGATCCAATAGACATTCCGCGTGTCCGCAAATGTATTGGGGATCCTCCGCGGCAGACCGAGGATCCGCAGTCGCCTCCGTGCGTTCCCTACTTCAAAGGCGACAACGGTGGCGAGACCTACAAAGGCGTGACTGCCGACGAGGTTCGAATCGCGGCCCCCTCAAACACGACCTTCGCAGACGGAATGGTGGCTTACTTCAATTCCCGGTACGAGTTCTACGGTCGCAAGATGGTGATCGTCCCTGGTATCGGGGCGGGCTTCGGCCCCGACGCAGCCAAGATGAGCGCGGACGCGGTCAAGGCCGACGAAGAGTTGAAGGTTTTCGGGTCGCTGCTTTACGGGGACGGCGGCGGTGAGGAGTTCGTTTACTACGACGAGCTTGCTCGAAGGGGCATAGTCAGTGTTGATGCTCGTCCGACGATGAACTCCGAAGCGAGCATGAAGAAATTCCATCCCTATCAGTGGGGGTATCTGCCCGGGTTCGATCTGATGTCGCGGGCGATGTCGGAATGGATCTGCAAAGCGCTCGCGGGGAAGTCAGCCGACTATTCGGGCGCGGACGTAATTACCGAGCGCAAGTTTGGAATGGTGACCACAGTCAGGGCCTCGGGTGCGAGGCCCGACGTTACCGCCCAAAAGCGAATTCTCGCCGACTGTGGCGTACAGCTCGCGGTCGAGAGGGACCAGGTCATGGATGGCAACGATCAGTCCGGCTTCCAGCAGGCGCAAAGCATCCTCACAGAAATGCAAACCAACCGGGTGACCACGATCATCTGTAACTGCCACACCCAGACGTCGGGTTACTACATGTCCTCCCTCGCGACCAAACAAGGTTACTTTCCGGAGTGGCTGATATCGACCTACATGTACCAAGCAGAGGACACACACGCGCAGGTCTGGGATAGCGGGCAAGTGGCTCACAGCTTCGGTCTCGGATGGTGGGACAAGCAGTTGCCCCCGCAGGACGAGGTTTGGTACCGGGCCGTGAAAGAAGGGGGCCGCAACTTCAACAACGAATTCGACTACTACGAGGCGCGCTGGCTGTTCAACTCAATCCGCATGATGGCGGCCGGGCTTCAAATGGCCGGTCCGAAGCTCACCCCCGAGTCGTTCGCCGACGGCTTGATGAAGTCGCGGTTCCCAAACCCGAACGCGGGTGGACCGCCGGACTACCAGGCCAGCATCCGGTTCGGTCCAGACGACCACACCGCAATCGACGATGCAGCAATCGTCTGGCTAAGCAAAACGGAACAGTCCAACTGGAGCGGGCGGGCCGGTGCCGTCTGCTACGCGCAGAACGGCAAACGCTACAAGCTGGGCCAGTTCCCCAGCGACTACGGAGGCATCTTCCAGCGCCCCTGCTACTAAGGCCTTAGGCGCGTCGCGAGCCGCGCTGGTTGTCGCCTATTGGCAGATGAAGGCGCCGGCGTGAGTTGAGATCTTGAAGGCACCCTCTTTGTCGATCGTGCTTTGAACATGCTGGGCGAAGGCTTCAACCAAGCTGTCCCATGACATGCCTGCTGGCAACTTGGACTCGTGAAACCCTCGGATGCTTTGCAGGTAGCGGACCACCGGCTCTTGCTCCGGAATCGTCAGTTCCGAACGAAGATCATGTCGCTCAACCTGATCGAACTGCTCCTTCAGTAATTGCTCCCCATCCTCCAGCCTGAACCTTCTAGCCTCGGACAAGATGGGCTCGGGAGAACGCCCCGACATCTTCCGCACGATCTCGTCGAAGCTCTCTCTCAACTTCGCCATGTGGTCGTTTCCGTTCGTGGTGACCATTACGCGACCGTCAGGCCGATTTACTCTCCGGAGCTCTCCGATCGCTGCTGGAATGTTCTGGACGTGATAAAGCATGTGAAAGCAGAGGGTCGTGTCGAAGGCGTCGGTTCGAAACGGGATGTGCTCCGCATCCGCAACGGCAACGTGGGGGGACGCCTCCCTGGCCTCACCGACCATCCCGGGCGATAAATCCATGCCGGCAACCAACTCGGCTCGCTCCAACGCCTTCCGCATCCAAAAGCCCGGCCCGGCCCCCACATCGAGAACCCTGCCCAGCGGGCCATCGATATGGTCGAAAAGCCAATCCGGAAACGCCGGGCCGGTCCTGTATTCGTAGATCCGCTGCCGGTCGCTGAGGTTGCGGCTATCTGGATAGGACTCTGTGACTAGATGCTTGTGCTCCACATATGGCGTAATCACGTTCTTGTCCATTTCTATCTCCTGTCTTCTTCGAACAAAAGCTCGAAACCCCGAGTGAAGTGCACGGCCGGGTGGTTCGGCAGGTTCGCCAGCGCGGAAACGGCGTCGGGCGAGGCGAACAGATCGTCCAGAGCGGACTGTTCGCAGGCCACTGCGATCGGAACCGGCCCCCGTTCTTCGACGGCGGCTATCAGGTCGTCGTGCGACTTCCACCACGGTCTCATTCCCAGCGAGGACGTGACCTCGGTCAGAAGGCCTTGCTCGACTGTTGCCATGAAGTCGCAGTAAGGCTCGCCCTCTTTGTAGATCGCGACGACTACCGTGAACCGCTCCCCTACGACCTGCAGCCTCTGCGCTACCCGCGGCCATTCCGGAGTGACGGGGGCCGGCGAGGTCACGACCGCCGGATGATTCCAGAACGCTTCGTTGGCCGCCCAGAGCAGCTCGGCCTGGCCTGGGTTCTTCTTGGCGATTTCGGGAAGGGAGGAGGCGAAACCATCGAGCAGGTCCGCGTCCACGATGATCACCCGTCCGGCCCCCGTCTTCTCGAGCAGCCGGTCTGCTTCGGCCTGCGGGTCGTCGATGCGCTCTGCAAAGTCCTCGAGGATCCCCGATGCGGTGTCGAGCGCGTTGACGACCCTCCCGGACGCATGAAGCACCTGTATCTCTCTCCGGTTCCACTGGCGTGAGCCGAAGAGGCCCTGCAGATGGGCGGTTCCCTCCGGATGCAGGTCGTGGACGCGAAGGTCGGGGTGTATCAAGCCATCACCTTCCACACCTGGACGGCCCACGGCCTCAGAGCAACATCCACTGACCCTTCACCCCGTAATGATTCGTGCTCCCACACACCTTCCAATCCGAAGGCTTCGCCGGCTCGAATCGTTCCGGCCTCCTGCTCTGCCCCGTTGTTCAACGCCGCCAGGATGTCCTGCTCGCCTTGGAATAGATGGAGCTCGATGTTTTGGTTGTCGCACACAAACCTGGGGGCCGGCAGGAACGGGCCCAGCATGGACGGATCGGAAATGACCTCGATTTCGTCTCCAGTCATCCCCCCGGACTCCGGTCCCGCCACGATCCTCACTCCCCGGCCCGCCGCAGCCTTCAGCGCGTCGACGACCGCTTTGTCGAGCTGGTCGAACGCAGGAACGATCACGACTTCATACGGCGAAAGGTCCGGCAGAGTCGCAGTCGAGGCCCGGTCGTAGTCGATCCCGCCCTTCTGGAGCTCCGCTGCGAGCTCTTTGTCCCACTGCTCGTAACGCTTGACTCCTGCGCCCGATGAGAAGCGAAAGAGCCGGTGATCGAGTGGCAACATGGGTGGGAAGGACTGAACTGCAGTGCCAGCGATATCGAGCGCCGCATCCTTGCGCGCTTCGGCTCTGTTCTCCAGCAGCAGCGCAGGAGCCCATCGCGCCAGTGGGAACAGCCGGCCCTTGAGCTCGGTAAGCCGCCGGTAGAGCGTCGCATTTGGACGCAGCTCGCCGCGCTCCGTAATCGGACTCGAGTACCAGCGATCCCTCTCGACCAGCATGTAGACATTGGCGGCTTTGACTCCGCAGCAAAAGGCCCTGACATCGATTGCTTCTTCGTCCGCGGGTTGGACCTTCATCGGAAGCAGCCACGGCACCGTGATGAATCCGGCCCCCATCTCCGCGAGGAAAGGGAGCCTGGAAGTGCCAGACAGAAAGCGCGCAAACTCCCGCACATAAGACGCTCCTTCTTTCGGGGCGTACACATCGCCGGCCGCAACATCCACTGCTCCCGAGCGCTCCAGCCCCGTCGGGTTCATGGGAGTTGTCATGCGCGGGTAGTCGTTGTGAGTTATCGGCACGTGGATACCGCGATCTCGAGCCATCGCACTGAGCCGGCCGATCGCACCGATGAGGTGCCGCTCCCTCCACTCGACCCAATCGGTCCGCTTGGCCTCAGGCCCGTCTCTTCCGTCAACCGGAGGCTGCGCGTCATGGAATGACCCAACTTCAAATCCGTAGGCCTCGCTCATGGACGATGGATCCGAATACTTCGACGCGAGAAAGTCCCGGTATTCGGCCAGAGCGTCGGGGTGGTAATCGAGCGCGTACGAGTTCGCCTGGAAGTGGTAACCCATCTCGTTGTCGACCTGGCACGCAACGACCGGCCCGTTGGGATACTGCAGAGCAGCCAGCCGAGGAACGATCTCGTCGTACCATCGCGCGACCTCGCCGAGGAACACCTTGGATGCATAGCTCGGAGCGAACACCCAGGACGTCGGGGTGACGAGGATGTATGGATCTCCGTTTGAACGGCGAGCCTGCGTGCGCGGATCATCGAGCACTCGGCGGGACCAACCCGAGGTCGTTAGCTCCGATGCGCAGTCCGGCCCGGGCCTTACTAGCGCATACATCCCTCGTTCGTGAACCAGGCCGAGAAACCGCTCGATGTCCAGCCGTCCTGAAAAGTCGTAGCGGCCTTCCGCTATCTCATGCTCTGCCCAGGGAACGTAAGTCGCAACGAACATGAAACCCAGCCATCGAACCGCATCGAGGACGGTCCCCCAGTCTTTGGGATCGAGCCTCCAGTAGTGAACCTCTCCGGAAAACAGCGAGACTTCATCCTCGCCGATGAGCAGGCCGCGGCCCGTCACTTGAACGGGGCTTTGCGAAGAGTGAGTGATTTGTCTAAGCGGAGAGAGCCGGGCTGACGAGCACCTTGAGGGTCTTCTCGCGCTGTGGGCCGGTCAGTGCACCAAAGCCCTGCTCGACCACATCGTCCAGCGCGATGCGATGCGTGATCAGTGAAGCCGCATCGACCCGCCCGTCTGCGATCAGATCGACCGCCTGCCTGAAGTCCTCGTCGTAGATGTGCGAGAGCGAACCGATGAGATCGATCTCACGAAGAACCATGTCCAGAACGTCGATCGACGATGCTTCTGTCGGCAAGCCGACGACAACGGCCCGGCCCCCCCTTCGTGTAAGCCTTACCGCTTCGGCGGGGCCGGAGGGAATACCAGTCGCATCTACGACGATGTCGGGCCCAACTCCCCTTTCGTCCTTCAACTCATCGACGAGCTCCTCGCTAGGTTCGAATGTGCCGGTTGCCCCGAGCCGCTGTGCGAGCTCCCTTCGGAAAGGTGTCGGATCAACCATGTAAACGGCCGATGCGCCTCCGGCCCGCGCGACCTGCATGAGGGCAAGACCGATCGTTCCGGCCCCCAGGATCGCAACACGCTCGCCCATCATCAGTCTGCCTCTTCGCAGAGTCCTGATCGCAACCGAGAGTGGCTCGGCAAGCGGCGCGAGATCGTCCGGAACATTTGCCGGGACGGGAATGGATGTCTTTGCCTCGACGGTGAGCCGCTCGGCGAGTCCCCCGTCGCCCATTAGGCCGATGGACGCCATGTTCACGCAAAGGTTCACCTGATGGCGCTGGCACCAGTAGCACTTGCCGCATGAGATCAGCCCGTCGAGTGCGACCAGGTCACCTTCCTTCAGATGCGTGACGTCCTTACCGATTTTCGACACCCTGCCTGCAACTTCATGTCCCATGATCAAAGGAGCCATCTGACCGGTCAGCGGATGCGGCGTGCCGGTTGGAATGATCATCGGGCCGAAGAGGTATTCCTCGAGGTCCGTCCCGCAGATACCGCACCAGGACACGTCGACGGTTATCTCGCCGGCGAGGGGATCTCTCGGCTCGGGGACATCCTCGAGCCGCACGTCTTTGCGGCCGTAGTAGCGGGCGGCTTTCATCGAATCGTGGATACTACCGCCCACTTTCACGAACGCTTCCCGGAGGTTCTTAATGTCCAAAGCAGAAGTCGTTGTCACGGGTCTCGGGTTTCCCGAGGGTCCGGTTGTTCTTCCGGACGGGCGTGTCGCTTTTTGCGAGGAGTATGGACAGGGGCTTCGGGTCTTCGACGGAACCGGTCTCCAGGACCTCGCCAAAACCGGTGGCGCACCGAACGGAGCGACATTGGGATCCGACGGCAACCTCTACGTCGCGCAGAACGGCGGAGTACAGGCCGCATGGCGAGCGGACGAGATGATTACTCCCTGCATCCAGCGCGTCTCGCTAGCCGGTGACGTCGAGGACCTTCTCTTCGAGGTGGCGGGCCGGACGATCATGGCCCCCAACGACATCTGCTTCGGTCCCGACGGGCGGCTTTATTTCACCGACCCCGCTCACGGGTTCGACCCGGACAACAAGAAGGACGGTTACATCCTTGCGGCCGGTGAGGGCGGCGAGGGCGAGGTCTTCGTGAGCCCCGGCCCGGTTTACGACAACGGCCTGGGCTTCCTCCCCGACGGAACCCTGATCTGGGTGGAGTCCTACACCCGCAACGTCATGAAGCTGGGAGAGCGGGGGCCGGAGCTCATCTACACGCTCCCGGAGAACCACATCCCGGACGGGTTCGCAGTCGCAGAGGATGGACGGATCTTCATCGCGAGCGTCTTCTCCCACGGCATCGACGTCATTTCGCCCGAAGGCGAGTACCTCGGACTCATAGAGTTGGACGACGAGGCCGTCTGCACGAACTGCGCATTCGACGGATCAACTTTGTGGGCCACCGACTGCGTCGGAATCGACCACACGAAGGTCTTCTTCGACGGCCGGCTTTGGAAAATAGAAACGGACGCAGTAGGAATGAAGATGCACGCCGGTCAAATCTGATGCGGTCCCGCGACGCGAACCTGTAGCAGTTACAGCTTCGCGTCAGTCCGTGGATGTCGAAGCGAATTCGTAGCGGCCCCCGCCTATCTCGATGGCCGTCACGTTTTCGCCCTGGACTACCGAATGAACTCCGTCGGCTTCAGATAGGTCTTTACCGGACTCGGTCACCGGTCCCGTCGAAGGAATCATGACCGTCGCCTTCGTGTTCGCGGGGATGGAAACTTTCATCACGATTCCTGTGTCGTTCAGCGACCAGTCGCACTCGATCTTTCCTTTTATCGAGTCGTAGGTCGCTTTCGCGGACGTGATGCCGCCTCCGGGGACCGGTTTGATAAGGATTTGCTCGTACCCGGGCCTTTCATCGTAGATGTCGATTCCGCCGACGTTCGCGTACATCCACTCCCCAACCGAGCCATACGCGTAATGGTTGAACGAGTTCATGCCCGGACTCTGGAAGCCCTTCTCCTCGGTCCATCCGTCCCATCGTTCCCAGATCGTGGTCGCGCCGTGTCGAATGGGGTAAAGCCACGATGGATACGTCTCGTTCGTGAGCAAGCGATATGCAACGTCGAATCTGCCGAAGCGCGACAGAACGGGCAGCAAGTGAGTCACGCCAAGAAAGCCCGTCGAAAGGTGCCATTCCTTGCTTTCGATGTCCCTGATCAAATGCTCAAAAGCGAGGATCCGAAGCTCGTCCGGCAGAAGGTCGAACTGGAGAGCCAGAACATAGATTGTCTGTGTCTCGCCCTTGATCTTGCCGTCTGCGGAGACGTAAGCCTTGTTGAACGCCTCTCTGATCCGGCCCCCAAGATCCTCGAGCTCCTCAGCCTCGTCGCGCCCTAGCAGCCGCGCGATTCGCGCGACAAGGGCCGTCGTATAGGCGAAGTACTGGGTCGCCAGAACTTCGCCCGGCGAGTCGGCGTTTATCGAGAGCCAGTCGCCGAAGTTCCACCCTTTGACATCCGTCCACAACAGTCCGGGGCTGCACTGCTCGACGAAGTTCACCCACCGCAGCATCGAGTCGAAGCCCTCCTCGAGCTGCCGCGTGTCTCCGTAACACAGGTACATCTGCCAGGGCACGATGACGCCGGCATCGCCCCAGCCCGGGGCTCCCAGCCCCAGCGCATCCTCCCAGCCTGCGTGTCCACCGAGTGCTTTGATCTTCGGCGCGACGTTTGGGAACGCGCCCTCGGGACTTTGCGCATCCCGCACGTCGATCATCCATTTTGTGAGGAAGGCGGCGGCGTCCATGTTGAAGGCTGCAGTTCTTGCGAAGATCTGTGCGTCGCCCATCCAACCAAGGCGCTCGTCACGCTGAGGGCAGTCGGTCGGAACTTCTAGAAAGTTGCCACGCTGGCCCCATTGAATATTTCTCTGCAGCTGATTGATCAGCTCGTGGGAGCACTCGAACGAGCCGGTCATCTCGCAGTCGGAATGGACGACGATTCCAGTGATGCACTCGAGAGCCGGCTTCCCCCGGAGCCCCGTTACCTCCACGTAGCGGAACCCGTGAAAGGTGAACGACGGTTCGTAGGTCTCCGGCCCGCCACCCTTCAAGGTGTATCGGTCGACGCAAGCCGCCTCTCGAAGGTTTTCTGTGTAGATCGTTCCGTCCGGATTCAGCATCTCGGCGTGCCGCAGCCGGATTTGGTCGCCCTCTTCTCCGGTTACTGAAAGGCGGGCCCATCCGACCATGTTCTGCCCCAGATCGAATACGTATGTGCCTGGAACCGGCTCCGTCATTTCGACCGCGACTCGCTCGATTGCCTTTCGTACCGGCTCGTTCCTTTTGCCCACCAGGGTCGCATTGGTTCCAGAAAGCACGCGAGCCATAGACCATGCTGAGTCGTCATAATTTGCGGTCGTCCACTCGCCCAGCTGCCTGCGGGCGTCGTAGTCCTCCCCCATCAGCAAGTCGGACACCACAATCGGTCCGAAGGCTCCCTGCCACGAATCGTCCGTTGAGATGAACATGTTCTCACCACCCTCGAGAGTTATCTCCAACTGCGCTCGAAGCTCGGGCAACTCGCCCCATCGGTTACGCATGCGCTGGCCCCCGACAAATCCGCTGTACCAGCCGTCACCGAGCACCGCGCCAATGCAGTTCTCGCCCTGCACCAGATGGCCCGTCACGTCGTAGGTCTGGTAGGGAACACGAACGTCGTAGTCGGTCCATCCCGGCGTGAAGAGGTCGTCACCAACCAGCTGTCCGTTGATCCACACCCGGTAAAGACCGAGGGCCGTTATGTAAAGACGTGCGCTCGCGACCGGATCGGCGATCCCGAAAACCCTTCGCAGATGAGGGCTCGGTCTGAACATATCGTTCGATCCGGCGTTGCGAAGGCCGATCCATTCTGCGTTCCAAAGGGACTCGTCGAGCAGCCCCGTCTCGAAGAAAGCAGGCGAGCATTCGTCAAGGTCGGAAGCGACTCCCTTTGCGTCCCAGCAGGCCACTCGCCAGTACACGCGCGCCCTCGGGGCAAGAGACGGCCCGCCATACTCGACATGAGTTGTCTGGGATGACTCGACCTTCTCCGAATCCCAGAGCACCTCTCCACCGTCAGAGGTCGCAAGGATCCGGTAGGCAACCTGAAAATCCCCGCGAACGTCCGAGTCGACCGTCCAGGACAGACGGGGGGTCGTCACGTCGATCCCGATTGGGTTCGTCATGAACTCGCATCGAAGGTTCGCCGGCTTCATTCCTACCCCCGCGGTCCGCCCGGCCCGTCGCCCCGCCTTACTTTGAGGTCAGTCGGACGCAGATGAGTGACGCAAACTTCCGGTTCCAAGGTGACGGGTAGCATACGGCCCTGCCGCATCGAGGAGTCTTTCAATGAACGACTGGCCGCGCCGCTGGCGAGCGCGATGGATCTGGTGGTACAAGCAGAACGCGGGCACATCGTTGTTCTCCGACCCTTCAGTCCAGCGGCCCAACGATGCGATCGGGTACCTCCGAAGAACGTACGACCTTGTCGAACAGCCCAGAGCGGCTCGATGCAGAGTCACTGCCGACAGCCGTTACATCCTGTGGGTGAACGGGACCCTTCTTGGCAGGGGGCCTGTGCGCAGCGAACCTTCGCATCTCACTTACGACGAATTCGACATCGGTCCACTGCTGGTTCCCGGACAGAACGCCATCGCGGCGGTCTGCCGCTACTACGGCGGCGCAACCCTTTACTGGGTTCCTGCTCAGCCGGTGATGCAGCTCGGGTTCGGCAGCTTCGTGCTCGAGGCCGAGTTGGAGACCGGCGAAGGTACCGACCTGTGGATCACCGACTCGTCCTGGCGGGTGAGCGCAGCTCCCCACCTTCCTGGAAAGCGTGAATGGGGCGGACCGCCATCGGCGGAGATCATCGACGGCGCGCGTGTCCCTAAGAAGTGGCTCGACCAGGAATTCGACGATTCAGTCTGGCAACCGGCAGAGGTGCTCGATCCGAGTGGAATGGTCGGTGTTCCGCACGCCGAGCCTCCGACCGAGCCCTTCGGCCTGCTCGGGCAATCACCGCTGCCGCAGCTTCACGAGCGAATCGTGGTTCCTAAATCGATTGCCGGCCGCTCGGGCGCGGACAAGACAGGAGGACGCCCGCCACTGGTCGTGTTCGAATCGGAAAGTCCCGCCGGATCAAAAGTGGAAGAACCCATCCACCCCGTCGACGCGGCGCAAGGTGAGACGGTTACTTACGACTTCGGCGAGATCGTCTTTGCTCATCCGATCCTCGACATCGACGCAGGGGCCGGCACCGTCATCGACCTTGCGTGTGGAGAAGATATTGACTCTTCGGGCCGGCCGGTTATCGCCCCACGGCGATGGACCTTGCGCTACACCGCGGGCGGAGACGGAGAAAGGCATGAAGCCTTCGACGCAGTTGGCTTCAGATACCTGTCCGCATCTGTCAGAACCGGCGAGGCCTGGAGAATTGAAGTCTCTGGAAGAGAGCGAACGTTCCCACGGCCCCCGGGCGCGTTCTTCAAATGCGAGGACGAGCTGCTCAACGACATCTGGACCGCAGGCGCACGAACACTCGACCTTTGCTCGACCGATGCTTACCTCGACTGCCCCGGGAGAGAGCAGCGGGCCTGGCTCGGCGACGCTTACGTCCACACGCTGATCTCTTTCGTCTGTAACCCCAACTACGACCTTGCGAAGTGGAACCTCGAGCTACACAGCCAGGGGGCTCGACCAGACGGCCTCATGCCGATGGTTGCGGTTGCGGACCTCGCGCACACCTGGCTCAACATCCCCGACTACTCGCTTCACTGGATTCGCACGCTAGCGCGAGCTTGGGACTATCTGGGTGACGAGGAGCTCGTTCAAAAGCTCATCATCACCGCTGCCCGCGCACTCGAATGGTTCGAGCGTCAACGCGGAAGTGAGGGCCTGCTCGACACCCTGCAGAACTGGGTGTTCATCGACTGGGCTCAGACCGAACGAAGAGGCAACATCGCCGCGGCCGACGCGCTGTACGCCCTTGCTCTCGACGACTTCGCAACGCTCGCCGACGCAACCGGCAACTCCGGAATGGCGGACCGCGCAAGATCGAGAGCCGCTCACACCCGAGAGTCATTCGACAAGTACTGGGACGGTGAGCGTGAGGTTTATGTCGATGCGGCCGATCCCGGAGGGGGGGCCGCAAGGCGCGTTAGTCAGCAGACCAACGCACTGGCGATCCTTGCGGGAATGGGAGACGCCCAGCGCCTCGGCCACATCGGCGCGTACGTCTTCAACCCGAAGCGGGCCGTCAAGACGAGAACGCCGGGCGACCCAGGGAACCGCTCGGAGAGGTTGTTGCAGCAGTGGCGGGAGCCGGAGAACTTCAACGAAGAAAACGATGTGGTGATGGCTCAGCCGTTCTTCTGTCACTTCGTGCATCAGGCGATGGTGCAGATCGGGCGCTTCGATTTCCTGATGGACTCAATTAGAAGATGGGAGTCGCTTCTCGCAAATGGAAACGGATGCTTCGAGGAGTACTGGGACGCGCCTCCGGGCCTCGGGAGTAGATGCCACGCGTGGTCGGCAACCCCGACCTTCGACCTTTCGACTCACATCCTCGGAGTAAGGCCCGCCTCCCCCGGATTCGAGAAGGTTGTGATCGAGCCGCACAAGGGGGACCTGCAGAAAGTCGAGGGGGCCGTTCCCACTCCCCGCGGTCTGATCCAGGTGAAGCTCGGGAAGGAGATGAGCTTCACGATCCCAAAGGGCATCGAGGCCGAACTGGTCACCGGCAACACGAGAACGCCGCTCAGGCCCGGAACACCAGGGGTCAAAGAAGCCTGACCGGAACCTCCGCTGGACCTGGTCCAGGAGAGGTTCCCCCGTGCGTCCTTAGCTCGACAAGGTCGAGCGGAGGACGCGCTCTGCGGCGCGTTACCCCTTGAAGCGGTAAGCCCGGCCCCCCCTAACTCCCGGGCTCGCCCGATAGAGGCTCCCCGAAGTGGGGTGCGCCTCGCGCAGGTCGGGAGACAGGCCCTCGTAGGCGGTTGTTATGTAAAGGTCGGATAGATCCGGCCCCCCGAACGCGCAGCTGGAAACATTAGGAACCGGGAGCTTTATCTCCCGGTCGAGCTTCCCTTCAGTCGAAAAACGTCGTACGGCGCTGCCTCCCCAGAACGCGACCCAAAGGAACCCCTCCTCGTCGATCGACATTCCGTCGGGATAACCGGTGTCGCGACCAAACTCAATCGCCTGCCTCCTGTTGCTCAAGTCACCGGTTTCCAGGTCGTAGTCGAATGCCTCGACCTGAAACGACAGAGTGTCTATGTAATAAAGCGTCGAGCCATCGGCCGACCAGGCCAGTCCGTTAGATATCGAGACCCCATCGAGCAGCCGGGTCACCGAGTAGTCGGTATCGAATCGGTAGAGCGCTCCGGCCCCCAGAGCCGCGTCGAACCCCATCGTGCCGGCGATGAAACGACCGGCAGGGTCGGCCTTTCCGTCATTGAAGCGGGTGTTCGTCTCTTTCTCGACTTGGGCAACCATCTCGGCCGGAGGGCCGAATCCATCTGTGAGCGCGAACCCGTCGCGCATCGACATTACGAACCCACCTTTTTCACGCGGGACGACCGCGGTCACGTGCTGGTCGAAATTTTCGACCTGATGCTCGCCGCTCTCCGGGTCGAACCGGTGCTGCTCGAAACCGTTGATGTTGACCCAGTAAAGGGCCATCTCCTGCTCGTGCCAGACGGGCCCTTCTCCGAGCTCGCATCTGCAATCGACAACCAGCTCGACATCGGTCATTTCATTTCCCTTTGCGCCCGTCGTCACGGGATCCGCCGGCGGCTGGGGGCTTCACTAAGGGCGGACGACTACCTTGATCGTCTGCTCACGATCCTTCGTCGCGAACTCAATCGCTTCGCCAAGTTCGGCCAAGCGAACCTGCGAAGTGACGATGTCCTGCCATGCAATCACCCCGCGCCGGAGCAGATCGATGGACCTCGGCAGGAACAACGCCGGCGAGGCATGTGAAGCACG
>DATLOJ010000087.1:0-4481 GCA_035536315.1 Actinomycetota bacterium | reverse complement strand
CGACGGGGACGTGGTGAGACAAAGTCGGCGAAAGGTACTGGCCGATAGTCATGATGTCTACGCCGACACTGCGCAGGTCGCGCAAGCACTCGATGACCTCTTCGAACGTCTCGCCCATCCCCACGATGATGTTGGACTTTGTCGGGATGCCGGGATCGATTTCCTTCGCCGTTCTTAGTACATCAACGGATCGGTCGTATCTGAACCCAGGACGAATCTTTCGGTGGAGTCTTTTAGTCGTTTCCAGGTTGTGGGCGTACACCTCGGGCTTTGCGTCCAGAACGATCTCGATCGCGCTTCGCTCTCCCTTTAGATCTCCCGTTAGAACCTCCACACCGCAGCCCGGCACACGCCGATGAATCTGTTCGATCGTCGCGGCCCAGATGGCAGCGACGGCGTCTGGAGCTGCGTCGTCTCTTTCAACCCCGGTTACCACGGCAAAGTTGAGACCCATCTTCTCTACGGCCTCGGCCACCCTTACCGGCTCCTGAAAATCCAGGGGGCCGGGCTTGCCCGTTGTTATGTCGCAAAACCCGCACCTGCGCGTGCAGTGATCCCCGAGAATAAGAAAGGTGGCTTCCCTGGCCTCCCAGCATTCGTAGATGTTGGGGCACTTGGCCTCCTCGCAAACCGTGTGCAGCCCGAGGTCCTTCACGAGGTGCTTGAGCTCTGAGTAATTGGGCCCGGTCTTCAACCTCGTCTTCAGCCACGGGGGGCGGGGGGCTCTTGGGGGGCCGGAAACCTCGTCCTTTGTCGGGATTTTCTCGCCGATGAAAACGCTGGTCACGACTTACCCCCGAGCGCACTTCCGGGACTGCCGGTGTCCGTTTTTCTGGCGGCACGGCGTTTTCTGGAGTTCAGCGCGACTACCTCGGGCAGGTTTTCGGAAACGAGGCCAAGATCCTCACCGTTGCCATTGACGACTCTGCGATAAAGGAGCTTCGCCAGGTTCCGTGCGAGCACCCCTTTGACTTCGTCGATTGATGGAGCCGCGCCCAGCAGGCCAGCAAGTGAGGTGACTCCGGCCCCCGATATCCCGCAAGGCACCATCCCTGCGAAGAACTCCAGATCGGTTGAGACGTTCAGTGCGAGCCCGTGTCTGCTCACTCCCCTGGAGACATTTACGCCGATTGCTGCGAGCTTGTTTTCACCGACCCAGACACCGGTGTTGCCCTCCCGGCGAGTCGCCATAACGCCGAAGGACCTCACCGTTCGGATGATCGCCTCCTCCAGAACTCTCAGATAGCGGATCGCATCCGGCAGGTCCCGGTCCGGTCTTCTGAGATCGACGATCGGGTAAGCGACGAGCTGGCCGGGGCCGTGGTAAGTGATGCTGCCTCCACGGTCTGCCTCTTGCACGTCGATGCCCTTTTCCTTTAGAACTTCGTCACTCACAAGCAAGTGCTCGCGGGAGAATCGCCGGCCAAGCGTGTAAACATGCGGGTGCTCGAGCAACAGGAGCACATCGGGAGCTTCGTCCTTCAACCGCTTCGCATGAAGCTCCTTCTGCCAGTCAAGTCCGGTCGCGTAGGGAACAATTCCTAGATCGACGACCCGGAGCTCGTTCATCTCAGCTCGGGAGATAACTGGCTAGATCAGACTCGAAGTCGGCTTCCTGAAGGATCTCTTTCAAGGTCGCAAGGAACTGCGCAGCCTCGGCACCGTCGATGACGCGGTGATCCCACGACATCGAGATAAACAGCATCTGTCTGATAGCGATGGAGTCCTCTCCGAACTCGTCCGTGACAACCACAGGCCTCTTGGCGACCGCGTCGACGGCGAGGATGCCCGCCTGGCCCTTGTTAATTATCGGAACGGACAGGACGGATCCAAAGGGCCCGGGGTTCGTGATCGTGAATGTTCCCCCATGAACGTCGTCGGGAAGGAGCTTCTTGCTTCTTGCTCTGACGGCAAGATCCCGGACTGCCCGTGACAGGCCGACGAGGTTCATTCCCTCGGCCCCCTTGATAACGGGAACGATCAGCCCATTCTCCAGAGCCACGGCGATTCCCAGATTCACGTACATCTTGCGCGTGATAGTTCCGTCGCCGTTCCAGGTCGCATTGACCTGAGGAAACTTCAACAAGGCCTGCGAAACCGCCTTGCAAATAAACGGCATCCAGGTGAGTGAGTAACCCTCGCGCTCCTTGAAAGCTGGCCCCGCCTTTTCGCGAAGCCTTCCAATAGGTGTCATGTCGATTTCCACCGCATTCCACGCGCGGGCCGTCTCGTGCAGAGACGCGACCATGTGCTCCGCAATCGATTTGCGCATCGTCGACACGGCGACGATCTCTTCTCCGGCCCCCGGGGCGCGGGGAGCCTGAGGCGTCGGTTGTGAGGCTGGTTCGGCTTGCTCCTGTGATGCAGCCTTGCCGGTCGCAGGCTTCGAACCGGCAGCCTGTGCCGCGGCCATCACATCCTGCTTCGTTATTCGCCCCCCCGTCCCGCTGCCTTTTACAGAATCGAGGTCGATTTTGTGCTCCTGCGCGAGCTTTCTTACGAGGGGAGAAAGGATTCCCCTTCGTGGCTCCGAGTCAGACGCAGCGATCTTGGCGGGTCCCTTTCCCTCTCCCCCAGCCTTCTTGGCAGGTGGCTTCTCCTGCTCCTCAGTGACGCTCTCGGCGACTTTCTCTTCCTGCTTGCTGGACTCCTGCTCTCGAGAGGCGTCGTCGGGGGCCGCCTCTTCAGGTACTTCTTTTGCGGCGTCCGAAGGTGCGGCGGATTCATCGGGCTCTGTCTGCGATGCGCCGTCCGCAGCGCCATCGCCGATTTCGGCAATTACCGCCCCGACCTGCACGGTGTCGCCCTCCTGGGCGTGAATCTTGATGATCTTTCCCGCTGCAGGTGATGGAATCTCGGAGTCGACCTTGTCGGTCGAAACTTCTACGAGGGGCTCGTCCGCCTCAACGGTGTCGCCTTCCTTTTTGAGCCACCGGGTAACGGTGCCCTCCACCACGGTCTCGCCCAGTTGAGGCATCTTGAAGTCAGTCGCCAACCATCACTCCTTGCTTTAGCTCAAATCCTAACGGCACACGCACCGGGAGACTCTCAGTCCCTTGGCTTATATCGGCCGGTTCCGATCCCAAAGAGTCCCTCGGCAAAAATTCCAACGCCGAAACCGATCCAGATCCAGGCGGCGTTGCCCAGGAGTTGCCAAAGGCCAACTCCGACCAGGAACATTCCGAGCATTAACAAAGCGCACCTCCTTAGCAGCTCGCCACCGATTCTCGCGCTTCATGAGACTGCCCTCCGATTTCCCTCCGACGCCCGACCTCCTGGACAATACCGGCACTACTGAGCTGGGAGGTGGGGATGGAGCTTCGCGAGGGAATGACGCCGTTCGAGGCCGTCAACTATTTCTTTCACCGTTCGGCGGACATTCTTCAAATTAGCGATGCGGCACGTGCGGTCCTGAGCGGAACCTACCGAGAGCTGCGGGTTCAGATACCTCTGCGGCGTGACGACGGCACCACAGAGGTCTACGTGGGCTTCAGGGTGCAGCACAACGGAGCCAGGGGGCCATACAAGGGTGGCGTCCGCTACCACCCGAGTGCCGTTCTCGATGAAGTGAGGGCCCTGGCCTCCCTCATGACTTGGAAGACCGCGATCGCCGATATCCCCTTCGGCGGCGCGAAGGGTGGGATCGAGGTCGATCCAACCAAGATGAGTCAATCCGAGCTGGAGAGAATGACCCGCACCTACACGAGCCAGATCCTTCACATTCTCGGCCCCCAGCGCGACATCCCGGCCCCCGACGTGAACACAAATGCTCAGACGATGGCCTGGATGATGGACCAGTACGGCAAGGTCAAGGGATACACACCCGAAATCGTTACCGGCAAGCCCATTGCCCTGGGGGGCTCGTACGGGCGGGAGCAAGCCACGGGCCGCGGCTGCGTGCTTGTCATGGAGCATGCCTTGAAGGACGCTGGTATGCCGCCGGGAGGGGATGTGGCGATTCAAGGATTCGGCAACGTTGGATCCTGGGCCGCGCAGATCGCCTTCGAGCGCGGTTATCGCGTCGTTGCAATCACAGATGCCTATGGAGGGGCAGTCAACCGAAATGGTCTGGACGTCTCAAAGCTACTGGCGTACTCGATCGAAACTGGATCTGTGGGGGGCTTTCCGGGCTCTGAGTCGATCACCAATGAAGAGCTGCTGACCCTCGACGTCGATATCCTTATTCCCGCTGCGCTGGGAGAAGTGATCACTCCCACAAATGCAGACAAAGTCCGATGCAAGTTGTTGGTGGAGGGGGCCAACCACCCGGTTACTCCGCTGGCCGACGCAACACTCCAACAGAACGGCGTAAAAGTGCTGCCCGACATCCTCGCCAACAGCGGGGGCGTCATCGCAAGCTACTTCGAATGGACTCAGAACATTCAACAGTTCCGCTGGGAAGAGAAGGAGGTCAACGACCGCCTCGAACGGCGACTCGAGGGGGCTTACACCTCGGTCAAGAGCCTCGCTGAGGAGAAGAA
>DATLOJ010000086.1:0-4519 GCA_035536315.1 Actinomycetota bacterium | reverse complement strand
TCGGTCCCTATCCTCCATGGGCGCAGGAGCTTTGAGGAGAGCTGTCCCTAGTACGAGAGGACCGGGACGGACGGACCTCTAGTGTGTGAGTTGTCGCGCCAGCGGCACTGCTCATTAGCTACGTCCGGATTGGATAAGCGCTGAATGCATCTAAGTGCGAAGCCAACTCCAAGATGAGAGCTCCCACGGCGTAAGCCGGTAAGGACCGCAGCAGACCACTGCGTTGATAGGCGGGAGGTGTAAGCACAGTAATGTGTTGAGCCGACCCGTACTAATAGTCCGAGGACTTGATCGTTGCTCGCGCTCGCTATCGGTTCTCGAGGAGATCCCTCGATTGAAAACCGAATAAGTTTCCGGTGGCCATAGGGGAGGGGAAACACCCGGTTCCATTCCGAACCCGGAAGTTAAGCCCTCCACCGCCGATGGTACTGCCAGGGAGACCTGGTGGGAGAGTAGGTCGCTGCCGGGATCCTTTTCTTCCGGAAATTGCGGAGGAACGAAAAGCCATGGCCTAACGGTCGTGGCTTTTTTGTTTTCATGGCCCCCGATTTAAGTTCCGCGACCCTTCCTTGAGGGTACCCTCAACGCCATGAGCAAGCGTGAAGGGAACAGGCCCACCCGAAAGCCGGCTGGAGCAGGCCGCAAGCCCGGCCCCCGGCCGTCCGGGAGCAGAGGAAGTAGCTCCGGCCCTCAGCGGCCGACCGCAAGGCCCAGAGCAAACTCGAGCGATCGGCCGGCAAGGCCGAAGACCCCGACTAGTTCGACCAGCCGGGGAGACGCTCGATCCGGCCCAAGATCTCGAACCCCCGACAAGCGAACCGGCCCGCCCCGCGCAAGACCACCGGACAAGCGCAGCGGCCCCCCACGGGAAAGCCGAACTGCACCAAGATCCGACCAACGCGAACGACCGGCCCGCCCCGGGACTGGCCGAACCGGCCCCCGGCCCCCCGCCGACAAGCGAACCGCCCCCAGGCCTTCGGCCGGTAAGCGACTGGGCCCTCCGACTACCCGCGACAGCAGCGATGAAGCGGGAAGAACGCGGTACGGCTCTCCCGGTGCCGCAAGGATGCTCGGCCTCGACGGGGCCTGGCTTGCAGAGCTGAAGTCCACATCACGCGACCCCGACAAGGCCGCCGCCATCGTCGCGAAGGCCCTCGAGGCCTACGTTGCCGGAGACCATTCCCGCGCAACGACTCTGTCTGAAGAAGCAAAGGCCGCCGCGTCGCGGTCGCCGCGCGTGCGAGAGCTTCTCGGCCTTAGCTACTACCACACCGGCCAATGGCAGGAAGCCACAAGGGAGTTGCTCACATTCCGACGGATGACCGCCTCGCCTTCACAAAATCACGTCATCGCCGACTGTTACCGGGCCCTCGGGCGCGCCGACCGGGCAATCGAGATCTGTTCCGAAGTCCAACCGCCAGACGTGACCCCGGAGGTCTGGACCGAGGTCGTAATCGTTGCTGCTTCGGCGATCGCCGACAAGGGGGACCTCCGCCGCGCCATCGGCCATCTCGCCAAGGGCGAGCTCGAGCCGAAATCTGTCGAGCCCCATCATCTCCGGCTCTGGTATGTGCGATCCGACCTTCTCGAGAAGTCGGGGCGCCGTGAAGAAGCTGTTGCAGGGTGGGAAAGGATCGCTGCTGAGGATCCGGAATTCTTTGACATCGACGAGCGAATCAGCGACGCCTCGGGGGGAATCTCGGCCGATTAGCCTGCTGCCGTTGCTCCTCGCTTCTTGAGATACCGCACTATCCCCATCGCATTCATGTCGTACGACGTGGTCTGTTCGAACTTCTCTATTACGTCGGCCCCCAGGCCCGGGTACCACTCGAAGCGCTTCTGTTTGAATACTTCAGCAATTTCTTCGATGCTCTTTCCCTCCGCAAGTGGCCCTTCTGCAGCCTCGACCCACTGTGTGTAACGCCTTATGGCCTCATCGAAGCATCCGGCCGGATCCGGCACCGGTCCGAAGTGAGTCGGCAACACGCGCGTCGCCCCCAGGACCCGCAGCTTTTCGACGCTCTCGATCGTCATTTCCAGCGAAAACTCCGGCGGAGGCGTTGCCGGACGCATGACATTTGCTTCCGGAAGGAAAACTCCTAAGGCGTCACCTGGGTAAAGATCTCCGCGCTGCGCATCCAGCAAAGCCATGTGGTGGTTGGCGTGTCCGGGGGAGTACACCGCGTCGAGAGTTCTTCCGTCCCCGAGATCCGCGACGGGCCCATCATTGGAGACGGCATCGATCCTGTCCTCGGAAAGCGGATCCATACCTCCCCATAGCTTCTCCATGTCCGGGTAGATCCTCGACGCAGACGCCCACAGCCGGGAGGGGTCCGCGAGGTGCGGCGCGCCTTCTTGGCGGACGACTATCCGCGCCTCTGGGTATTTCTTCGCAAGATGACCGACGGCCCCCGCGTGGTCGAGGTGAATGTGTGTCACGACAATCCAATCGAGGCGATCGGCCCCAGCCTCTTCCAGGCCCTTCAAGGTGTGCTCCAAAGACGAAGCGGGCCCCGTCTCAATCAGTGCAGGGCGGGGGCCGGGGAGGTAATACACCGCGGTGACTCCATCGAACCCATGCATGTACGTGTCTATGGTTATTACGCCATCGTGGTCGTGAATCACGGCGCCGATGATAACTTGGCCTTGACTTGAAACGAGCTCATCTCATATTCAATCCCGAGGCTCGCGGCGTTACTCCGGCCCTCGTGCGGGTGATGATCGCCGCGCTGGAGACCCGCTACAAGCTCGACTCAACTTTCACGCGGGCCAGAGACGCAGGAGTCGAGGTAGCCCGCCAGGCGGCAGCCGATGGAAACGAGCTCATAGTGGCTTTTGGTGGCGATGGCCTGGTCAACGAAGTCGTCAACGGAATCATCGGCACTGAAGTCGCCCTTGCGATTATTCCCGGGGGGACTATGAACGTCTTCGCCAGGAACATCGGAATCCCGCGGGATCCGCTTGATGCCGCGGACCGGCTCCTCATTGAGAACCTCACGACCACCTCGTTCAGACCTGCCAAGGTCGACGACCGGTACTTCACATTTGCTTGCGGCTGTGGGTTCGATGCCGAAGCTGCCACGAAGGTGGAGTCCAACAAACCTACGAAGCGCCGCATTGGAGAGCCCTACTTCTACATGGCGGCCATGACTACTTTTCTTGGTTCGTACTTTGTTAAGAAGCCGTTTCTGAGCGTCGAGGTCGGCGGGCGGCAGATCCCGGCCGTCATGGCCATTGCTCTCAACGGAGAAACGTACGCCTATCTCGCCGGAAGGCCCGTGAAGCTTGCCGGCCCATCCACAAAGCGACTACGGGGCGGTGAGGTCAAAGAACATTCGATCGAACTCTTCACCCTGAAGAGACTGAAGTATCACCATGTTCCGAACTACCTTCTGGGCGCGGTTCTCACGGGAAAGTTCGGCCCCGACGCAAACGTCACCGAGACGTCCGGGCCGGTCGTCGTCTCAGCGGACAAACCCTTTTCGATTCATGTCGACGGCGAGCCCCTCCATCCCCGAAGCCGCGCGGAGCTATCAGCCGGCGATGCCGAGATTTCACTGGTCGTCTAATGCCCGTTCTGATTGCCGCGGCTGCCCCCGACCTGGATATCGTTCACGCGCTCGCGGCCCTGCTTCGCGCGGACGGCGGTGAGGTTCGCTGTTATCTGGAGGAGGACGATCATGAGCTTCGCCAGATCGGATGCAAGATCGCGGTCGGGGACCTGGACGATGCCTTCCGGTTGAATGCGGCACTGACCAACGTCCACACCTTCGTACCGATATTCGCCGACATATTCACGATCATTGGAAACCCGCCCTTGTTCAGAGGGTTTGCGAATGCCGCTGCAGATGCGCTCGCCGCAAGCCAAATCGAGCAGGTCATCCTTCCGATCTCCGGCCTGCTCCCAGAGGGGAACGAAGTGACATCCGTCATCGAGGACGCAGTCAAGATGCTTTCGGAGGCAGGTGCCCCGGCGTGCATCATCCGCACGGGCCTGATCAAGGGGCCCGGCCGTCCGAGCGCTGCACTTCGGTACAGAGCCGGTGCCAACGTCGTTCCCATCGACCTTCTCGCAAGCGTCCTGAAGGAAGCGGATGACCGGGAGAGCACCCAGGGGTCCTGGGAGCTCGGCGGCGCCCCCGAACCCGATCCACCCCCCGAGGCCCAGCACTCCGACAGCCCTAACCTTCAGGCGTGGCTGGATGTGTTGATGGATCTCCCGCCGCTCGGAAACTCCGCCCAACAGCAGTTTCTCGGCAGCTAACGGAACATTCTCCGGCCACCCGGCCCCCAAAACGGCACCTTCTGCCCCCAGTGGGCTTAAAATCAGCCCGATGCGAAACGTCTCACGTTACGCCGACTTCGTCCCGGTCTTCCTTCTGGTCGCCGGCTTCATCCTCATCGGGATTGGCTGGAACGGTGCTGCGAGTCTCGACTACACCCAGGGCCAGATTCCTTATCTGATCTCAGGCGGACTTACAGGGCTCGGCCTCGTCTTCTTCGGCTGCTCGTCACTGCT
>DATLOJ010000085.1:0-2717 GCA_035536315.1 Actinomycetota bacterium | reverse complement strand
ACCGCATTCGACGCCGAGAAAGCCGCATCGACTCAGGCGGTCGTCCAGTACGACATCGACTCGGCCGGCGACACCAAGACCTGGACCGTGAACATCGACAACGGCACGATCGCCACGTCGGCCGGTGCGGCCGACAACCCGCGGCTTACTCTGCAGAGCTCGCTGCCCAACTTCCTGCGACTCATCTCCGGCGAAGCCCAGGGACCTGCACTTTTCATGAGCGGGAAGCTGAAGATAAAGGGCGACATGATGTTCGCAATGCAGATGCAGAACTTCTTCAAGCGCGCCTGACAGTCAAGGACAAGTGCATCATCACCGCGGCCCTCTCCGGGGTCGCGGCGGGCCGGGACCAATGTCCGGCCATTCCGTACACCCCTGAGGAGTACGCGCTGGAAGCCAAAAGGGCGGCGGATGCAGGCGCGTCGGTCGTGCACCTTCACGCGCGATATGCGGACGGAACTCCGTCCTACAGAGTGGATGAGTACCGGGCCATCCGGGATGCTATTCAGGCGGTTGCTCCGGAGCTCATCATCAACTTCTCCACCGGCGCCGTGCACATCCCAAAAGAGGAACGCATAGCCCACATAGTCGAGCTGCGGCCGGAGATAGGCGCTCTAAACATGGGATCTATGACTTACGCGAAGTACTCCACCAAACGCAAGGAGTTCGTTTTCGATTTCGTCTTCGAGAACAGGTTCGAGACGATCCTTTTCTTCCTGGAGAAGATGAACGAGGCCGGAGTTAAGCCAGAATGTGAATGCTTCGATACCGGCCACGTATACAACGCGGTTCCCCTTATTGACATGGGGGTTCTGCGGCCCCCGGTGCAGTTCTCACTGATTCTGGGAGTGCTCGGCGGTGCTCCCGCCGAGCCGCGCACCCTCGAGCACATGGCCTCGCTCGTGCCGCAGCCGGCGACCTGGGAGGTCATAGGCATCTCGCGAAAGCAGTGGACGCTTGTGGAAGCGGCGGCCTCCCTTGGAGGCAACATTCGGGTTGGGCTCGAAGACAACTTCTATCTTCCGGACGGGCAGATGGCTTCATCGAATGGCGACCTGGTTGCTGCGGCAGCAAAGATTGCCGTTGACGCCGGCAGACAGATTGCCGATCCGGTCGAGTCCAGAACGATGCTTTCGCTGGCGGAAGCCGTCTGATGGGACAGGTTCTGAGTGAGATGGTGGCCAACGTCTGGAAGGTGCTGGTGAAACCGGGAGACGCGGTGACCGAGGGTGATGTCCTTGTGATCCTGGAGTCGATGAAGATGGAGATCCCGGTGGAGACTCCTAAGTCCGGAACGGTCGTCAGCGTCTCTGTAAGCGAAGGCGGCGTCGTGCAGGAGGGCGACGTCATAGCGGTGATCGACTAAAGGTACCCCGCCCGCGCCCCAGAAAGCCATAGCCATGTCCACTCTTTCGGAACTCGTCGGTGGATCCACAGCCCTCAGCGAGCGCGACCTCGACAGAATTCATCGCCTGCTGGGGTCCTGGCAGCTCATCTCCGACCTTTCATTCGCGGACTTGCTCCTCTGGTGCCTGCATCAAGACGGCAAACGGTTCGTATGCGTCGGGCAGATGCGTCCGTACACGGCGCAGACGCTTCACCCCGACGACGAATTCGGCAGGGTCGTGAGAGCAGAGGAGATTCCCGTGATTGACCGTGCCTACCACGAGTCTCAAAGCTGGCGGCAGGAAGCCCCCGTGCTCATCGATGGGATTCCGGTGCGAATGGAGGCCGTGCCGGTTCCCGTGGGTCCAAGGGTGATTGCGGTCATGACCAAGGAGGGTGCGCCGCTTGGACATCGCAGGCCGGGGCGCCTCGAGCAGAACTATCTCGAGTGCGGCGAGGCACTCAGCAGGATGGTGGAGGAGGGAACCTTTCCATTCGCTGGGGAAACGCTGGACCCTGAGATATCGCCCCGGGTTGGTGACGGGATGGTGAAGATCGATCCGGGCGGCACCGTGACGTACGCGAGCCCCAACGCGCTGTCTGCTTACAGGCGGCTCGGAATCGTTTCGAACATCGAGGGCGAAAAGGTCGCGGGGCTTGGGGTCGACGTTTCCCCGGTTTCATACGCGCTCTCCACAGGGATTCCGGCAGAAGGTGACGCAGAGGTTGAATCAACGGTTGTCCTTCAGCGCGCCATTCCATTTCTCGAGGGCAATGAGCGGAAAGTGACGGGAGTCATGCTCCTGGTAAGAGATGTGACCGAGCTCCGCCACAGAGAAAGGCAGCTTCAGCGAAAAGATGCAGTCATCAGAGAGGTGCACCACCGGGTCAAGAACAATCTGCAGACGATCGCAAGCTTGCTCCGCCTCCAGGCCCGGAGGATGGACATTCCCGAGGCAAAGGCGGCGCTTCAGGAAGCGGAGCGCCGCATCGCCTCGATAGCCGTCGTTCACGACACTCTTTCCCGCCAGACGACGGAGTCGGTCGAGTTCGGGGCCGTTGCATCCGTCATCGCCTCCATGGTCAAAGAGGGACTTACCGACACGGAACGAAAAGTGGAAATAGCGCTCTCAGGAGATCCGGGCTCGCTCCCCGCGGAAACAGCCACCCCGCTCGCCGTCGTTTTGGTGGAGCTGCTGCAGAACGCGGTCGAGCACGCGTTCGGCCCCCGGGGCGGGACCGTGCGGGTGCAGATGGACCGGGGGCCGGACAGGTTGAAGCTGAGCGTTCACGACGACGGAAAGGGACTGCCGGAGGGCTTCTCGATGGAG
>DATLOJ010000084.1:0-11769 GCA_035536315.1 Actinomycetota bacterium | reverse complement strand
CAAAGGAATCGAGGACTTTCTCGCGACGATCCCCCTTCTTCAGTCTCGTTTTCCCCAAATGCAGTTTCTTCTTGCCGGCGGCCCCCTCTTCGAGGATGACCGCGCCTACTTCAACGAAATCTCATCGCGCGCGGCGTCGGTGCCCGACTTGCGTGTAACGGGCAGACTGGAAGACACCGCTCCGGCGTATGCAGCAATGGACGTCTTCGTACACCTCGCCGAGCCGGAAGGGTTCCCGACAACTGCGATCGAGGCTCTTGCATCGGGGGTTCCCATCATCGGATACGACTGGGGAGGAATTGCAGAGATGGTCGCGGGAAGGGCCGGAACTCTTGTCCCACCCAGGGATGTTGCGGCGGCGGCAGAGGCCGTCGCCGCTCTCGCCTCAGATCGCGACGTGCAGCAGCAAACGTCCTCCGCCGCCAGAAGGCTGGCGGAAAATCGCTACTCGATAGACCGCTTCGCTGAGGACCTGGAGAGAGCAGTCAACCAAGCAGCCGAGATTCCTCGCTAGACCCCAGGCAAGCGGCTGCCGATGCCTCGTCGTTTGAACCTATTCGGACTTAATTCGTTCGTACTCGGCGATCATTTCCTTGAGTCCCTCATCAAGAGAGATCTCGGGAACCCATCCGGTGACTTCCCGTAGTTTTTTGACATCGGCCGCCCTGCGCGGATAACCGTCCGGCTTCGACGTATCGAATTGAAGCGTCGACATGACTCCGGTCATGCTCAAGATCCGCTCACCCAGGTCCTTCATTGAGATCTCGTCGTCATGGCCGATGTTGATTGGTTCAGCGGAGGGAGCCTTCTCGGCAATCAGCTTCATTCCGGTCGCACCGTCCTTCGCGTGTAGGAATGCCCGCGTCTGATTGCCGGTTCCCCAAACGATCACGGGGTCGTCGCCATCCAAAACGCGCTTGATCAGCGCCGGAATTACGTGTGACGTTTTTTCGTCCCAGTGATCCCGGGGGCCGTACATGTTGAAAGGCCGGCAAACGGCCACGCTCATATCGGTCTCGGTGTCGTAGTAGAGCCCGAGGTTTTCCTGCATACGCTTCGCCCACCCGTAGCCGGCGTTCGTCGGCTCTGGGGTCCCCCGCTCACCTTCATCCTCGGCCGTGGGCACTGCGGAGTCGTGTGGATAGATGCAGGCCGTCGACACCACCAGGAAACGCCCTACTCCGTTGCGCGCCGCAGCATCGATCACCTCTGTTCCAATTCGCATGTTCGCCGAGAACATGTCGGCGTGGTGGAATCGGTTGTATTCAATGCCGGTCACTTTGGCTGCGAGGTTAAGAACCACTTCCTGGCCCTTAGTCGCTGCGTCGGCCCCCTCTCTCGTGGAAAGGTCTGCATTGACTATCCGCACGTCATCCTTGACCGCATCGATTCGGGACATGCTTCCCCGTTCGAAAGTCTCAGCGACGGTGACCTCCGCCCCCTCCTCCACGAGCATCTCGGTCAAGAACGATCCGACAAAGCCGGCGCCACCTGTGACGCAAACTTTCTTCTGAGTCCAAAACGGCAAGAGGGGATCCTTTCGAAGTTCAATCGGGGGCCAGTCGATGTTACCCGGCTACACTTGCGGGCGTTGTGGATCTGAAGACGCGGTTAACCGAACGTCGAGCCCACGTCTGCGTGATCGGGCTCGGGTACGTTGGCCTTCCTCTTTCCATCCGAGCCGCGCAGGCCGGCTTCACGGTGTCCGGCATCGATGTAAGCACCGAGCGCGTCGAGGAGCTGCTTGCGGGCCGCTCGCCTTTCACTGACGTCACCGACGAGGAGCTGTCCGCCGAAGTCAACGCAGGACGATTCCGCCCCACTGGCTCCACGGCCCCGCTAGCGGGTGCGGACGTCATCGTTATCTGCGTTCCAACCCCCCTGAAGCACGACAGACCGGACATGTCCTTCATCGAGGCCGCAGGATCCGACGTTGCAAGCACGCTTCAGAGAGATCAGCTCGTAATTTTGGAGAGCACGACATTTCCGGGTACGACCGACGACACGCTCCTCAAAATCCTCGAGACATCCGGCCTCGTCGCCGGAACCGACTTCTTCCTCGGCTTCTCCCCGGAACGAATCGACCCGGGAAACAAACAGTTCGGAATCGAGAACGTTCCGAAGATTGTGGGGGGGATCAACGAACAATCTACGGAGTTGATGGCGGCGTTCTACGAAAGCTTCGTTGCGAAGGTGCACCGGGTTTCCTCACCCCGCGCGGCCGAGATGGCGAAGCTTTTGGAGAACACCTACCGGCACGTAAACATTGCGCTGGTGAACGAGATCGCGATCCTTTGCCGAGATTTGGGGATCGACGTTTGGGAAGTGATCGACGCTGCCGCCACAAAGCCCTTTGGATTCCAACCCTTTTACCCGGGGCCCGGCTGGGGCGGTCACTGCATTCCCGTCGATCCGGCATATCTATCCTGGAGCGTCAGGCAGATGGGGTCGACGGCTCGGTTCGTCGAGCTGGCCCGCGAATTCAACGAGCGCATGCCTCAGTACGTCGTACAACGCATAGGTGAGGCGCTGAATGAAGGAGGGAAGAGCATCAAGGATTCCTCGGTGCTTGTCCTCGGCGTGGCCTACAAAGCGGATGTCAGCGATACAAGAGAATCGCCGGCAACCGACATCATCGAGAAGCTGCAGCGGTCCGGAGCCAAAGTTTCGTTCAACGATCCGCTCGCCGGTGAGCTCAGACTGAGCGACGGGGTTATGCAGGGAGTCGAGCTAACGGAGGAAGCCATCGAGGAGGCCGACCTCGTACTCGTGCACACAAACCACACCGACTACAACTGGCAGTGGATTGCTCGGCATGCTCGTTGCATCCTCGACACGCGCAATGCCCTGAAAGGCGTTCAGGGCAACATCATCAAGCTTTAGCCCTTACGTCCTAACTGCCAAAACTCATCGTCGGACTCGCCGTCGGGCTGAGTTTCTTTCTCCTGCGGCCGGCTCGCGGGTCTCAAGTTGGATTCCAAATCCTTCTCGGATTCGGGGGCGCGATCTGAATCCGCGACGTCAGGCTTGGCTTCTGGCCCGGTAACCGGCTCTACGTCCTCGGACTCTCCACCATCCTCCGCCTGGACACTGGAATTCTCGCTCTCCTCACCCACCGCACCCGAGTCGAGCTCGTCCTTCTCAATTTCTTGTGCATCTACATCACGTTCGTCTGCCCCGTTGGCCCAGCTGTCGGCCTCGAACCTCGGCGGTTCAGCGTTCACTCGGCCGCGCGAGACTGCTGCCTTGATGGCACGCGCGATGTCGGCTCCAGGACCAGGAAAGACTTGGGGCTCGGCGGCAGCCGAAGAGTCGCTGGATAGCTGCGCCTCCCTTCGATAGTCCGCAGGGCGGGCGGCAGGCACAATCGAAAATGGCGAATTCGGATCCGAATCGGGCTCGGGATGCACCGGTTGCTTGGAAGGGCGCCGGGGTGGCACGCGGACCTGCGGGGTACGAGCCTTGGGCTTGCTCTTGGCAACTTTGACCTCCTGGCGCGGAACCGTCGCCGGTTTCAACTCCACCGCAAGAGCAGTGACGGCAGACTCGGAGACTTTGGCCTTCTTCCCGGTCGCACCGTAGTAGTACGCGCCGGCCGCTTCGATTTCCAATCCATTGATAACCACACCAGCCACCGACGAGTCCAACCTGTCGAACCTTTCCTTTGCCTCGCGCAGGCGCGCGGCCGGTGTTTGTCCGGCTCTGACCACTATCAGCGTGGAGTCGACGTGCCTGGCAACGATCGCTGCGTCCGTAACGGGCAACGCCGGCGGCGTGTCGAAAATGACCACGTCCGCAATCCGCTTGGCTCCCCTCAAGACGTCGGCCATCCCCTGGCTTGCAAGAAGCTCCGAAGGGTTGGTGGGAATTGCCCCGCCGCAGGCGACGCGAAGATTGGGAATACCCGATGGAAGGATTACTTCCTCGAGAGTCGCAAATCCCTGGAGGACCTCGGACAATCCACGCTCTGTTGCGAACGTGAGCTCTTTCGCAAGGACGGGCTTGCGAAGGTCGGTTTCCATGAGAAGTGTCTTGTAGCCCGACGCCGCCATGGCCGCGGCGAGGTTCAATGCGACGACTGTCTTGCCATCACCGGAGTAGGGGCTGGCTACAAGGATGGTCTGGCTTCCGGAGCTGCCCAGAGCTTCGACGTTCGTTCGAAGGATACGAAAGGCCTCCGCCGTGGGCGAGCTGGGTTCGGTGCTAACCCAGATCCTGCGACCAACAGGGCCGGGGGCCAAAGGAATGTTGGCAAGGACTGGAACGTTCCCGAGGACACGCTGCACATCGCTTCTGTTCTGAATTGTGGTGTCGAGCCTTTCCGCAAGAAAGCTCAAACCGAGTCCAACGACAAGGCCAATGAGCACCCCCATGACACCGTCTCTGACGGGGTTGGGACTGATCGGCCGAGTGGGTGTCAACGCTTCCTCGAAGATGCTCGCAAGCACTCCACTGCGGCCCCCGAAGTCTTCAATGCCGTCCTCTACAAACACCTGAGCGATTGCGTTCACGAGCTCCTGCGCTCTGACCGGATCCGAGTCGGTGACCGTAATTGAAAGAATGCGGGTGTCCGGAATGATCGATGCGTCGACCCGCGAAGAGAGCTCTACGGGTGTGAGATCCAGGCCCTGACGCTCGATGACTTTCTCGGCCATCCTCCGGCTCCGTAGCTGCTCGGCATATGAGGCAAGAAACTCACGGCCGTAAGTTAGTTGCTCGAGTGCCGCCGACAGATCATCGCTGTCCGCGCTGACGCTCTTGGGGCCTATGAAGACTTTCGCCTCAGCGAGGTAGACAGGATCTTGCCGGGAGGAGATCCCCATTGCGAGGGCCGCGGCGGCACCGACAGCGAACGCGATGATCCACCGCCTCTTCCAAATGATTCGTAGGTAATCCTTGATATCCATGGCAGCTAACTTACGGTGTTTTGACGAATCTTCCCCCGCCGGGGGGCCTAATCATGCTCGAGGCGTGGGCGAGGGGCTTCGTCTGGGCGTTGGGGACGGGCTGGGCTGGCTTCCAGCTCCCACAAGGACAAGGACATCAAAGTTGGTTTTCAAGTCGGCGGGCAAGGCTTCGACCGTAGCGTTGGCCCCCAGCTCGGTCGCCACTTCCTGCGCCATTCGCTGGTCGGTTTTGTAATAAACGAGATATCCAGTGACATTCCTTTCGGTATCTCCGACCTTGGAGACCGTAAATCCCTTGCTCGTCAAAAGATCGCCGGTCTTCTTGCCGGAGCCCGAGGGAGCTCCTGCGTTCAGTACCTCGACCTTGATCTGGGCCCGATCAATAGGGGCCGGACTCGGCGACGGACTCGGCGACGGAATGGGCGACGGGGACGGCGAGGGAGCCACCGACTGTCGAGTAGCCGGAGGCTGGTCAGAGCCGGCGGCATCTCCGCGCGTCATGAAGTAAACAAGGAACGGGGAAAGCGCCAGGATCACAACGCCCAATGCGCTTGCGATGTTGCGTGCCTTTTGATTAGCGGGTTGCATCTAACTCCCTCAAAACTGGCTAGCTACTCTTTTTGTTGCCGGTCCAGAAGTCCTCGTAACCGTGCTTATCGGGGACCTCCTTGGGTTTGTCTTGCTTATCGTCCCGAGATTCTTGCAGGACTGGCGACCCAAAGGACGGCTCTTTTGCTGTGGCGTCAGAAGTTGACACGTCGCCCCCAGTCTCCCAAGCGCTGGCGCTGTTGCGGGCCGTGGCCCCGGTGGCCCCGCCCGTCGAGTTGGTTCCACCCGGTTCAGGAGAGCCTGAGAGCCGCTGATATTCCTCTCTGGCCTTTTCAACGACCTCCGCAAGCTTGTTGAGAGGGGTTTCCTCACCCGTTTCCGGCGGCATTGGGCCTGATGCGGCCGGCCGCTGCTGACTCGCTCGGGCCGGCGGCCCCAAGACGCTTGCGTCTGTCTTCTCCAGTGCGGACATCCGCGTGTCGTCCGCCCTGGCAGGCTGACTGCCCGATTCGGGGGGGTTGTAGTCCCAAGTCCCAACGTCCCTCCTGCCTTTGGACTTCGACGAAGTGGGTTCCTTTTGCTTGCCTCGCGACTTGCCTCCCGGCTCGTCCCGCTGCTCCCTGTAGTACTGGTAGTAGTAGTAGCCGCCGTCGCCCTCGTCCCTTTGGATTCCGTTGAGGACCCCTCCGAGCACCCGAACCCCGATTCGCTCGAAAGTCTCCTTTGTGTCGCGCGCACGGTTCACGTGAGTTCTGGCCGAGCGCACCACCATCACAACTCCGTCGGTGTGAGGTGCAAGCAACGCGGCGTCTGCGACCGGAAGGGCCGGGGGGGTGTCCAGGACAAGAACGTCGCACATGGCCGCCAGCTCATCGATCAGGCGCTGCATTCGCTGGCTACCAAGGAGTTCGGAGGGGTTTGGCGGGATGGAGCCTGCAGGAAGGGCAAGCAGGTTCTTGAAGCGCGATTTTCTGAGGGCATCCGAAACTTTAACCCTGCTCACCAGCACTTCAGAGAGACCAGGCCCCGGCGGAAGCTCGAGGAAGTCCTCCAGCACCGGCTTGCGAAGGTCGGTCTCTACCAGAATCGTCACCGATCCTGCTGCAGCCATAGAGGCTGCAAGGTTGGTGGCCACCGTGGTCTTACCATCTCCAGCGTAGGGGCTGGTAACAAGAAGGATCTTGATGGGGTCATCCACGCCCATGAAGTGAATTCCCGTGCGAAGGATTCTGAATGCTTCAGCCGGTGGCGATTGCGGCGCCGACTCCAAGAATATCTCTCTGCCCTTCGATTCGGAGGCAAACGGGATAACCGCAAGGACTGGAAGGGGGGCGATTGCCTTCTCCACATTCTCCTTTGATTTCAGGGTCGTATCGAGTTGCTCGAGTAGGAAGGCGACTCCAACGCCAAGTGCCAGCCCCAAGACAGCGCCGATGAGCCCATTTCTAAAAGGGTTCGGTTCAACAGGCTGGGTCGGGCGCCTGGCCGGCTGGAACAGGCTTGCGGGAACACCTCCGGCCACACCCAAGTCTTCACTCTCGATAAACACCTCGATCAGGCTGTTTGCAAGCAGCTGAGCCCGCTCTGGTGATGGATTTATGACTCTGACTTCGATGATCCTTGTATCTGGAACGATCTCTGCAGTGGTGTTATCGACGATGGTGGACGGGCTGATGTTCAGCTCCGTTTTTTTCACGACTTTTTCAGCAAGGGGGTAGCTTTCCAACACCTCCGCGTATGAGGCAACGAACTCGTGGGAAAAGTTGATCTCCTGGAGGGCCCCTGAAAGATCATCTTGCTGGATGGTTCTCGGGCCGATGAAGACACGGGCAGACGCCGAATACTTGGGAGTTATCCGGGTCGTGACAGCCAATGCGGAACCCGCCGCAACGGCCACCGCAAGCGCGATCAGCCAGCGACGGCGCCAAATAACTCTCAGATAGTCGCGAAGCTCCAAGGAAAAATGCCCCTCCGGTAGGTCTGGCTAAGTCTAGTGGCTAGGCGTGTGAACGGCGGCCTTTTGTGAACACCAAGGCAAGCCCGCCGGCCATGATGAGAGCGACACCGAACATGACCCAGGGAGGTATCTCCAAACCCGTTCGAGGAGTTCGGCGAGCTGCGTCCGCCGCGCGAACGGTGATCCTGGCGCTCAAAGTACGGGGTGCCAAATTGGCTCCCTGTCCCCTGGCTCTCAAGATGCAGGATCCGGGACGCTGATTCTCGGGGATGCGAACTTGCCCTTTGAAATTTCCGTTTTCATCGGTGGTGAAGGTTCCGAGCTGGGTCTCCCCGTCGGGGCATTCAAGCGAAACCGCGACCACGACCCCGGCCCCGAAACCGCCCCCCTCGACGTCAATCGTCCCCCCGGGAACGACCACAGTCTTGTCGACGATCAAGTCGCCCTCAGTTGGGGGGTACTGCGCGCCTGCGGGGGCCGCGGGAGATAGGGCCAAAAATGAAGTTAGCCCAATCGAAATCGCGATTACTAAAGCTCTGAATCTAGCCATGAATCTCCTGGTCGCCCCTCCGTCGAGGATACACGCGAATCTTTGAATCGAACGCAAGATTTTCTACCTAGCGTGAGTCGGCGAGCGAGGCGATTTTGTTCCAGGCGGCGCCAAGAATTTCGTTCTGGATTTCGTATCGCACAAAGAACTCACGATCGCGGGACAACTTTCCGCTCCACGTCACCGTATTCCCGTTCTGTCTCATGCCGGGCGTCATTTCCGAGACGGCGGCACCGGGAGGAAGTGTGACTTCCAGCTTGAAATCGTCGGCGAACGGAGTGGGCTGCTTGCGCGCGAGGAGTCGGTATTCTCCGGGCTTGAAATCTCTTCCCACCAGGGACAGGTCGACCTTCGACTGGGCTCCCTGATTGGTTTCAACAAACTGCGACAGCACGCCCAGGCCCACTTCCCTGTGGCTCTCTAGAGTGGTGTTCTTGCCGTCTATCTTCGCCAGCCGGCCATCGGTGGACTCGGGCACGTAAACCGACAGATAAGCCCTGTTAACTGCGGCGCCGTCGGGTCCTAAAACGTAGGCGGGCAGGTCAGATGGAGTGTTGTTGTCCACCCTGACCGTGAGGTCTGCCTTCATAGCAGCTCCCGCCTGAAGATCAACCGAGTACTCGATCCCGCGCCGCGCGTAGTAATCCAATTTGTTGGCCGACGCATTTTGGGACACGACCATCAGGTAGTCGGAAGACGGGGAGCCCGAGATTGACCCGTCCAGATCCAACTCCCCTAGCTGCTTCTCCTCGTGCCGGCTCCACAGGAGAAGGTGCTTGGACGAAGCTGCTGCGGAGAGCCCATTGATCACCAGGCGAGGGTCGGCGTAGGTGCCGCTTGTGAGGCGAGTGAAAGTCTCGCGCCCAACATCAACCAGAACGTCCTGGCGCTCCTCCCGGTCCTCTATGAGCCCGTACGCCTCTCTCAGAGTGACATCAACCACGTTGTCCGAGGTGACTTGCTTGCCAAGAGCAGGAACATCAACCGGCCCCACCGCGCCAAGAAGGTGTCCGATTGCGACGGCATCTACTGCGATGACGCCGTCCACGGCTTCCCCCGTGGATAGCTCCCACATGCCGGCCATCATGCGGGCCGCTGTTGGGAAGTCGGCGACCATGTTCACGTTCTGCCAGCCACTGCGTGCTCCGAATCTGTCATAGCGCGCAATGACCTCGTCCGGGGCATCGACCTCGGACGGAGGAACGGGCAGGAATCGGTCTGGCTCCAGGCTGACAAGCTCAACGGCCCCCCCGTTTGTTCTGAGGATCCCAAAGCCCCCGATAAACCCCCCCGTTGCTCTTAGCTCGGCCCCGTTTTGAACAGCAAGGAACCAGGTGCGCGGGCCGTCGGCCCCTAGCATCGCTGGAAGCACCTCGAGCGTTCTCGAGGCCTTTCCCAGCCCGTGGGCCGCGTCCGTGGCGCGTCTTTCGAACTCATCCCTCGCACCGGAAACCTGGGGAAGAAGCATCTTGGAGTCACGAGGAACCGCTGCAACCGCAAGCTCTGCCCCCGCAGCCGCCCGCTCGAGTGATGGCGCCGCCTTGGAAAGCTTCTCGAGGTCTATGCGCCCCGCTACATATCCGCCGGATGAGACTTCGCTCAACGCCTTCAGGGCATCACGTGAGGACCGAGCGATCAGATTCGTGCCGTAGGCAAGGCTTCGCGCCGCCTTGAGATTGGTGCCGATGAGGGGCAGTGAGCGCGCTACGAATGTCGTTGGTCCGCCTAGAGACTCAGCCGCAATCGCCGCATCTCTCTCGGCCTTACCGATCAGTGAATCTGCCTCCGAAAGGGAGCCCGCCCGCGCGACCGTTGCGGCCAGTTGGAGAGAACGCTTCGCCGACTCGAGGTGCCTTCGAGCGGAGATTGCCGCGGGCGCGGAACCAAGGGCAAGAAGACCAATAAGCCCGAGCGCCAGAACGAAAGCTCGGCGCCGCTTGGCCTTGCCTCTCTGCTTGCTGACGCTTACTGCCAGGAACGCCACACCTATCAGCGAGAACATGGCTATCGCCGCAAACGCAGCTTCAATACGAAGAGATGCCGCCGCGTAAATGCCAGCTGCCACGCCAACGGCGGCAAAGAAGCCGTGCGTCAGGGCAACTTGCTTCGTGGAGAGTCCCATGGCGACCAGGTTGTGCGAAACGTGATCGATACCGCCCGTCACATCGAACAGCGACTTTCCCGTCAGCCATCTAGCGATTTGGCGAACTGCGGTATCAGTAAAAGGGATACCCATGAGGGCAATCGCAACAACAAAGCCACCCCCGAAGCCAAGGGGGAGCCGCAGAGACAGCAGCAGCCCTCCGAGAGTGAATCCGAGAAACAGCGAGCCCGAATCTCCAAGGTAGAGGCGGGCCCGATGGAAGTTGAATTGGAGGAACCCGAGAGTGGCCCCGGTGACACCCGCCGCGACCCCGGCAATTACCAGCTGTCCCGAAATCAGTGCCAGAGCCGCCGTACCAGAGGCGATGACCGCCACCGTAGTGCCGGCTACTCCGTCCATGTTGTCGATCAGATTCACGGCGTTGCATGAAGCAATCAAGAAGAGAACCGTGAGCGCGAAGTCGACCCAGTACAGACCGGTGATCGACGGCCGAAGGCCCAACACCCACACTCCGGCAGCAGTGCTTGCCTCCAGAGCGAACCGATGCCAGGGAAGGAGTCCGCCTTCTCTGTGAAGACGGTCGTCCCACAATCCGAGACTGAAAACCAGCAGCGCCCCGCCCAAGACTGGCAAAACAGGTTTGGGTATGCCCCAGAGAATGGTGCTGGCCGCGAGTGCAGCGGGCACAAGGGCGCTGCCGCCTAAATAAGAGACCTTGCGTTTGGATCTTTTGAATAGGCGAGGGCGAACGGCATGCCCGAACTGCTTCCCGATGATCTCTGCGATGGGCATGAACAACAGGGCGAAGGCGAGAGCCAAAGCAAGCGTCGCAAGAACCCGAACCAACGTATCGATGATTAACCTGCCCTCATGCCCAGTCGCGCCAATCAGGCGCCAGGA
This sequence comes from Actinomycetota bacterium, assembly GCA_035536315.1. Classification (GTDB taxonomy): domain Bacteria; phylum Actinomycetota; class CADDZG01; order JAHWKV01; family JAHWKV01; genus DATLOJ01. Next base: position 802 of record DATLOJ010000084.1, on the reverse strand, counting down.
CCGGCGCCGGTTCCTAGATAGTAAGGGGCGAAGCTCCGATCGTCGTGCAATAAGGGACTAGCGGGCTGCCCTGCGCTCGATGGCCAAACGGTAACAATCCTCGAGGTTCTTGAGGCCCGCCTCTGGTGAATACTTCTCTTTCCAGAGCTCGTAAGCGTTTGCACCCATACGTAAGGACTCGGAATCTCTGCTCAATCGCGCGATAGCGGCCTTCCAGCCGGGCCCGTCGTCAGGATCCACGGTGAGACCAGTCTCCCCGTCGATTACGAGTTCCGGGATACCTCCAATACGGCTGGCAATCACAGGAACGCCAGCTGAGTAGGCCTCCAAGATGACCCTAGGGGCCGATTCGTAGCTGCGGGAGGGCACCATGAGCGCCCGGGTCTGCTTGAACAGTTGCTCCATATCATCCTGGTCCTGGCGGCCCACCAAAGTGACTCCATCAAAACCGTCGAGCCGCCCGGCCTGCGGTCCATCCCCGGCGACGACCAGCTCGACGCCGCCAGGCCACTCCCGGACAAGATGACCTACCCCTTTGCTGTCCTCGAGGTAACCGGCATACAAAAAGTGATTGCCCGGTCCGATGCGCCGAGTTCGCCCTTCAGCAAAGTTGGGCTTTACTACCATTCGACCCTGAAACAGACTGGCCTCCAGGTGCTTATTCCGCACGAAGTCGCTGACCGGCAGAACCAGGTCGATCATTCCGAACGTTCGAAGGTATCGATGCAGAGTGATGGAAGTAGCGAGTACGGAGCTGCCGGCCAGCGATCCCCGGTACGTCCTTAGAGAAACACCCCTCCAC